>JAFDDB010000002.1 GCA_019311115.1 Deltaproteobacteria bacterium
ACGGACCGGACCTGCTGGGCGCAGCGGTCATCCTGATCCTCGGCTGGTGGGCGGCGAGACTGGCCTCGCGCCTGGTCCGCCGCATGATGACCCGGGCCGAAATCGACGGCACGCTGGTCGGGTTCGCTGCGAACCTGACCTACATGGCCGCGATCGTCTTCGTCATCATCTCGGCGCTGAGCCGACTAGGGGTGAACACGACATCGTTCGCGGCGGTCATTGCGGCCGCGGGTCTCGCGATCGGCTTCGCGCTCCAGGGCTCGCTCGCCAACTTTGCCGCCGGCGTGATGCTGATCGTGTTCCGCCCCTTCAAGTCGGGGGACATGGTCGAGATCGGTGGCGTGACCGGCGCGGTGAGGGAGATCCAGGTCTTCCACACCGTGCTCACGACGCCGGACAACAAGATGGTGATCATCGGAAATGCCGCCGTCACCGGCAGCACGATCACCAACTACTCGGCCATGGAGACGCGGCGCGTGGACCTGGTCTTCGGCATCGGCTACGGAGACGACATCCGCCAGGCCAAGCGGGTGATCGAGGGCGTGCTCGCTGGCGAGGAGCGCGTCCTGAAGGACCCGCCCCCCGTGCTCGGCGTCGGCGAACTCGGCGACTCGTGCGTCAACATCGTGATGCGGGCGTGGGTCGAGACCGCCGACTGGGGTCCGGTCCGCTTCGAACTGAACGAGCGCGTCAAGCTCGCGTTCGACGCCGCGGGCATCGAGATCCCGTTCCCGCAGCGCGACGTGCACGTGAAGAGCGCGGCTTGAGTCAGGCCGCGCGGCACTGCCGCTGGGTGGGCGGGTAGCAGCCCTGCTCGCACTCCGGCCCGGTGACGGTCAACTCGGCCCAGCCGCCCGAGGCCCGCGAGCAGTTCCAGCGACCGCTCGCCTCGCGCACGCACTGACCGCGTGCGCAGACGACCTCGCCCATCGTCGTGGTCACGGCCACGCCGTCGGGCGCGTGCGCACAGAAGATGCGTCCCATGGTGGTGGAGGCGCACGGTCCCGGAGCCGCCTCCACGCCCGCGCCCTGCGCTCGCCGCTGGCGTGCCTGGTAGCCCGTCTGGACGACCGCGCTCCGCTCGTTCACGTCGACCGAGGCGACCTCGACCGACCCGGCGGAGACCTCGATCTCGATCTCGTAGTCGACGTCACCGACCGGGGCGTCGATCTCGCGGCACTCGAGCTCGCCCGACGAGTCGGCCGCGTGCAGCCGGGAGATCTCGGCCGTGGCCGCTCGCGCGCTCTCGGCGACCAGCCGGGCCCGGCCGACCTTGGCCGCATCGGCCCAGGCGTAGACCAAGAACTGGAGCTCGCGTCCGTCCAGCTGGCAGCGCTGGAAGCGGGCCAGCTCGAGCTTTCCGTCCCGCTGGATCACGGGGGGCGAGCGGTCCGGAGCGTCTGCCGTGGGAGCCAGGGGTGGCCAGAGGAGGATCGCCGCCATCAGCAAGGGGAGGAGGCCGCGCATGTCCGGAGGCTAGCACTTCGGCCGACCTTGCCCCCGAACGGGTTCGCATATACAAGCTCTGTTGCAGCGAAGGAGTCTTGATCGTGCCCCGAGCGCTCTCCGCCCAGGCCCACCCCGTCGGGGCCGCAGGTTCCTGGCGCATCGCCCAGGCGACCGGAGCCTGAACGTGGCGCCCCGGGCCGGCGTGCTGGGCGCGAGCGGATACATGGGCGGCGAGGCGCTGCGCGTGCTGTTGGAGCACCCGGCGGTGGAGCTGGCCTGGGCGTCGAGCCGCAGCGAGGCGCCGATCGAGCGGTTCCACCCGAACCTGTACGGCAGCGGCGTGCACACCATCCATCCGGACCGGGCCGAGCCCTGCGACGTCGTCTTCCTGGCGCTCCCGACCGACGCATCGCTCGAGGCGGCGGCGCGCTTCGTCGCGGCGGGATCGCGCGTGATCGACCTGGGGGCGGGCTTCCGCCTGCGCGACCGCGCGACCTGGGAGCGCACCTACGGCATGGAGCACTCGCAGTGGGCGTTGGCCGAAGAGGCCGTCTACGGCATTCCGGAGCTGCGCGAGGCCGAGATCTCCGCGGCCCGCCTGGTGGCGAACCCCGGCTGCTTCTCGAGTGCCGCGATCCTGGGCCTGGCGCCGCTGGTGCGCGAAGGGCTGGTCGAAGAGGAGAGGCTCGTGGTCGAGGGCCTCTCCGGCACCGCAGGCGCGGGCGCCGACCCGACCCGGGCGATCCACCACCCCGAGATCGGCGCAAACCTGGTCCCCTACAACGTGGTCGGCCACCGGCACGGCTTCGAGATCGAGCAGGAGCTCGGGGCGCTCGCCGGGCGGCCCGTGTCGGTCCACTTCACTCCTGTCTACGTCCCGATCGTGCGCGGCATCCTCGACGTCTGCCACGCGTTTCCGAAGCGCCCCCTGGCACGGGAAGCTGCACTCGAGCTGTACTCCGACTTCTACCGCGATGCGCCCTTCGTGCACGTCTGGGACCAGCCCCGGGACGACGGCGCCACCTGGCAGTACCGCCCCTACCCCTGGGTCAGCGCGGTCAACGGCACCAACCACTGCCAGATCGGGCTCGAGGTAGACGCCGAGCGGGGCCGCATCGTCGTCATGACCGTGCTCGACAGCATCGGCAAGGGCGGAGCCCACGTCGCCATCGAGAACATGAACTTGATGCTCGACCTGCCGCGGACCTGCGGGCTCGAGCGCCGCGGGTCCCATCCCTAGAGAGCCGGCGGGCGCCAGCGCGCCCGCGGCCTGACCAGCAGGCACCCCCTCGTATCAAGTCCGCCTCCCCCGCCGCCGAAAGGGTCAGTGTCCGCCGGAGTCGGCGGAGCAAGGGGTAGCCCGACGCACCGTCGTACTGCTCCCGAAAAAGGGCAAAGCCGCCGGAAGGCGGTGACGCAAAGCCAGTGCCCGGCAGCCGCAACACGCGGCCAGGGTCGAACGGTTGCAAGAGGGAGTCGGGAAATGACCACCAGCCCCACGCGAGCGAGGCGAAGTCGCCGCCGCGAAGAGGGCTTTACCCTGATCGAGCTCGTGATCGTGATGTCGCTGATCGGGATCCTCTCCGCGATCACCCTGCCCGACCTGCGCCTGTCGATCTACCGGGCCCGCCGCGTCGAGGCGCAACTGGGCCTGAAGGGCATCTTCGCCGCGCAGAAGGCGTTCCAGGCCTCGAACGGCTTCTACGCCGACAACTTCTTCGATCTCGGCGTCGAGATGGTCGGCGCCCAGAACGTCGACAACCAGACCATCAAGAGCCGCTACTACACGTACACGGTCCGAGCCGTCGACGACGGAGAGAACTTCTTCGCGATGGCGACGGGCGACATCAACCCGGGCAACAACATCACGGACGTGGTGGTCATCCAGAACGACCTCACGATCGTGAACTGACCGAGGGGCTGAGGCGAGGGGATCAAATGCAGGACGGAGAAACGACATGATGAACTCTCTAGGCAAATGGCTGCTTGCAGCCGGCGCCGCGTCCGCCTTCGCGCTCGTCGTCCAGGTCCCCCTGGCCCAGGCCGATCGCGTGGTGAGCGCGAACGAGCCGATCGTCTGGTTCGACGACGTGCGCGGCACGTCCGTCGAGCTGGAGTTCCCGAGCCGGAACGGCGGCGGAGCTGGCGGCGACGACGTCGGTGACGCAGGCGACACGGGCGGCAACGGCAACAACGGCCACGGCAACAACGACGACGGCGTCGACTCGTCGAACCCGGGCCAGGGTGGCGGCGGCCCCACCGGTGCAGACGACCCGTCCGCCGGCGTGGATGACGAAGGCAGCGGCGGCGGCGCCCTGCCGAGCAAGGGCAAGGGCAAGGGCAAGTAGAGCGTCGTCGTGTCCGGTGGCGGCAACGCCGCCGGACACGCGACCGCACACCTGGAGGGGATCTCGATGAGCGCCGCAGCACGGCCCGCGGCGAGGCCCACGGCGGCCTCGCCCGAGGCCTTTCTCGCGTCTCGGGCACAGGAGCTCGCGGTTCTCGAGTCCGCGGCTCTCGTCCTCTCGCCCGCGCTCGACGACTCGGACCTGCTCGCCTACAACGAGCAGTTCGAGGCGCTCCACGAGCAGATCGACGGCCTCTCGGCGCTGCTCGAGTCCGAGGGCGTCGAGGCGATCGCCGAGCGCGCCGCGGCCGAGTTCGCCGAGATCGGTTCCGCCCTCTCGTCGCTGCTGCTTCGCACGCGCGACCAGCTGCTACAGACCGACCTGTCCAAGCTGCGCCCCGCCATCCCGCAGCTCGCGCGCTCGCACCGGCCCGACGTCGAGTCGGTGCTCGACCTCTGCCTCGGGGACCTCGAGAGCTTCGACGATCTCTGGCCGCTCACCGACCTGCTGATCGGGCGGCTCGCGACCAACGACGACGGCAAGGTCCGCAAGCTGCGCGTCGAGCCCTCGCAGATCACGCCGCGCCTGACCGAGGTGTGTGACCAGGCCGCGAAGCTCTTCCCCGCGGCAGCCACCCAGGCCGTCGCCACCTTCGAGAAGGCCATCGCCGACCTGAAGGCGGCGGAGGCGCTCGAGGACCTGGAGCCGATCATCGAGCGGCTCTTCAGCTTCAAGCAGAACCTCGGCATGCGGGTGCTGCTCCCCGAGATCCTGCGCGCCGCCGTCCTCTACAACATGGCGGTGGCGAACCGGATCGACGCCATCCACCTCGGCGTCGTCGACGAGGACGGCGACGAGATCCTGGAGTCGGTGGAGCTCGACCTCGACTTCATCGACGAGGAGCAGAAGAAGCAAGCGCAGCGCGAGGAGACCGTCCGCCGGCCCCGCGCCTCCATGTACGAGCACGAGGGGCTGGTGGCGCTCACCGCGGCCATCCGCGCGCGCCTCGGAGAGGGCCAGGGTCCGGACGGTCCGGCCCGCGTGATCGCGGCCGGCGCCGACCTGTCGAAGCTGGAGGAGTCGGACCGCGAGATCCTGCTCGGCACCTTCGAGGGCACGCCGCCCGAGTCGCTGCTCCCGCTGCTCGTCGTCGGCCTGGTCGTAGGCCAGGTCGAACGCATCGGATCGGAGCTCGCCCTGCTCGGGATCGATCCCGAGGTGCTCGAGGACGAGTGGGTTCCCGAGGTCCGCAACACGCTGCGCGCCGAAGTCCGCGACCTGATCCGCCGTGGACACTACGAAGAGACGCGCGGGCCTTCTCAGGCGCTCACTCGCCTGCTCCCCATCTGGCAGGCCTCGGACGCCGCGCGGCGGCGGGCGGCGCGGCCGGTGGCCGTCCACAACGTCTCGACCGATGGCATCGACCTGCGCTCGTTGATCGACGCGGCCCAGAACCAGCACAAGGTAAGGCGGGTCTGGGGAGCGAAGACCTGGCTCGCGGTGGGGCTCGCCGTGGTCGCCCTGGTGATGGTCGGGCGCGTCGCGATCGGCCCGATGACGAGCATCCGACTGTTGGACGAGACCGAGCTTCACCAGGTCTCCCCGCACCTGGACTCGGGCCAGCGCGACCAGTTCGGCTACGGCTCGGCCATGGTCGCGAAGCTCGACGCCTCCTGGCACGGCCTCGACGCGGACCAGCAGTACCGCGAGGCGTCGGAGATCGCCCGGAAGCTGCGCGCCGAGGGCGTGACGGAAGTCGTGCTCATCGACGCCAAGCAGCGCCTGCAGGTGCGCATCTCGAACGGCCGCGTGATCAGCCCGGAGCGCCCCGAGTAGTCGCAGCAGCGCGGCGGCGCCCCGCCGGCGGCAACGTGCTAGAACCGCTGCGCATGGCTCTCGACACCGAACGCCTGCGCGGCCTGGTCTGCGACCTGCAGGATGCAGTGCAGGCCGCCGTGCTGGCCGCGCGAGACGCCCGCAGCAGGGCGGAGCTCGGCGCGGTCGTCGAGGAGACTCCGTCCGACACGCTGTACGGCATCGACGCTCCCGGCGAGGCGGCCGCACTCGACTTCTTCGCCGGAAACTGGCCCGCGGACCTGCCCGTCGAGGTGGTGATGGAGGGACGCGAGTCCCGGACGTTTCCGCGCGACCTGGCCACCGGCTCCGACGTGGCGCTCGTCTGCATCGTCGATCCGGTCGACGGCACGCGCGGCTTCATGCATGACAAGCGCTCGGCCTGGGTGCTCAGCGCGGTCGCCCCGAGGCACGCAGGCGGTTCGCGTCTCGGCGACCTCGCCGTCGCCGCCATGACGGAGCTTCCGACCGAGAAGCAGCGCCTGGCCGACCAGATCTCGGCGGTGCGCGGCGCCGGACCCGCCGGGCTGCGCGCGGTCCGGCGGGACCTCGACTCGCGCGCCGAGACACGGTTTGCGCCGCGTCCCTCGGACGCGACCGAGCTGGCGCACGGCTTCGCATCGTTCGCGCGGTTCTTTCCGCGCGGAAAGGAGCTGCTGGCGCGGTTCGAGGAGGCGCTGTGGGACCGCCTGCACGGGGGCCTGCCGGTACCGATCTTCGACGACCAGTACATGTCCACGGGCGGGCAGCTACACGAGCTCCTGACCGGCCGTGACCGCCTGCTCGGCGACCTGCGGCCGCTCGCGCGCGCGGCGCTCGGAGACGACGCGATCCCGGTCTGCCACCCCTACGACGCCTGCACCGCCCTGATCGCCGAAGAGGCCGGCTGCGTGGTGCAGGACGCGCGCGGCGGCCCCCTCGACGCGCCACTGGACACGCTGTCCGCCGTGGCGTGGGTGGGCTTTGCGAACGCGGCGCTCGAGCGCCGCATTCGTCCCGTGCTGGACGAGGTGCTGCGCGAGTTCTTCCCGACCGGGGAGTGAGCCGGAGCTACGCGGACGGGGTCGACCGGAGCCGCTTCGCGAATGCGTCCGCAGTCGGATCGCGCTGGCGCTCGTACTCGGTGAGCGCGGCGATCCCGTCCGCACGCTCCCGTCCCCAGAGCCGCTCGATCACGGCGAGCGCCATGTCCATGCCCGCCGACACGCCCGACGACGTGACGAAGTCTCCGTCATCCACCCAGCGCGCCTCCCAGACCCAGTCGACCTTGTCGCTCTGGCTCGTGGCGAGCTCGAAGAACTGCTTGTTCGAGGTCGCGCGCCGTCCGTCGAGCAACCCCGCGCGCGCCAGGATCGCGGAGCCCGAGCACACCGAGGTGGTGATCTCGGCCGACGCGGCGCGCTCGCGCAGCCAGGCGAGCAGGGTCTCGTCCTCGAGCGCCGGAATCGTGCCGATCCCGCCGGGCACGAGCAGCAGGTCGAGCGCCGGACAGTCGGCGAAGCCGTGGTCCGCCAGCGACGACTGGCCCTGCGCCGAACGCACCGGCCCGGCCTCGGCCGCGACGCTGACGAGCGTCAGCTCGTCGCCCACGTAGGCGAACATCTCCACCGGACCGAACACGTCGAGCAGCTCGAAGTCCGGGTACAGCAGGATCCCGAGGGTCCTCGACTTCGCTTCCACGTGGTCCTCCTCCCCGCCCCGCGGCCGCACGGAGCGGACCCAGTCTGCCAGATCCCCTCCTGTCGGGGGCACGTCGCGATCGAGTAGCATGAAGGGGCGATGGCGCCGCCCCGGAACGTCCTCTTCATTACCGCAGACCAGTGGCGCGCCGACTGCCTGTCGGCGGCCGGCCACCCGCTGGTGCGCACGCCGCACCTCGACGCCCTGGCCGGCGACGGTGTGCGGTTCGCGCGGCACTACGCACAGGCAGCCCCCTGCGGTCCGAGCCGGGCGTCGCTGCACACGGGCATGTACCTGCAGAACCACCGCTCGGGGACGAACGGCACGCCGCTCGACGCGCGGCACACCAACTGGGCCGCCGAGCTGCGGGCCCGCGGACACGACCCGGTCCTGTTCGGCTACACCGACACCAGCGCCGACCCGCGGCTGCTCGACCCGGACGACCCGGTGCTCCGGAGCTACGAGGGGCTGCTGCCGGGCATCCGTCCCGTCGTCGAGATGGGCACCTACCCGCACGCCTGGGCCGACTGGCTGCGCGAGCGCGGCTACGAGATTCCGGACGAGGTCTTCGAACTGTACTCGCGCAAGCGTGACGTTCCGGAGTGGGAGGACGGCGGCGACGTGCCGGCGCCGCTGGCGATCCCGGCCGAGCACCACGACACGTTCTTCATGACCGGGAGCGTGATGGACTACGTGCGCGAGCAGGGACCCGCCCCCTGGGTCGTGCACCTGTCGCTGCTCCGGCCGCACCCGCCGTGGATCGCGCCCGAGCCGTACAACGCGCTCTACGATCCCGCCGAGGTGCCGGGCTTCAACCGCGCGGAGAGCGCCGAAGCCGAAGGCGCGCAGCACCCCTGGCTGGCCTACCAAGTCGGACAGCGCGGCTACCGCTGCCCCGAGGACGAGCGCAGGCTGCGCCGGCTCAAGGCCTCGTACTACGGCCTGATCAGCGAAGTGGACGACCAGATCGGGCGGCTGATCGCGTTCTTGAAGGAGAGGGGACTCTACGACCGTACGCTCATCGTCTTCACCTCGGACCACGGCGAACAGATGGGGGACCACTGGCTGCTCGGCAAGTGCGGCTACTTCGACGAGTCCTTCCACATCCCGCTGATCATCCGCGACCCGCGACCGGAATCGGACGCGGCGCGCGGGTCCTGCATCGACGCCTTCAGCGAGAACGTAGACCTGATGCCGACGCTGCTCGACTGGCTCGGCGTGGAGGTCCCCGTGCAGTGCGACGGGCGCTCGCTGCGACCGATGCTCGAGTCCGGAAAGCCGCCCGCGCGCTGGCGGGGCGAGGCGCACTGGGAGTACGACTTCCGCGACCCGGCGCGCAACGAAGCCGAGACCGCGCTCGGCCTGACCTTGCACCAGTGCTCGCTCAACGTGATTCGCGACGAGCGCTACAAGTACGTGCACTTCACCGCGCTCCCTCCCCTGTTCTTCGACCTTCAGGAGGACCCGGAAGAGCGGGTAAACCGTGCGGAGGACCCGGCCTACCTGTCGCGCGTGCTCGAGTACGCCCAGCGCATGCTGTCCTGGCGCATGAACCACGACGAGCAGACGCTGACCCACATGACGCTCACCGAGAACGGCGTCGTCGAACGCCGCGCGCCACGCTTGCAGGAGCACAGATGACCCGACTCACCACGCTGGACCGCTCGATCGCAGGCCGTGTCGCCCTCGTGACCGGGGCCGCGAGCGGCATGGGCCGCGCCACCGCACACCTGTTTGCCGACGAGGGCGCGCGGGTCGCGGTGGCCGACGTGAACGCCGCCGGCGTCGAGAAGGTCGTCGAGGAGATCCGCTCCGCGGGCGGCGACGCCCGGGGCTGGACCTTCGACGTCTCCGACGCCGCGGACTGCGAGGCCGTCGTGGCCGGGATCGTCCAGCACTTCGGCGCCCTGCAGATCCTCGTCAACAACGCGGGCATCAGCATGGGGTCGCCGATCGACGGCCCGCAGTACGAGGAGAGCTGGGCGCGCACGCTCGAGGTGAACCTGTCGGGGCAGCAGAGGCTGATCCGCGCCGCCCTGCCCCACCTTCTGAGCGACGGAGCGGGCCGCATCGTGAACATCGCCTCGACCGAGGGCCTCGGCGCCTCGGCGTTCGCCAGCCCCTACACCGCGGCCAAGCACGGGGTGATCGGGCTGACGCGGGGCCTGGCCGTCGAGCTGGGCTCCCGCGGCGTAACCGTCAACTGCATCTGCCCGGGCCCGATCCACACCGGCATGACGGCGTCCATCCCCGACGCCGCCAAGACCAAGTTCGCGCGGCGCCGAGTCCCGTTGCGCCGCTACGGCGACCCCGAGGAGGTGGCGCAGATCACGCTGTCGCTGGTGCTGCCGGCCGCCTCGTACCTGAACGCCGCAGTCATCCCCGTCGACGGCGGGATGACCGCGCAGAACACCTGAGCGGCGCATGGCGCGGCCGTACATCCCCGAGACGCTGGCAGAGCTGACGCCCGAGTGGCTGACCGGTGCGCTTCGCGGGACCGGCGTGCTGCGTGAGGCGCGCGTGGTCAAGGTCGAGAGCGAGATGCTCGGCGAGGGTCAGGGCTTCATCGGCGACGTCGCCCGGCTCGAGCTCTCTCTCGACCGCGACGAGCCCTCCGCGCCCCGAACTCTGATCGCCAAGCTCCCCACCGCGCGCGAGTCGAATCGCGGGCTGGGACAGCTCGGCGGCGTGTACGAGCGCGAGATCCGCTTCTACCGGGAGCTAGGCGACAAGGTCGGCGTGCGCACGCCCCGCCACTACTACAGCGCGATGGACGAGACCGCGGGCTCGAAGTGGGCCGGGCCGATCCTCCGCTTCATGGACCGCCTGCCGGGGGTGCTGCTGCGCCTGCTGCTGCGCTTCTTCACCTGGCTCGCCGGCCTGTCGCGCCAGCGCTTCGTCCTCGTACTCGAGGACATGGCGCCCGCGCGCATCGGCGACCAGGTCGCCGGCTGCTCCCGGGCCGAGAGCGAGCGAGCGCTGCGCTGCGCCGCCCGGCTGCACGCCGGGTTCTGGGACGATCCGCGCCTCGATTCGTTCTGGTGGATCATGCCGATGGACATCGCGCCGAACACGTTCCGGCACTTCCTGGACCTGGGCCGCGCGCCCTTCCTGGAGCGCTACGGCGACCGCCTGACGCCCGCGGTGCGCGAGAAGCTGGCGTGGCTCGAAGAGCACGACGTCGAGCTGATGCGCGAGCTGGGACGGCCGCCCCGCACGATCGTCCACGGCGACTTCCGGCTCGACAACCTGTTCTTCGACGACGCGACCGACGAGATCGTGCTCTTCGACTGGCAGACCCTGGCCTCGGGCCTCGGCGCCTTCGATGCCGCCTACTTCCTGAGCTCGCTTCCCGTGGGCACGACGCCCGAAGAGGAGGAGCGACTGATGCGCGTCTACCACGACGAGCTGCTCGAGCTCGGCGTCCCGGACTACCCCTGGACGCGGTTCGTGCGCGACTACCGGCTCACCATGCTTCTCATGCTCTCACGGCTCGGAGCCGCGACGGCCGACCTGATCGAGATCGGCGAGGACCGCGGCCTCGAGCTGATGGAGGGCTGGATCGAGCGCGTGCTCGACCGCGTGGAGCACGTGCCCACCGAGGGGCTGCTCGAGGCGTAGCCTCAGGGCATCGGGGCCGGAGCCGTCTCGCTTCCCGGGACCAGCGTCCCCGCGAGCGTGGTCCGCGTGGCCCGGTAGCGCTCACCTTCGTCGGCGCGGGTCTGGATCTCGATCTCGATCGCGCCGTTCTCGCCGAACAGGATGACCGTCTCCGAGACGATGCGCGGACCCACGAACCGCGGCACGAACGGGAACTGCGTCGGGACCCCGGCCACCGCACCGATCACGAGCTGTGTGCGGGCCGCGCCGCGAAGCACCCCGTCGGCGTCGATCTCTCCCTCGCCCGTGCCGATGACCTGAGTGTGCAGCGGCCCGTCCGGGCTCGGCAGCATGGTCGACAGCTCGAACGACGAGCGGTACTCGGAGCCGCTGCGCGTCATGATCACGGTGCCGGCGATGTACCGCTCCTGCAGGCTGTCGATCTCGACCGTGACCCCGCTGACCTGGTAGGTGCCGGCGACTTCGAGCGCCAGCTCCGCTGCGGGCGGCCCGCTGGCCACGTCGGGCTCGGAGCCGCAGGCGAGACCGAGCGCTGCCAGCGAACCCAGGATCAGGTGCGTGCGTGACTGCATGGTCTGACCTCCTTCTGATTCGCCTGCATGATACAGCGGCTGTCCAGCGCTCACGCCATGGTGAGTCCGCCACTCACCGACAGCGTCTGGCCGGTGATGTAGCCCGCTGTGTCCGAGGCGAGGAACGCGACCGCGCCCGCCACGTCTTCCGGGCGGCCCAGGCGCCGCATCGGGACGGCCCGAGTCATCGAGGCGATCACGCGCTCTCCATCGGGACTTGCCTGCGCGATGCCGGTCAGCAGCGGCGTGTCGGTGGGCCCCGGACACACCGCGTTCGAGGTGATGCCGTGGCGCGCCACCTCGCGCGCGATCGTCTTGCTGAACGCGATCAGCCCGCCCTTGGCCGCCGAGTAGATCGACTCGAGCGAGGAGCCGACGCGACCGGCGTCGGAGGCGACGTGCACGAGCCGTCCAGAGCCGCGCTCGACCATGCCCGGCAGGACCGCGCGGGTGACCCGGATCGGGCCCGAGAGGTTGATGTCGAGCACGCGCGCGCTGAAGGCCTCGTCCGTGTCCAGGAAGGGCTTCAGCTCGTCCCAGCCGGCGCAGTTGACCAGCACCGCGACGGGTCCCAGCCGCTGCATCACCTCGGCGACCGCCGCCTCCACCGAAGCCGGATCGGTCACGTCGAGCGCCACCCCGCAGCCGCCGATGCCGGCGGCGACGTCTCGTGCCGCCGCTGCATCCAGGTCCGTCACGCCGACCCGGAGCCCGTCCGCAGCCAGCGCGGCGGCGATGGCGGCGCCGATCCCGCCCGCTCCGCCCGTCACCAAAGCCGTGTCCGCGTGCGCCACGGCTAGCGGTGCTTCGAGAAGTCGGGCGCCCGGCCCTCGTTGAACGCTGCCACGCCTTCGCGCGCCTCGTCGGTCTTCACGAACAGCTCGAGCGAGTCGAAGGCCATCGCGCCGAGCCCGGCAACCGACTCGCTGTCCGCGTTGAACGAGTGCTTCAGCACCTTGAGCGCGGTCGGGCTCTTGTCGAGCATCTCGTCGGCCCAGCGCCGCACCTCGGCGCGAAGCTCCGAGGCGGGAACGACCGCGTTCACCAGTCCCCAGCGCTCCATGGTCGCCGCGTCGTAGAGCCGGCACAGGTACCAGACCTCGCGCGCCCGCTTCTCGCCCAGGATCCGCGCCAGGTAGGCGGTGCCGAAGCCGGCGTCGAACGACCCGACGCGCGGCCCGGCCTGCCCGAACCGCGCGGTGTCCGCGGCCACGGTCAGGTCGCAGAGCACGTGCAGCACGTGACCGCCGCCCACCGCTACGCCGTTCACCGCCGCGATCACCGGCTTGGGGACGTCGCGGATCACGCGGTGGAGCGTCTCGATCTCGAAGAGGCCGCTCTCCGTCGGCCCGTAGTGGCCGGTCGCGGCGCGCTGCTTCTGGTCCCCCCCAGCGCAGAACGCCCGCTCGCCTGCGCCGGTAAGCGCAACCACGCCGACGCCGCGGTCGGCCCAGGCCGCCTTGAAGCAGCGGATCAGCTCGTCCACCGTGCGGCCGCGAAAGGCGTTGTACACCTCGGGGCGGTCGATCGTGATCCAGGCGAGCCCGCGGTCCACCTCGTAGCGGACGTCGGTCAGCTGCTCCAGGTCCATGGCGGCTCCTCCTTCGCGCAGTCGCCGCAGTGTACGCCGGGCCCAACGGGCGTTGCAGGCGCGGTAGACTGCGCCTCTAGCGAGGAGAAACCCCGTGGGAAAGTCGATCCCCGAGAAGGGCGCGAGCTGGGAGACGGTTCGCCACGAGCTCGAGAGCCTGGGCAAGGGCGACGCCGACTGGCGCTCCGCGCGCACGGCGGTCTACGTGTTCAACGCGGGCGAGGACGTGCTGCGCGTCGCCAAGGACGCCTACGCGCTGTACCAGTCCGAGAACGCGCTCGGACCCCTCGCCTTCCCGAGCCTCAAGCGCATGGAGGACGACGTGGTCGCGATGGGGCTCTCGCTGCTCCACGGCCCGGAGGGCGCCTGCGGGAACATGACCTCCGGCGGCACCGAGAGCATCCTGATGGCGGTCAAGACCTGCCGCGACCAGGCGCGAGCGCAGGGCCGCGACACCACGGACGGCGAGATCCTGGCTCCCCTCTCGGCGCACCCCGCCTTCGACAAGGCCGCGCACTACCTGGGTCTGCGCGTGGTGCGCGTGCCGGTCGCCCGCGACATGCGCGCCGACGTTCCGGCGATGGCCGACGCCATCGGCCCGCGCACGCTGATGCTGGTCGGCTCCGCGCCGTGCTTCCCGTACGGAGTGATCGACCCCATCGAGGCGCTCGGCGACGTCGCACGGCAGCGGGACGTGTGGCTCCACGTCGACGCCTGCGTCGGCGGCTACTTCGCGCCATTCGCCCGCATGAATGGCGTCGACGTGCCGCCCTTCGACTTCGAGGTGCCGGCGGTCCGCTCGATGTCGGCCGACCTGCACAAGTACGGCTACGCCGCCAAGGGCGCGTCGACCGTGCTCCACCGCAGCGAGGAGCAGCGCGAGCACCAGATCTTCGAGTTCGGCGACTGGCCGGGAGGACACATGACGACGCCGACGCTCGCGGGCACCCGCCCCGGCGGCGCCATCGCCGGCGCCTGGGCCGTCATGCACTACCTGGGCGTCGAAGGCTACTGCGAGAAGGCGCGCCAGGTGACCGACGCGAGAGAGAAGCTCAGCGAGGGCTTCGCCGAGCTGGGCCTGCACGCGCTCGGCGATCCACAGCTGGGCCTGATCGCCTACCGCTCCGACGACCTGGACATGCGCGCGGTCTACGGCCAGCTCTTCCGCAAGGGCTGGTTCACGGGCTTCACCACCGACCCGGCCTCCATCCACCTCATGCTCTCCCCCGCCCACCTGCAGGTCGTCGACAGCTACCTCGAAGACCTGCGCGCCGCGATCACCCACGTCCGGGAGACCGGCGCCACCGGAGACGGGGTCGTCACCCGCTACGCCTGACCTTCCTCGCTTCGATCCGATCTCGAAGCCCGAAGCGCCATGCCCTTGAAGTGGTCCGCGCCGAGCGAGATGAAGATGGCGTCGGCCTCCGCGCAGAGCGTCGCGCCTGCGCGGAGCGTCGCCGAGGCGAAGATCTTGCGCCCCTCGACCCGGTCCACGCCCGCCTCGAACCGCAGGTCGGCGTGCAGGGGCGTCGGTGCCCGGTAGACCACCGTGAGCGTCCCGGTCATTCCCGGGCTGCCGGTGAGCGACTGCGCGTAGCCCAGGACCTCGTCGAACGACGCCGCGATGAACCCGCCGTGCACGTGCCCGGGCGGCCCCTCGTAGGCCTGGCCGAAGCGCACGTCGCCGTACACGCGGCCGTCCTGCTCGCGCATGGTGATCGGCGGCGCCAGCGGGTTCGAGAGCCCGATCAGGGGACTGTAGTCGAAGAAGCCGCGCTCCTCGCCGGCGTTCGCGCTCTCGGCGAAGCCCTCGAGGCGCGTCCGCCGCGGGTGCGTCTCCAGGTGCTCAGCGTACTGCTCCAGCCGTTCGGCCACGGCGCCAAGCTCCGCCTCGGGCGCGTCGGTCGTGACCAGCCGCTCGATCACCTGCCGCATGGCGGCCGAGAGGCGGCGCTTCTGTACCTGCTTGGGCGAGGGGGGCCGATCGGCCTGGGCCAGCAAGCCCCCCACGCGGGTCTTCTCGGGATCCGCCATGCGCGGCATCTTAGCCGACCGCAGCCTCGGGGCTTCAAGTGTCGCTCGATTGCTGCCCCGGACAGCGTCCGCGGCCCGCGCTATCGTGCGCGGCGCTGGTACGCGCCTTGCGTAGGGACATCGCCAGCGGAGGGAGTGATCCATGAACCGTCTTAGAGTCTTCGTGATCCTGGGGGCGCTCGCGGAGAGCGCGTGCAGCGTGTCGCCCGTCATCACCGATCCCGGCGATAACGGCGGCGACCGCTACGGCGGCTGCCGGCGCGCGGCGCGCGACGTCTGCAAGTACCGCGAGTCGGCCGACGACGCGCGCAAGCAGTGCGTCGCCGAGGCGACCTACGAGTGCGTCAAGGGGAGCGGCGAGTAGCGCTCGGGCTACTTCGTAAAGCCGAAGAGCCGGCCGGCGACCTTGCGGATCTGGATCTCCTCGGAGCCCTCGGTGATCCGGTAGCGCCGGTGGTGCCGGTAGATGTGCTCGAACGGCTTGTGCCGCGTGTATCCGATGCCGCCGTGCACCTGCATGGCGCGGTCCGCCGCCTCGCAGACCAGGCGGTTCGCGCGGTAGTTCGCCATCGAGACCTGGTCGGTCACCTGCATGTGGTGGTCGCGGTCGAGGTGCCAGGCCGTCTTGTAGACCAGGTTCCGCACCATCTCGCACTCGGTGTGCAGCTCGGCCAGCGGAAACTGGATGGCCTGGTTCACCGCCAGCGGCCGCTTCCAGGTGACACGCTCGCGCGCGTACTTGACCGACTCGTCGATGCAGTACTGCGCGGCCCCGACGCCTGAGGCCGCCTGCCGGATGCGGTTCTCGTGCACGAAGGTCTGCGCCAGGGCCAGGCCGTTGCCCTCCTCGCCCAGGATCGTCTCGGCGCCGACGCGGACGTCCCGCAGCGTGGCCTCGGCGTGGTCGGTGGGCATGTTGAAGGTCCACCACATGAAGTCGACCGAGAAGCCCGGGGTGTCCGTGGGAACCAGGAATGCGGTAATGCCGTGGCCCTCGCCGGGCGAGCCGGAGGTCCGGGCGAAGACCATGTCGTGGGTCGCGGAGTGGAGACCGCTGTTGAAGCGCTTCGCGCCGTTCAGCACCCAGTCGTTCCCGTCGCGTCGCCCGGTCGTCTCCAGGTAGGTCGCGTCGCTGCCGTGCTCGGGCTCGGTGAGCCCGAAGGCCAGGCGCCGCTCGCCGACGATCATCGGCTCGAGCCACTCGGCCTTCTGCGCCTCGGTGCCGAAGCGGTCCATCATGACGACCATCGGAAAGTTCCCCACCACCGACGACTCGTTCTGCAGGTCGTTGTGGAGCCCCAGACCCTTGGCCGCGAGGTGCTCGCGGATGATGGCCATGGCCAAGTTCGAGCCGCCTTGGCCGCCGAGCCGCTTGGGGAGCGCGTAGCGCAGGAAGCCGCCAGCGTCTGCGCGCCGGCGCATCTCGCGCAGCAACTCCTCCCACTCGGCGCGGGGCGTGCCGTCCTCGTCCCAGTTGGTGCGCGCGTTCTCGCGCCGGTGGTCGAAGAACTGCAGGTTCTCGCGCTCGAGCGGCTTGATCTCGCGCTCGATGAAGGCGTCGATCTCGGCCAGCGTGCGAACGATCTCGTCGGGGATGCTGAAGTCCATGCCCGGGATGATACGCCCCTCGCTGTCCCGCGTGGCGACGCCTGGTCTAGACTCGGCCGATGCGGATCCTCTACGTCGACATCGACACTCAGCGCGCCGACCACCTGGGCTGCTACGGCTACGGGCGCGCCACCAGCCCGAACATCGACCGCATCGCCGCCGAGGGCGTGCGCTTCGACCGCTGCTACGCGTCGGACACCCCGTGCCTGCCGAGCCGGACGGCGCTGCTGACCGGGCGCTTCGGCATCCACAACGGCGTGGTCGGGCACGGCGGCACCGCGGCGGACCCGTTCGTCGACGGCGAGGGCCGGCGCTTCCACTCCTCGATCGGCGCGACCAGCTTTCCGGGCCGGCTCGAGGCCCTGGGGCTGCACACCGTCACGCTCAGCTCGTTCGCGCAGCGCCACTCGGCCTGGCACTGGTACGCCGGGTTCCGCGAGGTCCGGCACACCGGCAAGATGGGCATGGAGAACGCCGACGAGGTGTCGGCGCTGGCGCTCGACTGGCTGGCCCGCAACGGCGAACGCGACGACTGGTTCCTGCACGTGCACTTCTGGGACCCGCACACGCCGTACCGGGCGCCGGCCGAGTTCGGAGACCCCTTCGCCGGCGACCCGCTCCCGGAGTGGCTGACCGAGGAGGTGCGCGCGCGCCACTGGCAGGGCTGCGGTCCGCACTCCGCGCAGGAGTCGTACGGGTTCGGACCGAGCGAGACGGTGCGCACGCTCTTCCCGCGCCAGCCCCAGCAGATCGACGGAGGCGACGCCGTGCGCGCGCTCTTCGACGGCTACGACACGGGCGTGCGCTACGCCGACGAGCACATCGGCCGGATCCTGAACCGCCTCGCCGACCTCGGCGTGCTCGACGACACTGCGATCATGATCTCGGCGGACCACGGCGAGACGCTCGGCGAGCTGAACATCTACTCGGACCACCACACCGCCGACGAGTTCACCTCGAGACTGCCGATGATCCTGCGCTGGCCCGGGCTCGAGGGTCCGCGGGTGGACCGCGCCTTCCACTACCAGATCGACGTGGCGGCCTCGCTGGTCGAGCTTGCAGGGGGACGGCCCTCGTCGACCTGGGACGCCCGCAGCTTCGCCCCGGCGCTCCGCGAGGGCCGGGACGAGGGCCGCGAGTTCCTGGTGCTGGGCCAGGGGGCGTGGACCTGCCAGCGGGCGGTGCGCTGGCAGGACTGGATCTGTATCCGCAGTTATCACGATGGGTTGCATGGTTTTCCCGAAGTCATGCTCTTCAATCTGGAGGACGATCCACACGAGCAGGTGGATCTCGCCGAGAAGCAGCCCGAGCGAGCGGCGGAGGCGCTGGCGCGCCTCGACTCCTGGCATGCCGAGATGATGCGGACCGCCACGCACGCCGTGGACCCGATGTGGACGGTGCTCCGCGAGGGTGGTCCCTTCCACGTGCGAGGACGGCTCTCCGACTACCTGGAGCGCCTGCGGCGCACCGGCCGCGAGACCTGGGCCGAGTCGCTCGAGCGCGCGCACGGCACCCGCTGACCGGCGGCTCGTCCTAGAATGACGCCATGACCATCGACCTGCTGATCCGCGACGCAGAGGTATTCGACGGCAGCGGTGCGCCACCCCGCCGCGCCGACGTCGCCGTGGACGGCGACCGCATCACCGGAATCGGCTCGCTGCGCGCCGACGCCCGGCGCGAGATCGACGCGGGCGGCCTCGCCCTCTCCCCGGGCTTCATCGACGTGCACACGCACGACGACTACGCGGCCCTCGTCCACCCGGACATGGCGTTCAAGGTGTGCGGGGGCGTGACGACCTGCATCGTCGGCAACTGCGGGCTCGGCGCCGCGCCCTGGCCGGTCGCCGCCTTCCAGGCGCGCGCCTTCCATCCCCAGCACGACCTGCCGGAGTGGGACGGCTACGCCGGCTACCTGCGGCAGCTCGACGCCACGCCGCCGAGCCTGAACGTCGGTGCGCTGATCGGACACGGCACGCTGAGGCTCGGCGCCATGAACAACGAGGCCCGCGCTCCCGAGCCCGCCGAGATGGAGCGCCTGCGCGCGGGCGTGCGCGAGGGGCTCGACGCGGGCGCGTTCGGGCTCTCCACCGGACTCATCTACGACCCGGGCCGCCACGCCAAGACCGACGAGCTGATCGAGCTGACGAGCGAGCTTCGCGGCAGCGGGGCGCTCTACGCGACGCACATGCGCGACGAGGGCACGGGTCTGCTCGAGTCGGTCCGCGAGGCGATCGAGATCGGGGAACGCGCCGGCGTCCCGGTGCAGATCTCGCACCACAAGGCATCGGGCCGCGACGCCTGGGGACTCGTGCACGACTCGCTCGGCCTGATCGAGTCGGCGCAGGCGCGCGGGGTCGACGTCCACGCGGACCAGTACCCCTACACCGCGGGAAGCACGGTGCTCGCGGCCGTGGTCACGATGCTCGACGCCCCCGACCGCAAATCGGGCGGGCGCAGCGAGAACCTCGTGCCCGCCGACGTGGTCATTGCCACGGCGGCCGGCCACCCGGAGTGGGAGGGCCGGTCGATCGCGGAGCTGATGCCGGAGCTCGGCCTCGACGGCCCCGCCACCTGCCGCCACGTCCTCGAGCACGCGCCGCAGACGACCGTGGTGATGCACTCGATGGACGAGGCCGACGTGCAGACGGTCATGCGCCACCCCAGCACGATGATCGGCTCGGACGGCCTGCCGACTCCCGAAGGCCGCCCGCACCCGCGCCTCTACGGCACCTTCGCGCGCGTGCTCGGGCACTACTCGCGCGACCTGGGGCTGTTCCCGCTCGAGGAAGCGGTCTGGCGCATGACGGGCTTCGCCGCGCGCAAGTTCGGGCTGTCCGACCGCGGCGCCGTGCGCGAGGGCGCCTTCGCCGACCTGGTCCTGTTCGACCCGGCCACGGTGATCGACGTGGGAACCTTCGAGGAGCCCAACGCGTATCCCGCCGGGATCGTGCACGTGTGGGTGAACGGCGTGCCCGTGGTCTCCAACGGCAAGCACACGCACGCGCGCCCCGGACGCGCGCTGCGCCGCACAACGGCGCTGCGTGACACCACGGCGCTGCGTGACACGGACGCTCCGCGCACATGAGCCCGGCGCGCCACGCGGCGACCATCGTCGAGCTCGAGGACGGGCGCGACCTGGCCTTCGCCGAGTACGGCGATCCCGACGGCACTCCGGTGTTCGGCTTCCACGGGACGCCGGGCTCGCGCGCGCAGCTCGCGACGGCCGACGCGCCCGCCCGCGCCGCGGGCATCCGCGTGATCTCCCCGGACCGGCCGGGCTATGGCGCCAGCACGTTCTCGCCGCAGCGCGCGCTCGTCGACTGGCCGCAGGACGTGGCCGCGCTGGCGGGCTACCTGGGCATCGACGAGTTCGGCGTATTCGGCGTCTCGGGCGGCGGTCCTCACGCGGCCGTCTGCGCGCACGCGCTGTCCGAGCGCCTGCTGGGCACAGCGATCGTGAGCGGCATCGGCCCGATCGACTCGGACGACGCGCTCGAGGGCATGATGGGAATGAACCGCCTGCTGTCGCGCCTGGCGCGATCCTCGTCCGCCCTCGTCTGGGGGCCGATGGCGTTGCTCGGCTGGGTCCAGCGGACCTTCCCGGATCGCGGCCTGAAGCTCATGTCGCGCCAGCTCCCCGAGGCGGACCGGCGCATCCTCGAAGAGCGCCCGGACGTCGTCGAGACCTTCATGCGCGAGCTGACCCGCCCCTCGCGGACGTCCGCGCGGGCGGCGGCACAGGACTTCTCGATCTTCGCGGACCCCTGGGGCTTCCGGCTCGAGGACATCCGCATGCCGGTGCACCTGTGGCAGGGCAGCGCCGACCGCAACGTTCCGGCCGCGCACGCGCGGCTGCAGGCCGACCGGATTCCCGACGCCAAGCTGCACGAGTGCGCGGGCGAAGGCCACCTGCTCGTCGTCGAGCACACGCGCGAGATCCTGCTCGCCGCGGCCGGCCGCCCCGAAGACACGGACTAGCGGGGCGGCGGAGAGCTTGTCCACGTGAAGCGCCCGGCGCCCTGCGGATCGTGGACTTCGCCCATCAGCGCGAGCCGGGTCGCCCGCGGCGGCATGCGTCCGAGCGAGGTCAGGTGCTCCGGCTCGGGCGATCTCTACTGGGTGGAGCTCCGCCCGGCCGAGTCCGGCCGCAGCGTCGTGGTGCGCGGAGCCGCCGATGGAACGCCGCGCGACGTGATCCCCGCACCTTTCGACGCCCGGACGCGCGTGCACGAGTACGGCGGCGGCGCGTACACGGTCTTCGGCGACACGGTCTTCTTCTCGAACTTCGCCGACCAGCAGCTCTACCGGCAGGACGCGGGCGCCGCTCCGCGCGCCATCACCCCCGGGCCCATCGAGCCCTCGGCGCTCCGCTACGCCGACTTCGAGCTCACGCGCGACGGACGGCGTCTCTACTGCGTACGCGAGTCGCACGAGCCGGGCGTCGAAGCGCGCAACGAGCTGGTGTGTCTCGACGCGGACGGCTCCGGCGATCCGCGCGCCGTCGTCTCGGGGCACGACTTCGTGGCCTTCCCGCGGCTCTCGCCCGACGGACGGCGGCTGGCGTTCACGAGCTGGGAGCACCCGCAGATGCCGTGGGACGGCACCGAGTTGTGGCTCGCGGACGTGCGCTCCGACGGATCGCTCGGCGCTCCCGTGCGCGTGGCCGGCGGCACCGACGAGTCGCTGCTGCAGCCCGTCTGGAGTCCCGACGGGGTGCTGCACTTCGTGTCGGACCGGAGCGGCTGGTGGAACCTGTACCGCGCGGGAGAGTCGGGCATCGAGGCGCTCGCGCCTCGCGACGCCGAGTTCGCGCAGCCGCAGTGGGGACTGGCGCCGGCCAGCTACGCCTTCCTCGGTGACGGACGCATCGTCTGCGCCTGGAGCCAGGACGGGCGGGGCCGGCTCGGAGTGCTCGACGCGACCGGCCTGCGCGAGGTGCCCACGCCGTGGGAGGCCTTCGGACGCGTCACCGCCTGCGGGGACTCCCGCGTGGCGGCGATCGCCGCGTCTCCGGGCGAGGCGCCGGCCGTCGTCGTGATCGACGTCGACGGCGGCGCGCCGCAGGTCATCCGGCGCAGCCGCCAGGACGACCCGGATCCCGGGTACCTGTCGACCCCGGAGCCGCTCAGCTTCCCTTCACCGGAGGGCGAGTCGCACGCGCTGTTCTACCCGCCGGCGAACGCGGACTTCGAGGCGCCGCCCGGGGAGCGTCCGCCGCTGCTGGTGCTGAGCCACGGCGGACCGACGGCCGCGGCCAGCGCCGCGTTGAACCTGGGCATCCAGTACTGGACGAGCCGCGGCTTCGCCGTAGTCGACGTGGACTACGGCGGCAGCACCGGCTACGGACGCGCCTATCGCAACCGCCTGCGCGGGCGCTGGGGGATCGTCGACTCCCAGGACTGCATCGCCGCAGCCCGCGCGCTCTGCGACGACGGGCGCGCCGATCCCGACCGCCTCGCGATCCGCGGGGGCAGCGCCGGGGGCTACACGACGCTCTGCGCCCTCACGTTCCACGACGTGTTCGCGGCGGGGACCAGCTACTACGGCGTCGCCGACGCAGAGGCCCTGGCCGCCGACACCCACAAGTTCGAGTCGCGCTACCTCGACTCGCTGATCGGGCCCTACCCGGAGGCGCGCGAGACCTACCGCGAGCGCTCGCCGATCCACTTTGCCGAGCGCCTGAGCTGTCCGCTGCTGGTGCTCCAGGGACTCGAGGACCGCGTCGTGCCGCCGGAGCAGGCCGCGGTCCTGGTCGCGGCGCTCCGCAAGCGGGGACTGCCGCACGCCTACCTGGCGTTCGAGGGCGAGCAGCACGGGTTCCGCCGCGCCGAGACCATCATTCGCGCGCAGGAAGCCGAACTCTCGTTCTACGGCCGCATCTTCGGCTTCGCACCCGCGGACGAGATCGAGCCGATCACCATCCACAACCTCGACGACCCCACGCAGGTGTAGAATCGAGGCGCAGGAGGAGCCACCGTGGTCGACGTACGCCAGGAACTGATCGCACGCACCAAGAAATCTCGCGAAGCCTACGAGAGCAGCGCACAGGTGCTCGCCGCCGAGGTCGCCTCGACCATCGACATGCCGCACCCGTTCTACGTGGCCGAGGCGCACGGCGCGAAGATCGTCGACCTCGACGGCAACGAGTACATCGACATGACCATGGGTATGGGTCCGCACGTGCTCGGGCACGCCCCGGACTGCGTCGTCGAGGCGGTGTGCGACGCGGCGCCCCGGGGCCTGCAGTACGGCATCCACAACCCGCACCAGGAGACGCTGGCGCGGCTCATCCTCGACCCGAGCCCCGCCCTCGACCAGGTCGTTTTCGGAAACTCCGGAACCGAGGCCACGCTCTACGCAGTCAAGGCGGCGCGCGCCCTCACGGGCAAGCGCAAGGTCGGGCTATTCGACGGCAGCTACCACGGCGTGCACGACTACGTGCTGGCCACCCCGAACCGGAACAGCCCGCGCAGCGCACCCACCGCGTTCGGGCGCGGCGCCGGCATCCCCGAGGACGTGACCGGCCAGATCGCCATGCTCCCCTACCGCGACGAGGCCGCCTTCGACCAGATCCGCGCGCAGCGCGACGAGTTGGCGCTGGTGATGATCGAGCCGGTGCAGAGCTCGAACCCGCAGCGCGAGACGAAGGCGTGGCTGCAGGAGCTACGGCAGGTCTGCGCCGAGTCGGACGTGCTCTTCGCCGTGGACGAGGTGATCACCGGCTTCCGACTGGCCTGGGGCGGCGGCCAGGAGGTCTTCGACCTGCAGCCCGACCTGGCGACCTACGGAAAGATCATCGGCGGCGGCACGCCGGTCGGCGCGCTCGCGGGACGCGCCGAGCTGATGCGCTGCTTCACCCAGAGCCGCGAGGCCCAGCAGCAGGCCGGGTTCGAGCCGGTGCGGCCGGTCTTCGCGGGCACGACCTTCGGCGGCAACCCGCTCACCATGGCCGCAGGCACGGCGCACCTCCGCTACCTGCGCGACCACCGCGAGCAGGTCTACCCCGAGCTCGAGCGCCAGAGCGACCGGCTCGCGGCCGCGATCAACTCACACTGCGAGAGCCAGGGCATCCCGGCGCGCATGCTCAACGCCTGGTCGATGTTCCACCTGGTCTTCGGCGCGACCGAGATCCACGGCTCGCGCGACATCCAGTACGAGCACCTGGAGGCGGAGCGGGAGTTCTACCTGCACCTGCTCTACCACGGGGTCATCATCCCGGGCCTCCACATCGCGTTCCTGTCGGCCGCGCACGGCGACGCCGAGGTAGACGCCATCATCGAGGCGTTCGAGCGCTCCTTCGCGGACATCCGCGAGCGCGGCCTGATCTGAACGGACGCAGTCGTCCTCAGTCGGGCAGCGCGAACGCCACGAGGGCATCGCCCAGCTTCATCCCGCCGCGGCTGTGGCCGCCGGCGGCGATCACGACGTACTGCCGGCCGCCAGCGCGCGCGCGGTAGGTCATCGGAGTCGCGATGCCGCTGGCTTCGAGCCGGCCTCGCCACAACTCGTCGCCCGTCTCGATGTCGTAGGCCCGGAGGTAGTGGTCCATCGCCGCGCCGATGAACACCAGGCCGCTGCCCGTGACCAGGGGGCCGCCGAGCGTCGGGGTCCCGGACCGCCAGGGGATGGGGATCGGCGTGAGATCGCGCACCGTGCCGTGAGGCACCTGCCACAGGATTTCCCCGCTACCGAGATCCACCGCGCTGAGCGTTCCCCAGGGCGGCTTCACACAGGGGAGTCCGAGCGACGAGAGTAAGCGCTCGCGGTGCACGGCGTAGGGAGTTCCGCGCTGCCGCCGGATCTCGGCTTCGGGGTCGGCTCGCTTTCGGCGCTCGTACTCCTCCGCAGGGAACAGCGTGACGACGAACGGCGCGTGCGTGGCGTTCGCGATCAGGATGTTGCGCCTCGGGTCGACCGCGACGCCACCCCAGTTCGACCCGCCGATCGCGCCGGGCACGATCAGGGAGCCCTGCAGCGACGGTGGCGTGAAGATGCCCTCGTTGCGGAGCGACCGGATCCTCTCGCGGCAGCCGGCTGTGTCCCACGGCGTGAGGCCCCAGGCATCGTCCTCCGAGACCCGCGAAGGCACCAGCGCCGGAGGCACCAGGGGGAACGGCTGCGTCGGGGAGAGGGTCTCTCCTGGCACGCCGCTTCCGGGCACCGCCCGCTCCTCCACGGGGAAGAGCGGCCGACCCGTCTCGCGCTCCAGCACGAAGACGTGTCCCATCTTCGTGGTCTGGATCACCGCCGGGACGGAGCGCCCGTCGCGCCGCAGGTCGACAAGACTGGGCTGCGCCGGGACGTCGTAGTCCCAGAGGTCGTGGTGAACGGTCTGGAAGCTCCAGACCACCTCTCCGGTGGATCCCCGCAGCGCGACGACGGAGCTCGCGTACCGATCCGCGTCACCGCGATGTCCGCCGTAGAAGTCGGGCGAACTGTTGCCGGTCGGCGCGAACACGAGATCGCGCTCCGCATCGACCGACATCGGCGCCCACACGTTCGGAGTTCCGAGCGTGTAGTCGGCCCCGGGCGGCAGCGCCCCAGCCACAGGGTCGAGAGTCTCCGGTAGCGGATTCCAGCTCCAGCGAAGCGCGCCCGTACGTGCGTCGTACGCGCGCACCACCCCGCTGGGCGCGTCAACCCGGCGGTTGTCCGCCACGGCCGAGCCGACGACGACGAGATCTCGAATCACGGCGGGTGGCGAGGTCACCTGGTACTCCCCCGGCCAGTCGAGCCGTCCGACGCCGCGGGCGAGATCGACCTCTCCGGCCTCACCGAAGTCGGCGCAGGGACGACCCGTCCGGGCGTCCAGCGCGATCAGCCGGGCGTCGTTGGTGCCCATGAAGATGCGACGCCGACAGGCGGTAGCGGATCCGGAGACCCGGTCATCGAGCCAGGTCGACACGCCGCGGCAGACCGCCTGGTTCGCATACAGGAGCGTCCGGTCGACCCGGGGATCGTAGACCCAGCGCTCTTCACCCGTCTCGGGGTCGAGGGCGAAGACGCGATTGAAGGGGCTGCACACGTAGAGGAGCCCGTCGACCAGGATCGGAGTCGCCTCGTACGCCGTGCGGTCCGGGGTCTCGGGGTTTCCATCGGAGACATCGCCGCTGTGGTGTACCCACGCGACCTGCAGGTCGGACACGTTGGAGGACCCGATGTCGCTCAAGGGAGAGAAACGCAGCGCGCCGCTTCCTCCCCCGTAGGAGGGCCATCCGACGGGGGCCGCCGGCTCGGTGGGCCGCTGCGCAAACGCGAGGTACGACACCCCGAAAGCGCACGCGGCGAGCAGGCCGAGGGCGATCGATCGACGGGCGGCACTCCAGATCATGCGGTCCCTCCGGCTTCGGTCGAGATCCAAGAACCGTGCCGGGGCAGGAGACGCAGGGGTGCACCGGATCGCTCGCCGCGGCGCGGATCGCCGCGCGATCGCGGCGACACCTGCAGCGACCGGCCTTCACCGGCCCGAGAGCCGGTGCAGCCTGGTCAGCGGACGCGGCCGAAGTGCAGCGAGCGCCGGATCGGAGTCAGGCGGCGGGCTGGCGCCGGTGGACGAGCACCTTGCGGGTGCCGTCGAAGAGCACCTCGATCTTCGCCGGGCCCAGCTCTCGCTGCACCACGCCCCGGCCGAGCGTGTGGTGCTCGATGGTGTCGCCCGAGCTGAAGATCTCGATCATCGCGTACTTGCGCGTGGGGCGGGACGGGTCCGCCTCGATGATCTCGTTCGCCGCCGTGCGGCCCCGCCGTTTGGGCTTCGGCTTGCCGGCGCCCGGCTCCCAGGCGGTCAGCACCTCGGGCGCGCCGGTCAGCTCGGGCCGCGTCTCTTCGGTCGCCCAGTTGGGCTCGCCGGTCAGCTCCAGTCCGAGGAAGCGGATCTCGACGCCGATGATCGGCTGGATCTCGCGCGCCAGGCGCTCCATCTCGGCGATCCAGGCCGCACCAGACTGCGCGTCGCGCTTGCGGCACAGCTCCCAGTAGCGAAGGTTTCCGATCACGAGCACGAGCGGCTTCTCGTTCGAGACCTTGCGGTCGAGCTCGCTCTTGGCGTCCTCGATCACGGCGTCGATGTTCGCCTCGAGGATCGCGGAGTAGGCCAGCCCCTCGATCACCGCGCGCAGCGGAGTCTCACCCGTGGTGCCGCGCTTCGCCTCCGGCGCCACGTACTTGAGCGCGACGACGACCAGTCGGTCATCTTCGGTCACGCCGAGCAGGTCGATGTTGCCGATGGCCTTATCGTCCTTCGAGCCCTTCAGGTCGGTGTGGTAGTCGATCAGGTCCAGGTTCGAGCCGTCCGGCAGCTCCAGCGGGCCCTCGTCGCGGCAGCGGTTGTACAGCGCTATCGCGAGGTGCTCATCCTTGTCGGCCTTGGGCTTGCTAGGGAGCGTGCCGTCGTGCTGGCCGAAGTACTTCTTCTCGGCGTCCCGGCGCTTGGGTGCCAGTTCCTTCTGCTGCTCGTAGAGCTCCAACAGCTTTTCGCCATTGAGCTCGATCGCGGCCTTCCGAAAGCCGGTCACCTTCTTGATTTCGCGATCGACTGCGAGCTCGACCAGGGGTTGCTGCGACAAGGCCACCTCCTCGAAAAAGGGTCGGATAGGATAGCGGAGCCGAACGCGCAAGAGGCGCGGCCCCCAAGCGGCCCGAGGGACGGCCGCGCGCGCTGCGCTCGGCTACCGGCTCCCGGCGGCCGCAGACGGCCCCGGGGGCTCCGGAAGCGCTCCGGGGCGCTTCCGAAGCAGTAGCACGCCGGCCACGAAATGCTCGGGAGGGCTCCCGGCCGGCGGCGGGTGGCGCTCGAAGAAGGCCGTGTCCTCCTCGTAGCGGATCTGCAGGAACCGGTGCAGGGCCGGTGCGTAGCCCGGCAGCCAGGGCGTCCCGGGCCAGCCCAGCATCCCGCGGAATATCATCCGCGGCGGCTCCCTGCGCAGCTGCTTGACCACCGCCCGGCCCGTTCCCGGGCCGGTCTGGCCCGGGTAGAGCTGCGCGTAGGGCCAGCTGTTGTAGCGGTCCGCCAGGAAGTAGACGTGCGCCTCGTGGCCGTACACGAAGAAGGGGGCGCCGGGCGGGACCCGGCGCTGGATCTCGAGCACGACGGGCTCGAGCCAGGCCGTCTGCGGCTCGATCCAGAGATCCGCCCGCTCGAGCTGCAGGTGGTAGGTCGCGCGAGCGTGGAGGGCTCCCGTGAGTCCCGCGCAGACGCCCAGCAGCACGGCGACCCCGACGGCTTCGAGGCGGGCGGCGCGCCGGCCGGGCGTCCACGAGGCGAAGATCAGCAGCCACACGACGGGGTACACGCTGATCACGTGCGCCCAGTCCGCCCGCGGAAACGCCGACAGCACGAATCCGAAGGCCAGCTGGGCCAGCAGGAACAGGCGGCCGGTCTCCACGGAGACCGGCCCCCCTCCCCGCCAGGACCGGAGCCACAGCCACAGCGGCCAGACGAAGACGAGCGGCAGGGACGTGTAGAGCCCGCGCGCGAGCGCCTCGAGCGCCGCCCAGTACACGCCGTACAGGTCCTCGAACGGAGCGGCTCCCGCCATCAGCAGGTGCCACGGAACCAGCGGCAGGTAGATGCCGCCGACGTTGTCGGCGCGCGTCGCGCCGAAGTCCCACCACGCCAGCATGTAGCCGGCCGGAATGCCGCTGGTCGGCAGGTAGCCCGTGAACGGGCGCACGAAGCCGCTGTACAGCATCGCCGGCAGCACGCCACGCGCTCCGAAGTAGCCGAAGAGCGGCACCACGCCGGCGGCCAGTCCGGCTGCGAGCGCGCCCACGCGGCGCAGCCTCTCGCGGCCGGGAACGGGGGCGGTGCGCAGGAAGACGTGCGGCAACGCCAACTGCAAGAGCAGCGCGGCGGCCAGGTAGATGCCCACGCTCTGCTTCGCCGCGAACGAGATCGCGAGGAAGAGACCCGCCAGGAACAGGCGCCGCCTCCTCCGGGGCCCGTCGACCAGCACCAGCGGAAGCGCCAGGCAGCCGAAGCAGAAGCTCAGGTCCCAGTACGAGTAGGTGGTGAAGACGGGGAAGCCGAGCAGCTTGAAGGCGAGCAGCGACGTCCCGAACAGCGCCGCGCGCGCGCGTCCCAGCAGCGGCACGGCCGCCAGGTAGAGGGCCAGGACCGTGGCGCAGAAGACCGCGCCCGCCAGCGCGCGGCCGACGCCGACGCTCTCTCCGAAGACCGCCATGGCGAGGGCCACGGCGTAGTTGGCAGCCGGATAGGGGTAGGCGTCGATGTCCCGGTAGAACACGCCGCCGTGCAGGACCTTGACGGCGTTGGTGAGCACCGCGCCCTCGTCGGGATTCGGCAGGTGGTGGACTCCCCACCAGGCGGAGAGCAGCGCCGCCGCGACTCCCAGCAGCACGCCGAAGCGGGCCGGCTGCAGCCAGATCTGCATCACTCCACGTACCCCAGGGCGCGCAGCCGTTCGAGAGCCGCGGCGTCGAGCGCGTCGTCCCCCTGCACGGGAGGCCCTGCGGGCGAGAGGCCGTCGAGCCACTGCGCGAGGGTCCGGGTGTCCTCGGCGAGCGCAGCCGGGACACTAGGCGCGCCTTCGGGCAGCGAATCCTGCTCGGCGGGGTCGTGCGCGTGTGCGTAGAGTTCGAGCCCTCCGTCGCGCCGTGCGATGCCCTTCCACGCGCCCCGCTGCAACGAAGCGCGGTGCGGCCGCACGAGCTTGCCGACCTCGAACGCCGGGTCCGGGTGGAGTTCCGCTACGACGTCGCGGGGCTCGAAGCGCGCCAACAGGTTGCGGCCGCGCATGTCGTCCGGCCGCGCGGCACCGGCGAGGGCGAGCAGTGTCGGCGCGACGTCGAGCAGGTCCACCGGCTCGTCGCGGCGCGCGCCGGCGCCCGGGTTGCGCGCATCGTGGATGACCAGGGGCACGCGCAGGGACTCCGTGAACAGCGTGAGCCCGTGGTTCCAGCGCCCGTGCTCGTGAAACTCCTCGCCGTGATCCGACACCACCACGACGACCGTGTTCTCGCCGTAGCCGCGCTCCTCGAGGCGCCGCAGCAGCTTCCCGAGTCCCGCGTCGACCGCCGCGATCTCGGCGTCGTACAGGTCGATCATCAGCGCGCGCTCGGCCTCGGGCAGCTCGCGCCCCGACCGGGACAGACGCCACATGCGGTCCGAGGTGAAGCGCGGTCGCTCACCCGCCGAGGCGGGCCAGGGCCGCGCGAACCTCTCGCGGAAGCGCCGCGGCGGCGTGTAGCCCGCGTGCGGGTCCATGTAGTGCACGTAAAGGAAGAAGGGGGCGTCCAGCGTCTCGGGCAGCAGATCGAGCGCGGCGCGGTTCACCTCGGGCGCGCGCGGGGCGCGGAGCGGTGCGGTGCCGCGATAGCGCAGCAGCGGGTCGCCCTTTCCCTCCTCGAGCCGGTGCGACAGCGCACGCCAGCCGTCGAAGCCGCGCGCGAAGCCCTGCTCCTCGGTGATGTGCACGAAGTTCCCGGAGACGCCGTAGGTGCGGTAGCCCGCGGCTCGCAGCGCCTCGGCCAGCGTCGGCAGGGCTGGGTCGAGTCCGCTCGCGAACGACACGGCGCCGTGCTCCGACGGCAGGCGCGAGGTGAACAGCGACCCCACCGAGGGCTTCGTCCAGGACGACGTCGCGCTGGCCCGCGAGAAGAGCGTGCCCGATGCGGCGAGCGCGTCGATCTCGGGCGAGGTCGGGCGCTCGTAGCCGTAGGCGCCCACGTGGTCCGCCCGCAGCGTGTCTATCATGACGAGCACCAGGTTCGGTGGACGCGGACCGGCCGCGACGCTCAGCGCGAGCAGCACCTGCCCGCCGAAGTAGAGCGGCAGGCCCCAGAGCCGGTTGCCGAAGCCGGGGCTCACGAAGCGGTCGCGAGCCACGGCCAGGTCGGACACGAAGAAGAGCGTCGCTCCGGCCAGGATCCGCAGGTCGCCCGCATGAGCCGACGCCCCGGCCGAGAGCACGACCATGACGGAGATGGCGACCACGTACGCGCGCACGGCGAACACCATGGGTCCCGACACGTGCGGCCCGAGCCAGCGCAGCGCCACGAACGCCACGACGGCGACGGGGAGCGCGACGGCCCCGGCGACGCGCAGGTCCAGGCCGAGCACGGCAAAGCCGACCGCGTAGGCGACGTGTCCCATCAGGAAGCTCACGAGGCCGGAGCGGAAGGCGACCGCCGCGTGCGGAATCAGCAGCACGTCGCCGCCGAAGGACAGCGCGAGCCCGGCCAGGATCCAGCGCCCGTAGGCCGAGTCGGCGGCGCCCGCCGTGACGGCGAGCGCGAAGAGCCCGGCGCTCGCCAGCGGCTTGGCGATCCAGATGCCCGCGCGCCAGCGGCGCCAGTCGGCCAGCAGCAACGCGGCGAGGAATACCGCGACCCCTGCGATCCAGGAGCCCGCCGTCACCGCCCGCTCCGGCCGAAGGCGTCCATCTCGTCCGTCACCGCGCGCGGCAGCATGAGCACCCAGCGCCCGTCGTCCCCGCCCCGCGCCCGGTAGTTGTCGCGCACCCAGGCCGAGACGCGGGGAGCGACGACGTCGAGCCCGCGAAGGTGCGACCGGTCGAAGGGTTTGCTCGGCCACACGACCAGCGCCGGCGGCGCGCGCCGCAGCCGGCCCAGGAAGGCCTCCTCCTCTTCGGGCTCCAGGAACGTGCCGGGAATGATCAGGTCCAGGTGGCCGGGACCGCCGCGGTCGGCGAGCGCGTGGAAGCCGGGCGACGCCGACAGGTCCAGGATCGTCTGTCCGGGCTCGGTCCACTTGCGGATCGCGAGCAGCCGGGAGTCGAGACGCCGCGCCGTGCGCGAGCTGGCCACGTAGATCGGCCCCTGCGACGTGCGCAGCTCGTTCGTCGGCCGGCCACTCGGTCCCCCGCGCAGCGGCAGGTCGGAGCCGAGCAGGAATACCCAGACCCCCAACAGGGCGAGACCGCCCGCGACCTGCACGGCGCGACGCGGCCCGGCGGCGATCGGGACGGAGCGCAGCCCGAGCCACAGCGAGTGCGCGAGCAGCAGGCACATCGGCGGAACGGCCGAGTCCAGGTGCGCCCAGTCCGACCGGCCCAGCGAACGCACGAAGAAGAGCACGCCCCAGATCACGATCGCGAACAGCAGCACGTGCTCGAAGCTCTCCCTCCGCCGCACCGAGCGCAACCACAACGCCCCGAGCGCCAACGTATAGACGGCGTACACCAGCGGGTGCAGGCGGAACTGGAAGGCGATGAACCAGAGCTTGACCTGCAGCCGCAGGCCCCAGGAGTCCGGCAGCACCAGGTCCGGGATCGGCTTCGCCTGCTCCGCCGTCATCACCACGGCGCGAACGAAGACGTTGTCCCAGACCGCCGCGAGACCCACCGTGTACTGGAACCAGACCAGTACGGGCGCCAGGAAGACGGCGATCCCCGCACCGAAGACGAGCCAGTCGCGGAACCAGTCACGCCATCCCCCCAGACCCCTCTGCGACGTGGAGAAGATGACGCCGAACCCGATGGCGCAACCGGCCGCGAAGGCCGGCGTCGTGCGGAAGCACGCGGCGACCGCCAGCAAGGCGCCGGCCGCGAAGAGCCAGCGGCGCGATCCCCCGCGCAGGCGGACGTCGAAGCAGAGCAGCGCGAGCGCGCTCCAGACCAGGTAGCGGTAGGCGAAGAGCCCCTGCGCCCGGTGGGAGTCCGGAGCCGCGACGACGAGCATGAGCGCGGCGAGCAACGCGAAGTTGGCGGGCATCACGCGGCGCGCCAGGAAGTACAGCGTACCCACGAGCGCGATGTCGAAGAACGAGTAGACCCAGCGCGCGATCATCTGACCCGGCGGGTCGATCGCCCAGCCCAGCCACGCGGCCAGCACGTGCCCCGGCGGGAAGACCCAGAAGACCTGCTCGTACATCGTTCCGCCCAGATGCAGTGAACGCGCAGCGTAGAGGGGCCAGCCCTCGTCCATCAGGTTGAGCCCCGCACGCGTGTAGGCCGCGTGGTACACGCACGCCAGCACCCCGAGCAACGCCAGGTGCCACATCTGTTCGCGGCTCGCGGACAGGCGCGTCGCGAACCACCGGGACGACGTTTCCGGAGCCTGCACGCGCGGAGTCTACTGGAGCGCCCGTACGCTGTCCGCCGCTCGTGCTGCGCGCGTGCTGCGCATCGGAGTTCCGGGCGATGGCCTATAATGCCGGCGCGCGGGGGACGCTTCTCCGCCACCGGAGGTTCGAATGTCCTCGAAGCCGGAGCCGCGGGTCCACCCGGACCACGAGCACGTCGAGGGCATCGCGCGGCGCCGAAAGGAGCTCGGCGACGACTCTCCCCGCATCGGCCTGTTCCTCTTCGAGTGCCAGGACGCCGAGCTGCTGAGACAGACGCTCGAGCGCGTTCCGGACGCGGCCATCGACTGGATCGAAGAGATCGTGGTCGTGCTCGCCGATCCCGAAGCCGACGTGCAGCTCGAGCCGGTCGAGCAGCGCGGAGGCCGCGAGGTTCCGGTGCGCATCCACCGTCCGCCGCGCGCCAGCGGCTACGGCGCCACGCGCCGCGAGGCCTTCGAGTACGCGCTGCGGCGCGGCTTCGACCACGCCGTCGTCATGCGCGGCGACGGACTGCACCCTCCCGAGCGGCTGCCGGACCTGCTCTACCCCGCGCTGCTCGAGGGCCACCCGCTCGTCGTGCTCTCCCGCATCACCGGGCTGTCCCCCGTGCACAGGACGGCGGCCGCGTTCCAGGGCCGGCTGCTCGGCACGCGCCTGCACGACTACCTGTCGGGCTTCCGACTGTACAGCGCGGATCTGCTCCGCTGTGTGCCCTTCCAGCTCGACGCGGAGGAGCGCGGCTTCGACGTCGAGATCCTGATCCAATGCCGCGCACTCGGCATCTCGGCCCACGAAGCCCGCGTCCCCGAGCTGTGGCGCGAGCCCGACCCCCCCGGCGGCGCGCTGGCCCACGCGCTTCGCGCGTGCTGGATGGCCGTCGAGTACCGGCTGCACCAGCTGCACGTGACCCGCGACGGCCGCTACATGGTCGACCCCGGCACTCACTACACGTTCAAGCAGAGTCCGAGCGGCTCGCACGTGCAGATCGTCGAGGCGATCCAGCCCGGCAGCGAGGTGCTCGACCTGGGCTGCTCGCAGGGCCTGCTGACGCGGCCCCTTCGAGCGAAGGGCGTGCGCGTCACCGGCGTCGACATCTGCCCCCCGGAACGCTGGGCCGAGGAGATGGACGCGTACTTCGAGCGCGATCTCGAGATGCCGCTCGAGCTGCCGGTCGCGCGCAAGTTCGACTACGTGATCGTCGCGGATGTGATCGAGCACGTTCGCGAGCGCGCGCAGCTGCTACGCAGCGTGCGGCGCTACCTGAAGGAAGACGGGCGCATGCTGATCTCGACGCCGAACATCGCGCTCTGGTTCTACCGGCTCTCGCTGCTGGCCGGACGCTTCGAGTACGGACCGCGCGGCGTGCTCGACTACACGCACGTGCACCTGTACACCAAGGCGTCATTTCGCCGCGAAGTCGAGCGCGCCGGCTTCCGCGTGCTGCGCGAGCGCGTGACCTCGCTGCCCTTCGAGGTCGTCTTCCGCTCGACCGGGCGCAGCCGCTTTATCCGGGCGATCACCGCCACCTACCACGCGGCGGCGCGACTATGGCCACAGATGTTCGCGTACCAGAACATCCTGGAGGCCGAGATCACCACCTTGGACGATGAGGCGACCTCGGACCGGGGTTTGACTCGATCCCGGAAACCCTCCTAGAATTGACCGGTTACAGGAGATCCGGCAGGCGATGGTAGAGCTCGACTACGCGCGTCTCGAGGCCTTCGCGCGCGACCGGAAGGGCGAGTTCGCGAGCGCCGACCCGTTTCCGCACGTGGTGATCGACGACTTCCTGCCCCCGGACGACGCCGAGAAGGTGCTCGCCGAGTTCGCGGTGACCGAGTCCGGCTGGAACCACTACCACCACTACAACGAGAAGAAGTTGGCGCTGACCGACGTGTCGCGGATGGGACCGCACACGCAGCAGGTGTTCGCCGCCCTGCAGGACGACCGGTTCGTCGCGTTCCTGGCTGCGCTCACGGGGATCGACGCGCTGATCTCGGACCCCGACCTCGACGGCGCCGGCATGCACCAGATCGTGCCGGGCGGCTTCCTGAACGTGCACACCGACTTCCTCTCGCACACGGTGAACTCGGACTGGAGCCGGCAGCTGAACCTGCTGGTCTACTTCAACAAGGACTGGCAGCCGCAGTGGAACGGCGCGCTCGAGCTCTGGGACGACGAGATGAGCCGCTGCGTCGAGTCCGTGGAGCCGGCCTTCAACCGCGCGGTGCTCTTCCACACGCAGTCCCGTTCCTTCCACGGCCACCCGCACCGCCTCGCCTGCCCCGACGGCGAGACGCGCAAGTCGATCGCCCTGTACTACTTCCGAGACGAGCACGAACGGCAGGCGCTCACGCCGACGAACTACCGCGCCATGCCAGACGATCCGGCCTACAAGCACGTGCTCGTCACGGTCGACCGTTGGCTGCTGCGCGTGTACTCGACGCTGAAGCGCTACACGGGTCTGCGCGACGGCATGATCGACCGTATTCTCGGGCGCTTCTGAAGCGCGTGAACCTCTCCGGCATCATCGCGGCAGGCTGCGCGCTGGGGCTCGCGGCCGCCACGGCCGGCTGCCTCGGCGACCGGCGTCCCCCGCTCGCCGCCGCCGCGCAGGATGGGGACCTCGCAGCCTTGCGCCGCGCGATCGCCGCGGGCGAGCCCGTCGACGAGCCCGTGGCGCTGCGCACCCTCTACAGTCCCAAGAACCCGCCCATGCGGACCCCGTTGCAGCTGGCGGCGGTCTGGAGCCGGGCCGAGGCGGTGCGCGTCCTGCTCGCGGCGGGAGCCCGGCCCGACCGGACCGAGGTGCGCAGCCAGAAGCGGACGGCGCTCCACCTGGCACTCGAGTACGCCGACGACGAGACGGTCGGCGCGCTGGTCGAGGGAGGTGCCCGCCTGCGCGCGCCGAACCGCCGCGGCGAGACCCCGCTGCACTATGCCGCCCTCTTCGACCGGCCGGAGCCGGCGCGGTGGCTGCTCGAGCTCGGCGCGCAGGTCGACGAGCGCGACGAGTTCGGGTACACGGCACTCCACCTGGCGGCGGACCGCGGGTCGCTCCGGACCGCCGAGGTACTGATCGACAGCGGCGCGGGCGTCAACCTGCGCGGGCGCAGCAACATCGCGCCGCTGCACACGGCCGCGCAGTACGGAGACGTGGCAATGGCGAGCCTGCTGCTCTCCGCGGGCGCCCGCGTCGACGCCCGGGACCGCGAGGGCTGGACGGCCCTGCACTTCGCAGCCGCGCGCGGCGACGCGGCGACAGTCGCCCTGCTCCTGGAACACGGCGCGCGTACGGATCGCCGCGAGCGCCGAGGCCAGACAGCGCTCGACCTGGCGCGCGCCGAGGGCGCCGACGCCACCGCAGCACTGCTCGACAGCACGGCTCCCTAGTAACTACTCGAAAGACGTGCAGAGGCGGTCGGCCCCGGCGCTCAGCCGCGCATGCCTCCCGCCACGGCCACGGGGTGCAGACTGGCCTCGGCGCTCGGTCGCGAGCCGACGCGCTCGGACCACGCGCCGACGCGCTTCAGCGACGGGTCGAGCGGCTGTCCCACGCCCGGGCCGAAGTCGGTGATCGCGTACAGCACGATGTCGGCCAGCGTCAGTCGGTTGCCCGCCACGAAGTCACGGCCCTCGAGCCAGCCGTCCAGCCGCTCCAGGTTCTCGCGCGCGATCGCCTTCAAGTCGTCGGCGGCCTGCGGGATCACGTGGAGCCGGTCCTTGAAGATGTCGAGGCCCTCGCCGTAGCGGAAGCCGTTGGCCAGGGGCTCGGTGATGTTCAGCTCGATCCGCCGCGTCCACATCCGCGTCTCGGCGCGCTCCTGCGGGCTGGAGCCGATCAGCGCGGGGTCCGGGTGGATCTCCTCGAGGTACTCGCAGATCGGCACGGTCTCGGCGATCACCGTTCCGTCGTCGAGCTCGAGCGACGGCATCTGTCCGGTCGGGTTCTTCTCCATGTAGGCCGGCTCACGGTTCGCGCCGGCCATCAGGTCTACCTCTTCGAACGGGATCTCGATCCCCTTCTCGAGCATGAACATGCGGACGAGCCGCGGATTCGGACCCAGCGAGTTGTAGAACTTCACGGTGTGCCTCCTCAGGTTGCGCGCAGCATATCCGGTCGGGGGCCGCGAGGTACACTGCGGAATGGGCCGAACCATGGCGGAGAAGATCCTGTCGCGCGCCGCCGACGCACCCGACGCCCGGGCCGGCGACTACGTGACCGCGCGCGCCGACCGCGTCATGGCCCACGAGGCGTTCACGGTCTGTGCGCTGCAGCTTCGCCGGCTCGGCATCGACCGCGTCTTCGATCCCGAGCGCGTGCTGGTGATCCTGGACCACTACTTCCCGGCGCCGACCGAGCAGATGGCGCGAGGCCATGTGATCGCGCGCAGCCTGTCGGAGCAGTTCGGGCTGAAGCACTTCCTCGGCCACGCCGGCATCTGCCACCAGGTGCTGACCGAGCGGGGACACGTGCTGCCGGGCCAGCTCGTCTTCGGCACCGACTCGCACAGCACCACCTACGGCGCCATCGGAGCGGCGGGAACGGGCATCGGCCTGACCGAGATGACGTGGGTGCTGGCCACCGGCGAGCTCTGGCTGCTCGTCCCGCCGACGGTTCGCTTCGTGCTCGACGGGACGCTCGGCGACGCGGTGATGTCGAAGGACGTCGTACTCTGGCTGGCGGGCCGGTTCGGCACGGAGGTCGCGCAATACCGCGCCATCGAGTTCGCGGGTCCGCTGGCCGCCGGCATGAGCGTCGCCAGCCGCATGACGATGGCGAACATGGGAGTCGAGCTGGGCGCGAAGTTCGCGTTCTTCGAGGCCGACGACGTGACCCTGGCCTACCTGCGCAGCCGCGCACCGGCCGCGTCGGCGGGCGTCGAGGCCTTCGGCCCAGATGAGGATGCCGAGTACGAGGCCGTCCACGCGGTCGACGTGAGCGGTCTCGAGCCCCAGATCGCCTGCCCGCACAATCCGGGCAACGTGCGCCCCGTGTCCGAGGTCGCGGGCACGCCCGTACACCAGGCGTTCCTGGGCTCGTGCACCAACGCGCGTCTCGAGGACCTGGAGGTGGCGGCGCGGATCCTGAAGGGCCGGCGCGTGCACCCCGCGACGCGGCTGCTGGTCACCCCGGCCTCCCAGCAGGTCGCGGTCGACGCCGCCCGCGAGGGCGTGCTCGAGACCCTGCTCGAGGCGGGCGCGCACGTCACGGCCTCGGGCTGCGGCGCCTGTCCTGGCGGGCACGGCGGGCTGATCGCCGGCGGAGAGGTCTGCATCTCGTCGACCAACCGGAACTTCCGTGGCCGCATGGGCAGCGCCGACGCCGAGGTCTACCTGGGCTCGCCCGCCAGCGTGGCGGCCGCCGCCGTCGCCGGGAAGATCGTCGACCCGAGGGAACTGTGGTGAGCGAGGCTCCTCACAGCGTGCGGGGCCGGGTCTGGAAGTTCGGCGACAACGTCGACACCGACGTGATGGCGCCGTGGAACACGATCTCGCTCCCCTGGGAGGAACGGCGCAAGTCGGTGCTGCACGTTCGGCCCGAGTTCGCCGAGCAGGCCGCGCCGGGCGACCTGATCGTCGCGGGCCGGAACTGGGGCTGTGGCTCGAGCCGCGAGCACGCGCCCGAGAACCTGAAACTGCTCGGCATCGGCGGCGTCGTCGCGGAGTCGTTCGGACGCATCTACTTCCGCAACTGCGTCGCGATCGCGTTCCCGAACCTGGCATGTCCGGGCATCGCGCAGGCCTGCGAAGAAGGCGACGACCTGGAGTTCGACGTGGCGAGCGGTGCGGTGCGCAACCACACGCGCGGCGTCGAGCTTTCGGGCGCCGCCTACACACCCGACATGCTGGCGATCCTCGAGCGCGGCGGCCTGCTCGAGATGCTGAAGGAGCGCTTCAGCGCGGCTTGAAGGGCTCCGATGAGCCCCCCGGGAACGCCCGGGGACGCGTGCATGAGCGACAACGACTTCAGCCAGGTCTGCCTCGCCTTCGGCGCACTGGCGGTCTTCCTGGGCTTCCAGACGCTTCGCCGCTACCGGATCATCCAGAATACGCCGACGTCGCGGATCCGCTCGATGGCGGCCGGACCCGTCGAGCTCTGCGGCCGGATCGACCCCAGCCCGACGCTCGTGTCACCGCTGACCGCGACGCCCTGCGCGTGGTGGTCGATCCGCATCGAGAAGTACCGCGGCGGCCGGAGCCCCTGGCTGGAGGTCGCGCGCGAGGACTCGAGCGCCTGCCCGCTCCGCCTGGCGGACGAGACCGGCGAGACGCCGCTCGACCTGACGGATCTGGCGGTGACCCCGACGCACTCGGACTGCAAGCAGTCGCGGCGTCCGCACCGATCGGACCGCCGCATGGCGCGCCTGCTCCAGCTGCACGGCCTGCTTCCCACGCGCCGCCTGCGCGTGACCGAACAGCGCGTCCACGCGGGCGAACTCGTCTTCCTGCACGGCGTGCTGCGCGTGGCGGGCGACGTGGCGGCGACCCGGGGGCGCATCGCGCGGCTCAGGTCGCTACGCGACACCTTCGCCGACGCCCCTGCCCCCGAAGTGGTACGCGCCGAGGCGTCGAACCCACGCGCGCTGCGCGCGGCGATGGCGCGCAGGCTGCGCGCGCTCAAGCGCGAGAGCCTGGCGGAGACGGGTGCGAGGCGCATCTCGCCCGCGGCGCTGGCGGAACTGCGCGCGCGCGCGCGCGACCAGGTGAACAGCGAGCGCGCCGAGGCGTCGGGCGCGCTGGCGCGGCTCGACGCGCTCTCCCGCGGGTGGTTCGACGAGTCGAAGGCCGCGTCAAGCGAGGCGCGCGTCGCCGCCCTGCTGCTCCGGGATCCGCGCTGGGCAGCGGAGGCGGCCACCCTCGTCGGAAGTGACCCCCTGGGACAGGCGGCCGGCTTCCTGCAGCCGGGGAACGAGTCGCAGGCGCTCGCCGCGCACCGCTGGGGGCTGACCGCGATCGCCGCTGGCGTGCTGGCGATCTCCGCCGGACTGGTCGCGTTCGCGCTCTAGCTCAGAACGAGATCCGGACGTCGGCGCGGTCCGCCCTGGAGACCTCGAACAGGTCCGCGGCGGAGTAGGTGAGGAACCGGGCCACGAACAGGTCCGGCAGCTGCTCGATCCGCACGTTGTAGGCGTTGACGCTGTGGTTGTAGAACTCGCGGCGGTCCGCGATCTGCTCCTCGAGCGCCGAGATCCGCTCCTGCAGCCCCGAGAAGGCGCCGTCGGCCTTGAGTTCCGGGTAGTTCTCGGCGACCGCGAAGAGCCGCGAGAGCGCCTGCTGGACCGCGCCGTCGGCGTCGCCCTTCTCGTTCACGGTCTGCGCGCCGGCGAACCGCGTGCGGGCTTCGGTGAGCCCGGTGAGCACCTCGCGCTCGTGCTGCATGTAGCCCTTTACCGTCTCGACGAGCTTGGGAAGCTCGTCGTGGCGCTGCTTCAAGAGCACGTCGATGTTCGCCCACGCCCGCTCCATGGCGTGCGAGAGCGAGACGAGCCCGTTGTAGATCACCACGCCGTAGCCGAGGACCGCGGCCGCGGTGACGAGCACGATGCCGAAGACTGCCAGGCCCATGTGTACCCCCTGCCGAAGCGCCCTCGCCGGCTCCCGCAGAGGCGGGAGGGCGACGGGCAGGGAGGCGTATCGGCCGGGCGGCAGTCGGGCTTGAGCGTCCCGCGCCGGCCGACGCGCCCGGGCCGGAGCGGGGAATCCCCCTACAGGTCGCGCGCCGGGACGCCGAAATGCACCCAGGATGAGTACCCCTCCGTCAGTACTGCTGCTCGACGATGGCGAACTCGACCGCTTCGCGGCCGCGCTGCGCCACATCGGGGTCGACTTCGTACACCTGCGGGGCCGCCAGATCGGGGCGGTCGTGGAGTGTCCGACCGACCTGCTGATCGCTTCGCTCCCCCGGACGGTAGAGCCTCCGGAGCTCGAGCCACCGGCCACCTCGACCGAGTACCCGATCCGCATCTGCGTGCACCAGCAGGACTTCCTGCCGCTGCGCGAGCGGCTGCGGAAGCTCGGCACGCACTTCCTCATCCACTCGCAGGTCGACAGCGAGTCGCTGCGGCTGCTCGTGCTGCAGATCCTCCACCAGGGGGCCGAGCAGCGCGGCGCGCAGCGCCTGCCCTTCGGCTCCGAGGTCATCTACTGGGCGGACGGCGACCGGCACACGGGCCTGCTGTCCGAGCTGTCGGTCGAGAGCTGCCGGCTGGTCACGGGCTCGCCGCTGCGCCCCGACACGCCGGTCCGGCTGAAGCTTCCCCGCGAGCTCGTCCACCGCGCAGTCGAGCTGACGGCCCTGGCGGTGCGGTGCACTCCGTGTGAGCTGAGCCAGGACCTCAACGGCTACAACGTGGTCCTGGAGTTCTCGAACGTCGCGCACGAAGTCCAGGCCATGCTCGAGCAGACGCTCGCCGGTCGTCAACTCGGAACGCGCGTGACCCCGCTCTCGCCCGTCCCCACCCTGCTCGACCGCGCCGAGTCGAAGCCCGAGGACGGCGACCCGGATGACGAGGAAGTGCCGGAGATCATGTTGGACCGGCGCCGCCATGACCGGCACCTGTACGCCCGGCGCATCGCGGCGCTTACGACCGGAAACGCCGACGCGCCTCAGGTCGTGCTGGGCCGCGACCTGTCGATCTCCGGCATCCGGATCGCCCAGCACCCGGATCTCGAGGTCGGCTCCAGGCTGGCGCTGGCCATCTACGGCAGCGAGGGTTCCGACCCCGTCGTGCTCGAGGCCCAAGTCGCCAACGACATGGGGGACGAGGGCCTCGGCCTCCGCTTCACCGGCGTCACCGCCGCCAACCGCCGCGACCTCGAGACGGTGCTCGGCGAGCTTCCCGCGCTCGAGACGCTCGACGGCGAGAACACGCACCCCGACCGTCTCTTCCTGTCGAAGGTGCTGCCCTCGAAAGACTGAGCGCGGCCGCGCCTACGGGGTCGGCGGACCGCTCGGGATCTGGTTGAACGGGACGCCCTTGTCGACCCGCGGCTCGGTCGGCAGCCGCAGGACCCGCCGCGCGATGATGTCCCGCATGATCTCGTCGGTGCCGCCCGCGATCCGCATTCCGGGCGAGCCCAGGTACGAGTCCTGGCAGCCGAAGTCGCGGTCGATCAGGACTCCGGCGGAGCCCTGCAGGTCGATTCCGAACGAGGCCAACTCCTGCATCATCGGCGCGCCCACGAGCTTGCCGATCGAGGCCTCGGGTCCCGGGATCGATCCGCGCGAGATCGCCGTCTGCGTCCGGTAGCCCGTGTACTTGAGCCCCGAGGCGCGCACGTAGAAGTCGGCGATCCGCTGGCGGACGCTCGAGTCGTCGAGCCGCCCCACCTTCTTGGCGAGTCCGAGCAGGTCCTCCGCGCGCAGTCCGCCGCCGCCGCCACCGATCGACGCGCGCTCGTTCATGAGCGTCGTGGTGGCGCCGCGCCAGCCGTCACCGACCGCGCCCACGCGCAGCGAGTCCGGCGTGCGCACGTCGCTGAAGAACACCTCGTTGAAGCCCGAGGCCCCGTTGATCTGCTTGATCGGACGGATCTCGATGCCGGGCGACTCCATGTCGACGATCAGGTAGGTGAGCCCGTCGTGCTTCGCCGCGTTGGGGTCGCTCCGCGTGATGACCATGCCCCACTTGCAGTACGTGGCGCCGGTCGTCCAGATCTTCTGGCCGTTGATCACCCAGTCGTCGCCGTCGCGCACGGCCGAGGTCCGGAGTCCGGCCAGGTCCGAGCCAGCCGCCGGCTCGCTGAAGAGCTGGCACCAGATGTCGTCGCCGCGCGCCATCCTGGCGAGGAACCGCTCCTTCTGCTCGTCGGTTCCGTGCGCCATGATCGTCGGGCCCATCATGCCGAGGCCGATGCTGAATACGTTCGGGGGCGTGCGGTACTTGCCCTCTTCCTGGTTCCAGACCACGCTCTCGAGCGAGCTCAGGCCCTGACCGCCGTACTCCTTGGGCCAGGTCAGGCACGCCCAGCCGTTGTCCTTCTTCAGCGCCTGCCAGGCCTGCGACTTCTTGATCAGGTCGGGGTCGTCGCGCTCCATGAAGCCCGCCGCGGACTCACCGGGGGCGAGCCGCTCCGCGTGCTCGTCGAGAAATGCGCGCGCCTTCGCCCTGAACTCCGCCTCTGCCGGGGTGTCTTTGAAATCCATGTCTTCCTCAGGCCGCCTGCTTGGCGATCAAGTGTTGGATGAGCCTCTCGCGCCACTCGTCCGCGGAGCCGAGCACCAGTCCCAGGTGCTTCGCGCGGCGGTAGAACATGTGGCAGTCGTACTCCCAGGTGTATCCCACGCCTCCGTGCATCTGGACCATCTCGACGCTGGTGAGCTCACCGATGTGCGTCGCGCTGATGCGCGCGTTGCAGGCCGCGATGGGAAGCTCGTCGGCGTTCGTCTCGAGCGCCCAGGCGCCGTAGTAGCAGTTCGACCGCGCCAGCTCGAGATCGACGTACTGGTCCGCGAGGCGGTGCCGGATCGCCTGGAACGACGAGATCGGCCGACCGAACGCGTAGCGGCCGGTCGTGAACTCCTGCGTGATGTCGAAGGCGCGCTGCGCGCCGCCGAGCTGCTCCCAGGCCGTCAGGATGGCCGCGCGGTCGAGCACGCGCTGCGTCAGCGCCGCGCCCTCGCCCTGCCCGCCCAGAAGCTCGCCGGCCGCTCCCTTGAACTCGAGCGTCGCCACGGTGCGCGTCGGGTCGATCGAGCGCTGCACGGTCCGGGTCACTCCGTCGGCGCCGAGATCCACGATCACGAGCGACGTCGCGCCGCCGGTGTTCGCCAGCACGACCGCGGTGTCGGCGGCGCCGCCGTCGGGCACCGCGATCTTGGTGCCGTTCAGGGCGCCGTTCTCGAACGTGGTCGTCACGTCCTCGAGCTTCACCGGTCCGGGACCTTCGGCGATCGCGAGCGTGCCGATGCGGTCGCCCGCCGCAAGACCCGTCAGGTACTTCTCCTTCTGCTCGGGCTTGCCGGCCGCCAGGATCGCCTCGGTGGCGAGTCCCACCGACGTGCCGAACGGGATCGGGACCAGGGCGCGCCCGACCTCTTCGGCGATCAGCACCAGTTCCAGGTAGCCGAAGCCGGCCCCGCCGTACTCCTCGGGGATCGCCGCACCGAGCCAGCCCATCTCGGCGGCGCTCTTCCAGAGCCCCTCGTCGTAGACCGCGTCGGACTCGAGCACGGCGCGGTTGACTGCCAGTGGAGCCTGCTCGGTCAGAAAGTCCTGCACCGTCTTCTTGAGCAGCTTCTGCTCTTCCGAGAAGTCGAAATTCATCCGGAGATCTCCCGTCCGCGTGGCCCCTCGGCGCGCAGCCAGGGCGCGCAGGTAACCCGCGGGGCGATTATCCCGCCTCGTTGACCTCGGAATCAACCCACCTCGCGGGGCCGCGCTCGAGCGTGGACGGCGACCGCCCCCCCTGATAGCGTGGAGGTGGAGGCGCCACCATGATCCAGAGCAGTGATCTCCGCCCCGGCGACGTGCTCCTCTCGCGCAGCCCCGGCGAGATCTCGGACCTGGTATGCGCGCTCGGCGAGAGCGACTACTCCCACTCGGCGCTGTGGGACGGCGACCGGGTGGTCGCCGCGACGCCAAAGGGCGTGCGCGCCCGTGAGCTGGACCGAGAGCTCGACCGCCGCAGCCACATCGACGTCTACCGCTTCCGCTTCTACGACCACCTGATGGGCGAGCCGGGCTGGCCGGCAAAGCCCGTGATCGCCGCCGCGCACGAGATGCTGGGCAACGAGCACGCCTACCACGAGACCTTCCTGGCGGGGCTGCTGGTCGCCATCGGACGCAGGCCCGCTCGCAGCGCGCGGAGCGAGGCGCTTCGGCTCATCTCGCACCGGATCGCGGAGTTCACGCAGAACCACATCACGAGCCACAAGCGCCTGCCGATCGTCTGCGCCGAGGTCGTGGCCTCGTCGTTCTGGCGGGCCGCCTCCCTGCCGGAGCACAAGTACGGCCTGAGCGTGCGCATCGACGGCCGCAGCACCTTCCCCGGCATCCCGGCGCCGGTCAGCTTCGCCCGCGAGCCCGCCGAGCCCCCGGCGAACGACGACGAAGCGCGCATCGACACCGACTACGAACGCCTGGCGCAGGATTGCGGGCGGCTGCTGCTGGCGGCGCGTCCGCGCGTGGCCTCGGGGATCCGCGGGCTACAGCACGTGCACGCGGATGCGGCCCAGCGCCCCGAAGCCGGCGGACTGGTGGTGATCGCCGGCGATTCGCTGCTGCCGCTCGGCTGCGTCACGCCGGGCGACCTGGCGGCGAGCCCGAGTCTCGAGCCCGTCGGCCGTCTGTCCGGCTGACGCCGGCCCCAGAGGCGGGGCTCGGGCCACGAGGCGCGGAGCGCTCAGGCGACGACGCCGGCGGTCCTCAGCTTCGCGATCTGCTCGTCGTCGCGTCCGATCTCGCCGAGCACGCCGTCGGTGTGCTCTCCCAGTGACGGAGCGTGGCGCTGCACGTCGGCCGGCGTGCGGTCGAACCGCGCCGCGGGGCGCGGCTGGCGCATCCGCCCCATCTGCGGGTGCACGGACTCCTGGATCGTTCCGTTCGCGACCACCTGCTCGTGCTCGAGAAAGGCCTCGAGGCTCGCCACCTCGGCGCACGGCACGTCGGCCGCTTCGAGCTTCGCGAGCAGCTCGGCGGTGGTGTGGTCGCCGCCGGCCGCCTGCACCAACTCGAGCATCTCCGCCAGGTTCTCCATGCGAGCCTGCAGCGTCGCGAAGCGGGGGTCCTCGAGGAGGTGCCCGAGGTCGAGCGCGTGGAAGAGGCGCTCCTGCTGGTCCGGCGTCGCCGCGGCCACGGCGAAGAAGCCGTCGCTGGTGCGCCCCATCCGGTACGTCATGGTGACCGAGGGCTGCTCCTGCACGTCCTCCTCCATCAGCGTGTGCTGCATCATGCCGGCCGGCCACATGAACGACGTCGCGGCGTCGAGCATCGAGAGCCGCACGTGCTGTCCCTGGCCGGTGCGCTCGCGGCAGAACAGCGCCGCCGTGACCGCCTGCGCCAGCGTGTAGGCCGTGGAGTTGTCGCAGATGGTGTTGCGCACGAAGCCGGGCTCGTCCGAGTCCGGATCGCCCTGCAGCGCGGCGATCCCCGTCACGGCCTGGATCACGTGGTCGAAGGCGGGCCGCTGGCTCCAGGGTCCGTCGAAGCCGAACGCACAGGACGACACGTAGATCAGGTCCGGCTTCAGCCGCCGCATGGCGGGCTCGTCGATGCCGAGCCGCTCGGTCACGCCCGGGCGCCAGTTCTGCACGAAGACGTCGGCGCCGGCCACCAGCTCCTTCAGCAGCTCGCGCCCCTCGTCCTGCTTCAGGTCGATCACCATCGAGCGCTTGCTGCGGTTGCAGTTGGCGAAGAGCCCCGACATGCCCCCGCGGTTCGTGCCGAGGTAACGCATGACGTCGCCGAGCCCCGGCGGCTCGACCTTGATCACGTCCGCTCCCTGGTCGCCGAGCATCATGGTGGCGAGCGGGCCGGCGATGAACGCCGAGCAGTCGATCACGCGGATTCCGTCGAGCGGTCCGGCCATTGCAGCTCCTCCAGTGGCGTGCGCCCATTCTATCCGACCGCGGGCGCGAGTATGCTCGCGAAATGGGCGGGCGCAACGGCGACGGTGTGCGCGCGCTGCGGATCGCGGTCACGCTCGCCATGGCGGGAGCCCTGATCGGCTGCGCCGCGCCGCGCGATCCCTGGGACCTGGGCGCAGGTCGCGGGCGCGTCGCCGCCATCGTCGAGTGGCACGACGCCGATGCGCAGGTCCACAGCGAGCTTCGGCTCTTCGGCCCCGGGGAGAACCGGCCGCTCGACGTCGCGGCTCCGCGCACGGCGCGCTGGCTCGACGAGCGCCATCTGCTCGTTGGTGTGCGCAGTCCCCCGGCCGAGGGCGACTACGTCCCGCGCGTGCAGATCCGGGTCGTCGACCTGGACAGCGGCGAGTCCCGAGCGATCGGACGGAACGGCCTCTACTTCGACCTGGAGCCGTCGCCGGACGGGGCCCTGCTGGCGCTCGGCGTGCAGCAGGCTGGACTCGGCGACAGCGACCTTCAGATCTGGGACCTGCGGGCGCCACGCGAGCCGCTGGCGGAGCGGGCGCAGACGCTCGACCGGCCGCGTTGGAGCCCGGACGGGCGGCACCTGGCGGTGAGCCTGTCGATGCCCGACTCCGACGACGCAGAGGTACACGATGGCGTGTCGATCGAGGGTGTCGCGCTGAGCTGGCCGCGGCTCTTCCGGCTGCGCCGCGACCTGGTCGGCAAGCTCGAACCGCTCCACGACGGCGTCCCGGGTGGAGCCCCGGCACCGGGCGGCACGCTTCCCCTCTGGTGGGACGCGCGCGGCATCTGGGCGCGGCAGCGCGCGGGACTGGTGCGCTGCGACCCCGAAGGAGGTGGGTGCACCCTGGTCTACGCGCCTGCCGGACGGCGCAGCGTGCTCGGCGGCTGCACGTTCCGCGGAGGCGAAGCCTGGCTGCTCGTCATGAACGAGGCCACGGCCGGCGGCGACCACCTGGCGAACGAGATGCACCGCGTGGACCTCGCTAGCGGAACGCTGCTGGACCGCTGGCGGGCGCCCGCGGGGCGCTTCGTCGCCGACCTGGACTGCGGAGACTGAGCGGGCAGCTACACTCCCGACAGCGCACCGGGAGGTGCGGCCGACTGCGCACCGGGAGGTGCCGCCGACTGCGCACTGGGGGGTGCCGGCATGGACGCGTGGCTGCAGGCGATCTCGGGGTTCGTCTGGGGACCGACGTTCCTGATCCCGCTGCTGGTGGGGACGGGGATCTTCCTGACGTTCGCGTTGCGCGGGCTGCAGTTCCGCCAACTCGGGCCCGCACTCTGGCTGGCCCTGGTGGTCCGCCACGAACCGGAAGAAGAGGACCGCGGTCCCTCAGAGGCAGAGGGCGAGATCTCGCACTTCCAGGCGCTGATGACCGCGCTCGCGGCGACGGTCGGCACGGGGAACATCGCCGGTGTGGCGACGGCGATCGCGGCGGGCGGACCGGGCGCCCTGTTCTGGATGTGGATGACGGGCCTGGTCGGCATGGCCACGAAGTACGCCGAAGCGCTGCTCTCGGTGCGCTACCGGGAGCGCGACGCGCATGGACGGATGTGCGGCGGGCCGATGTACTTCCTGGAAAAGGGCATCGCCAACCGCAGACTCGGCCGCGGACTGGCGACCGCGTTCGCGCTGTTCGCCGCGCTCGCCGCGTTCGGCATCGGCAACGGCGTGCAGTCGTTGGAGGTCGGCAAGGCGATCCGCGCCAGCTTCGGGATCGACCCGAGCGTGACGCAGGCCGTACTGGCCGGGCTCGTCGCCGCCGTCACGCTCGGCGGGATTCGCTCGATCGCACGCGCCTCGAGCGTGGTCGTGCCGCTGATGATCGGCCTGTACATGGCGGGCGGCATCGTGGCTCTGGTGGTGAACGCGGCCTGGATCCCCGCGGCGCTCGAGGCCGTGTTCCGGAGCGCGTTCCAGCCGACCGCGCTCGGCGGCGGCGTACTCGGCGCGAGCGTCGCCGCCGCGGTTCGCTTCGGCATCGCGCGCGGCGTGTTCTCGAACGAGAGCGGACTCGGCTCCGCCGGCATCGCCGCCGCCGCGGCGAAGACGCGCGAGCCGGTACGCCAGGCGCTGGTGTCGATGACCCAGACCTTCATCGATACGCTGGTGGTCTGCACGGTGACGGGACTGGTGATCCTGACCACGGTGCTGCGCCAGAGCGAGACGGCTCCCGACGTCGGGCCGGAGCGGGTCGCCGCCGCCGTAGAGCAGCTAGGCGCGATGCGGCCGCCGCTCGACCCGATGGCCGCGGACTTCATCGAGCAGGTCCGGCGCAGCGCTCCGGAACTGGCGCCCGCGGCCGGCGCCGCGCGCTGGCGCCTGCTGCAGGGCTCGGAGTGGACGGCACTCGCCTTCCGCGAGAGCCTGCCGTTCGGGGGAGGGCTGATCGTCTCGCTCGCCATCTCGTTCTTCGCGTTCTCGACGATCCTGGGCTGGTGCTACTACGGCGAGAAGGCCGTCGAGTACCTGGCCGGCGACCGCGTCGTGGTTCCGTACCGGGTGGTCTTCGCGGCGATGGTGCTGCTCGGGCCGATGCTCTTCAGCAACCGTGTATGGTTGGTCTCCGACATCACGAACGGGATGATGGCCGTGCCGAACCTGATCGGGCTGCTCCTCCTGTGGAAGGTGATTACGGGAGAGACCCGGGACTACTTTGCGCGAGCTCGACACGGCGACGGAGCAGGGGACTGACGAGCGGAGAGCCGCCGTACCCGTGGCCCCGCAGGCGGCGTACCGCTGGTTCGGCGCCGGCGTCGGCTCCTGGTTCGGCGGCTTCGGCATCCAGTCGGTCGTCTTCGCGCACCTGCTGACGAACGAACTGGGCATCGGGGCCGCCGAACTCGGCATGGCACAGAGCGCGACCATGCTCCCGACCCTTGCCTTCCTGCTCATCGGCGGGGCGTTCGTCGACCGTCGTGACCCGCGCCGCGTGCTCGTCGCCGCCCACCTGCTGAGCGCGGTTCCAGTGATCGCGCTGGCGGCGGCCGCCGCCACGGGCGCGCTCAGCTACGGCGCCGTCATCCTGCAGGGCTGCGCGCTCGGCGTGATCGGCGCGTTCGCCGTACCGGCGCGCGACAGCCAACTCTCGCAGGTGGCGGGCTCCGACATGCTGCGCGCCGTCACGGGCATGACCATCCTGCAGTTCGCGGCGCAGGCGGTCGGCTCACTGCTCGGCGGCGAGGGCGCCCGCCAGATCGGCGCAGTCCAGATCATGTGCGTGCAGGCGGCGCTGCTGGCCGGCGGCGCGCTCTTCATGCTGCGCATCCCGCCCTCGCCTCCCGTCGAGCGCCCTGCCCGCTCGACGTGGCACGACATCGGCGAAGGCATCCGCGAGGTGGCGCGCACGCCGGAGCTCCGGGCGCCCGTGCTGTTGGTGCTGGCGGTCGGTACATGCTTCATCGGCCCCTTCGTCGTCGTCTTCCCGCTGCTCGTGCGCGACCTGTACCAGGGCGGCGCGCGCGAGCTGGGCTGGGTGATGGCGATGTTCCCCGTCGGCACGATCTCGGGGTCGCTGGTGCTGCGCGCGCTCGGCGTGCGCCGGCGCGGCCGCGCGTCGATGCTCGCGCTGCTCTTCGGCGCAGCGACGCTGATCGGCATCGCGCGCGACCTGCCGTTCGCCGGCATGCTCGCGGCGACCGCGGTCTGGGGCGTGGCCGGAGCCGTGTTCATCAACTGCACGCGCGCCATGTTCCAGGAGGCCGCGCCCGCCGCGCACCGCGCGCGCTGCCTGTCGGTCTTCCAGCTGGCCTTCACCGGCGCGGCTCCGTTCGGAGCCGCGATCGCCGGGGTCTCGAGCGGGGCCATCGGGCCGCTCGCGACGCTCGACGCCTACGCCGCGACGATGATCGTCATCGTCGCGCTGATCTGGACGCTGACGCCGACGAGCCAGCTGCGCTAGCCCGGCGCCGGGCGGGAGTCAGGCGCGCTCGACGTACTTGCGCTCGCGCGTGTCGATCTTGATGCGCTCGCCCCGGTCGATGAAGCTCGGCACCTGTATCTGCGCGCCGGTCTCGACGGTGGCGGGCTTGAGCCTGCCGCCCTTCTCGGGCGGATCGGTCTCGGTGATCTCGAGCACCACGAAGTTCGGCAACTCGACGCCCACCGGCCGGTCGTTGTGCAGCAGGACGCGGACCTCGCAGTTCTCGGCGAGCAGATCCACCCCGTCGATCTGATCGGCAGCGATCTCGACCTGCTCGTAGCTCTCCTGGTCCATGAAGACGCGCTTCTCGCCGTCGTCGTACAGGTACTGCATGGTCCGCTCGGCCACGTCGGCCTGGGGAAGCGAGTCGCCACCCTTCAACGTGCGGTCGAGTACCGAGCCCGAGATCAGGCTCTTGAGCTTGAGCCGTACGAAGGCGCCGCCCTTGCCGGGCTTCACGTGCTGGTACTGGGTGATCACGAAGGGCTCGCCGTCGAGCTCTACGCGCGTTCCCGGCCGCATCTTCGACGTGTCGATGGTCGGCATCACCCGGTCTCCGTCAGCTCGCGCCACCAGGTCGGCAGCGCGAAGGCGCCGCGGTGAACGTCGGGGTTGTAGTGGCGGCCGCTCCGCTCGTCCCGCGGCTCACGCAGGCTGCGGCCGTCCTTCAGGCCGGCGACGAATGCCATCGCGCCGCAGCTGTAGGTGGGAACGGGCGCCGAGTAGACCTCGGCCGAGCCGAATGCCCCCACCGCGTCACGGAAGGCGGAGGGCAGCTCGTCGCGCTGCACGAAGGGCATGCCCGCCTGCCGGACCATCACGCCGTCCTCGCTCATGCATTCGGACAGGTCGGACAGGAATTTCTCGTGGAAGAGCACTTCGCCGGGACCGACGGGATCGGTCGAGTCCACGATCACCACGTCGAAGGGCGCGCCACCCGCCGCGCGGCGAACCCATTCGGCCGCGTCCCCGATCACCAGCTCGGCACGCGGATCGTCGTAGTCGCCCTGGAGGCCCAGGTACTTCGCCGCGACCTCGACCACGCGCTCGTCGATCTCGACCATGACGGCGCGCTCGACATGCGGGTGCGTGAGCACTTCGCGCAGCACGCCCCCGTCCCCTCCGCCCACGATCAGCACCGCGCGGGGCGGGCGCGCGAAGCCCATCAGCGGCACGTGCGAGATCATCTCGTGGTAGATGAACTCGTCGGCGAGCGTCGTCTGGATGATGCCGTCGAGAGCCAGCACGCGTCCCAGATGGGGGTGCTCGAAGACCTGCAGCATCTGGTACTGCGTCTGCTCGGCGTGCAACTCGACGACGTCGAGGCCGATCGAGATGCCCGTCCCGAAGTCGAAGTCGTGCCACCAGCCCGCGGCCTGCGGAACCTTCGACTCGCTCATCGTCAGAGCTCCAGCGGCCGGGACATGCCCTCGATCCCGCGCTTGAGTTCGGTCGTGCGCATGTTGCCCACCTGCAGGTTCGCACGCAGCGACTCCAGCGCGGCGTAGGGATCGCCCGCCCCGCAGAAGAACGCGTCGGCCGCGAAGTAGCCGTACTCGGGCCAGGTGTGGATCGCGATGTGCGACTCCGCGAGCGTGGCCGTCGCCGTCACGCCCTGGGGGCTGAACTGGTGCGTGCACACGTCGATCACCGTGGCGCCGCCGGCTTCGGCCGCCTCGAGCAGTGCCTGGCGCACCGCGTCGAGGTCGTTCAGCAGCTCAGCCGGGCAGTCCCAGGCGTCGATGATGAGATGGATACCGAGGTTCATCATCGACCCGTTGGTCTCCCGGCTCCGACGCACCGGCGTCGGATGACGACTCGAACCCCCGCTCGATCACGGGCGCGACTGGACAGGCCATCAACTCCATCCCCCTGGGAAAGCGGGCCTAGAAAAGTGCAAAGCGCCCGCGGTGTCAAGCACTTCGGCGCGAATCGCGCAGCTCTCCGGCGCTCCGCGGATCCGACTCAGGCCAGCGAGATCCAGGTGGCGCGGGCGCGCGCCAGGCAGGCGCCCGACGCGTCGTGGATCGCGGTCCCGGCGATTCCCTTTCGCCCCTCGAGCGCGATCGACCAGGCGCTCAGGACGACGCGCTGGCCAGCCCGAAGGTCCGCGTGAAGCTGCGCGGCGAGCCGTCCCAGCACCAGCGGCTCGAGGCGCTGCGCCTCGGGGTCCTCGAGCAGCGGGAAGGCGCTCGGGCAGTCGAGTGCCGCCCAGATGAACTCGGGGCGCACGCGGCCGGCCGCGTCGCAGAGCGAGGCGTCCGGGATCCAGGCCGCTGCGGCCAGCCCGGGACCGGCGAGCCAGCCCGGGAAGACCCGCATCCCGTCCCCCGCCGCGCGATCGGGCCCGCAGACGAAGCAGCGCGGGAAGGGGTGCGTCTCGAAGGCCCGGCAGCGTCCGGCCACCGCCTCGGCCTGCGCGAATCCGGGCGGCGCCGGCACGTCGAGGGCGAGGTTCGTAGGCCGGGCCGTCGCCAGGACCCGGTCTCCATCGCGAAGCTCCAGCCCCGGCTCGCCGCTCCTGGACTCGGCGGGCTCCACCCGCAGAGCCTGGCCCAGCGGGGCGGGCGCGCGCAGGGTGACCTCGACCGCGGCCGCACCCCGCCCACTCGCCCCCGCCGGCGCGGCCAGCCGGACGGCCAGCAGCCCCGCAACGTAGCCGCCGTTGCCCGTCTCGGGGGGCCCGCAGTAGCGCGGGTCGATCAGGAGGGTCCGGGCGGCGCCGGGCTCGGGGCTGGACACGGGCGGCTCTCCTCCGCGCGGCGCGATCTCGGGCCTCGCCCGGCCTCCGCCGCGCCCGCAGCTTGCGGAAAAACGCGCGTTCTGGAAACCGATCGGGGCCCCCACGGCGTATTCTCAGTCAACATGGACGGCGATCCCGTACGCTCTTCCGGGCCCCTTTTTTCCTGCCGGCACCGAACTGTCCGCGCCCTTCCGCGGTCGGATGACGGTAGATTCGAACCGCCCGGATCGCGTATGCTCCGCGCCCGATGGACCGGGCAGGCGGATCCCCCCTGCGCCGTCTGACCATTGAGGAGAGACCCATGCGTAGCGCAGCCCTGATGCTCAGCTTCGTCCTGCCGCTCGCGGCTTTCGGCCCCGGCCTGGCCGCGGCCCAGGAGTCGGTCGCCGAGGACGCCCGCCCCGGCATCCCGTTCAAGGAAGGGGATGTCATCAGCTTCGAAACGATCGACAAGCTGAAGGACTACCTGCCCCCGGAGTTCTGGGAGCACCGCGAGTACTTCTTCTACGAGGGCATGGAGATCAAGATCGGCCCGACCGGCCGTGACTACAGCCCCGCCGCCGCGTACCAGAAGTCGACTGCGGACCACGCGGCCAAGACGAGCATCGGACCCGATGGCGCGCTGATCGACTACCGCGCGGGGCAGCCCTTCCCGTCCGACGAGATCGACTGCAAGGGTGATCCCCAGGCCGGCAACAAGATCGCGTGGAACTTCGTCAAGCGCTGGAACGGCGACGGCTCGGACGCGACCTGGTCGTACACCTACTGGGACCGCGGCGACCAGCTCCCGCTCTACTACAAGGGCACGGCCAAGGCGGTCGCCATGGCCTACCGCAGCGAGCCGAAGTACGACGAGACGAACGGCGACATCTTCAAGAACGAGCGGCGCATGAACGTGTTCGGCATCGAGGTGACCGAGCCTTTCGACGCACGCGGCATCCTGCTGCTGACCTACGCCTACAAGTCCGCCGACATGGGAGAGAAGGACGCCAAGAACGACGACACGTGGGTCTACGTGCCCGACCTTCGCCGCACGCGGCGCATCTCTCGCGCGCAGCGCACCGACTCCGTCCAGGGCACCGACTTCACCATGGACGACCTGAACAGCTTCGCCGGCAAGCCCCCGCAGTACACCTGGACGTGCCTCGGCGAGACGACGATCATCGCGCCGATGAACACGCAGTCGATGGCCTACCCGTACAACGAGGACTACAACTTCGGTCCCTACGGGTTCTCGTTCGCCAACGACCTGTGGGAGGTGCGCGACGTCTGGATCATCCGGTTCGATCCGCGAAACGACGACCACCCGTACGCGTACAAGGACATCTACATCGACAAGCAGGCGACCGAGCCGATGTACAGCTTCGCGTACGACCGCCGGAAGGAGCTCTGGAAGATCATCTGGCACAACAAGCGCTGGAGCGAGGACTGGCACACGGGCGACGAGCGCGCCAAGGGCGGCAACTGGTATCCCGGCTGGGAGGGCGTCGACAAGCCGAACGACCTGCGCATCGTCAGCGACATCATCGTGAACGTGCAGACCGGTACCGGGAATCGGATCGAGTACTGGGACTCGCACGGAAGGCCATTCACCAGCAAGGGACGAATCCGGCGGTACATCGACATCGGGCGCCTGAACAAGGGACGCTAGGCGTCGCTCTCTTCTGGGCCTTTTTGGGGCCCGGGTTCCTCTCGGGACCCGGGCCCCTTCTTTGTGGAGGCGGCCCGCCTGCGCGCCTCCTGCGCACTGGGAGGAGCGGGGTGAAGAGGGGGGCGTGGGGGGCGTCTACAGGGATGCCTGTCTGTCTGGCTTGGGGGAGCGGGGTTCACAGGTTGGGAATTGTTGTTCACTGCCTGCCGGCGCTCGGGGCGGCGGCGGGTGTGCGGGGGGTGAGCAGAAGCGAGGATCAAGTGTGCGCCGGGATGCGGTGTTCTCGTTCGGGGGGCTCGACGGGCGCTTGGCTTGCATATAGGAGCCCCATGCGCAGACTGTTCATCTCCCTAATTGCGTGCGGACCGCTGGCTTGCGGGTTCGCTCACGTCAACCAGGACGCCGCCCAGCGACCCGACCGTGCGATGGGCACGGGGGCGACCCTGATGATGCCGGGGGACTCTCCACCCCGGCTGTCGGAGTACGATCCGTACCGCATCGACGGCTCCGAACAGGGCTCGTCGCAGTCCCAGGGGCAGAGCCAGGGACAGCCTGCGCAGCCGACGCGCAGCGCAGGCCCGGCGACCTACGGCGGGACCGGCTCCGAGTCGTCGAACAGCGGCCCCGGCTCCAGCAGCGGGTCCAGCTCCGGCGGCAGTCCGCCGAGCGGGCCCGATATGACGATGATCGGCGGCTCGAGCGGCGAGTCGGATTCCGAGTACACGCTGCGCGACATGCCGCTCGGCCCACTGGCCGTGCTGTTCGGCTACCCGTTCTGGATCTTCGGCAAGACGCTGTCCGAGGAGGCCGACGAGGCGGTCGAGGAGCGCTCGTTGCCCGACCCCGAGCCCAAGCTCAAGCCACGTCCGAGCCACCCGCAGGACGTCGCCGAGCAGACGCGCCTGGAGCGCGAGAACGCCGAAATGGCCGAGGCCCTGCGCCGCAGCGCGCGCCCGGAGCCGGAGCCCATGTACACGGCCAACTCGAACGCGATCCACGACGAACTGGCGGCCCTCGAGCGCTCGCTCGGACGGTCGCCGTCCCCTGCCCCTTCGCGATCCGCCTCGGGTTCCCCAGTAACCTCGCAGCCTCGGCGCCATGCCGACCGCGACGCGGACGGGCGCTCGGACGTCTGGTCGGAGACCGCTGCCGATGGTACGCGCCGCGAGACGCTCGACGAGAACGGCGATGGGCGCGTCGACCGCGTCAACTTCTACGACGCGGAGCATCGGCTGGCGAAGTCCGAGGAGGACCTCGACGGCGACGGCCGGCTCGAGACCGTGTCGAAGTACGAGGGCGGTGAGTTGACGCGCCGCACTGCCGACCAGGACGGCGACGGACGCCCCGACAGCTGGACGCACTACGAGGCCGGCGAGATGGTGCGCCACGAGGTCGACCAGGACCGCGACGGCCTGCGCGACCTATCGATGATCTACTCGTCCGGTGAGCTGGTCCGTGAAGAACAGGACCGCAATGCGGACGGGCGCCCCGACCTCATTTCGCACTACCGCAACGGCGAGGTGATCGAGAAGGCCGAGGACACCGACTACGACGGCCATCCCGACCTGCGCTCGTTCTACGAGCACGGCCGCCTGGTCCGCCGCGAGGTCAGCTGATGAGCTCGGCGCCGCCGACTGCGCGTGGCATCGCGGCGTTCGTCGCGGCGCTGTGGGTGAGCCTCACCATCGCCGAGCGTCCGCTCATGGCGCTCGTCGGGCAGGAGAGCGCGGTCCGCGACCGTGTCAACATCGTCCGCCGCCAGCACGAACTCGTGCAACTCCGCGGACACGACGCGCTCGCCCGGGTGGCGCGCGCGCACGCCGAAGAGATGGCGCGCGAGAACTACCTGGACCACGTGAACCCCAGCGGCCAGAACCCGCTCGACCGCGTACGCGCGGCGGGCATCGACGGGTTCCGCCTGCTCGCAGAGAACATCGGCACCACCACCATGCCCGGCGATCGCGTCACGTCGCTGATCGACGGGTGGATGGGATCGCCGATCCACCGCGAAAACATCCTCAACCCGGCGTTCAACACGACCGGGATCGCGGTGGTGACTACGGCTGACGGGCGGACCATCGCGGTTCAGCTCTTCGCCACCTACTGAGGGTTTCGCTTCTTCGGCGGCCGGACTGCGGGCCCGCCCGCGGGGACGGCTTCGCCGCCTGCCACGGTTCCTTCGAGGGGCGACGTCGGTAGAGGCGGCTGCAGATTGCCCCCGCGGGCGGACCCGCAGTCCGGCCTCGCGCCGAGCGGGTTGCACGCGCGCTCCGCTTGTCTGCGCGGTCTGCCCGATGAGTCGCGGGTCGCCGGGCTCCCGCTCGTGTCGAGCCTCTACCCACAGGGGAGGCAGGAGCCACGAGCCAGTCACCCCCACGAGCAGGCCCAGCCTCGATCCCCGCACACGATCCAGCCCGAGCGAGCGAAGCGACGCGTCACCCTGACTGGCGCGAGCGGGTGGCGCGGAGACCGCGTGCACCTACAAAGCTAGGGGCGGAGCGTCGTCCTCAGCGAGCGGTCGTTCCAGTAGATCTCGATGGGGCGTGCGGGGTGGAAGCTCGCGGGGATGACCACGTAGCCGAGGACCAGCAGGCCGCCGTCGAGGGTTCCCGCATCGCCGACCAGGATTCCGACCTCGTCCGGGTCCGATTTTTCGGGCCGGAAGGTGCGGCCGTCCTGCACGACCAGGAAGTTCGGGTGGAACTTCGTGTCCATGACCGCCCGGGCGTAGAACGCGAGCACGCGGTGCTGGCTGGGATCAGAACCCAACTGGCGCAGGATGCGCTGCTCGAAGCCGTCCGAGTGCGCGAAGCGGATGCGCATCTCGTCCCGCCCGTGTGCGTCCTTCACGGCCAGCGTCGCAGGCGCAACGTTCTGGCGCAGGGCGATCAGCTTGACCAGGTCACCCAGCTCGGAATCTTCGAACCCGAAGTCCGGGCGGTGCACCTGCGGCGCAGCGACCCCGGTCCCGTCAACTCCTGCACCTGAAGGTGGGCCGGCCACGGTCCGGGTCTTGGGCGCGAGCGCGGCCTGGGCCTGCTCCGCCCGCAGGGCGCGCAGCCTCTGCGCCTGCTGGACCAGGTAGTACGGGTTGTTCGTGTTGCGGTGCTCCTGGTCCACGTACCACATGTACGGCTTGGGCAGCAGATCCGGCCGCAGCGGCGGCATCTCCGTCGGGTGCACGAAGTGCGGATTGCGGCACGGCGCATCCTTCTCCTGCTGCACGATGAATCCACTCCCGTCCGGGCAGACGCCCGCGACCGGTTCCCCCATGGCGGGGCCCGCAGCCAGCGCGAGCCCAGCCCCCAGAACGGCTGTAGTGAGCTTTGACATGGCTCGGATCATACATCATCTATACATCATAAGTAACTGATTTATTTGATGATTCAGTGCGCTCTTGCCGCACATCTACTGCCGTCTCGTGTGCTCCGCGTGAGCTCGCAGGCGCTCCAGGGCCGCGTGCTCGTGAGGCGTCACGACCCGCCACTGGCCCGCGCGCAGCCCCCGAAGCCGCAACGGGCCGAAGCGCGTGCGCAGCAGCTTGCGCACCGGGTGGCCGAGCGTGCGCAGCAGCTCGCGGATCTGCCGGCGCCGCCCCTCGACGAGCGTCATCTCGAGCAGCGTGCGGTCGCCCTGCGTCTCGACGACCGACGCCTCGCACGGAGCCGTGCGCTTGCCGCGCAGCGTGATGCCGCGGCGGATGCGCCGCAGCGACGCCTCGCCGACCCGGCCCGACACGGTGACGCGGTAGGTGCGTGGCACCTCGAAGGACGGGTGCAGCATGGCCTGCGCGAGCTCGCCGTCGTTCGTCAACAGCAGCAGCCCCTCGCTCGGCGCGTCGAGGCGCCCCACCGGGAAGAGCCTCTCGTGGTCCGGCACCAACTCGAGCACCGTGTGCGCGGCGTGCGGATCCCGGGTCGTGGTCACGACACCGCGCGGCTTGTTCAGCACGTAGTGCCGTCGGGGTCCGCTACGACGGATGGGCTCGCCGTCCACCTCGATGCGGTCGCGCACGGGGTCGGCGCGCGTGCCGAGCTCGCTCACGATGGTCCCGTTGACGGACACGCGTCCGTCCCGGATCAGCGTCTCGGACGCTCGCCGCGACGCCACCCCGGCTGCGGCGAGGATCTTCTGGATCCGCTCGCCGCGCCCGGTCTCCTCGTCGCCGCCGTCGCGCGACGGCCGGGCGTCAGGCCTTCGGGGCTTCCGCCTCCTCGCCGCCACCGCCCTCCTCCACCCTGGGATCGCCGCCAGCGGCGGCCCCATCTGCCGGGTCGGCGCCCAGCTCGATCTCCGGCCGCGCGCCCGCTTCCACGTCCACAGGGCCTTCCTCGTCTGGCTCGAGATCGTCCGCAGAGTCCTCCTCCGCCTCCGCCTCAGCGATGGGCGTGCCGTGCTCCTCGTACAGGTCCACGATCTCGCGCAGCTCGGGCAGGTCGCGGAGGGACTTGAGGCCGAAGGTCTCCAGGAAGTTCGCGCTCGTCCCGTACAGCACCGGACGTCCGGGCGCGTCGCGCCTGCCGACGATGCGGATCAGGTGGCGATCGAGCAGGCTCTTCAGCACTGCGCCGCAGTCCACGCAGCGAAGCTCCTCGATCTCGGCACGCGTGATCGGCTGGCGGTAGGCGATGACCGAGACGGTCTCGAGGGCCGGACGCGAGAGGCGCGTGCGCCGCTCCGGCTGGGCCGACAGGATCAAGTCGCCGAACTCGGGCCGCGTGCGGAAGCGGTAGCCGCCGGCCGCCTCGACGATCTCGTAAGGGCGGCCGTCGCGCACCAGTTCCTCGTTGATCTGCTTCACGTGTTCGCCGATCTCGGCCGGCGCGAGCCTGGGCAGGGCGCGGCGTAGCTGCGCCACCGTCGCGGGGCCCGCTGCGGCGAAGATCAGCGCCTCGAGTGAAGTCCGGATCGCGTCGTCGTCAGCCACTCTCCCCCTCCTGCACTGCGTCCCCGTGCTCTTCATCCTCCGGCCCCGCATCCTCGGAGGGTTCGTCGGGCGGCACGGCCAGGTGGACGCGGATCGGGCCGTGCGGACGGCCCTCTGGCGTCGCATTCTGGAAGATGCGCAGCGCCTGGATCTTGGCCAGCTCGAGGATCGCAAGGAACGTCATGAGCAGGACGTGCCTCGTACCGCTCGCCCCGCGCAGCAGGTCCTCGAACAGGATCGGCACGCCGGCTCCGGCGCGCAGCAAGTCCATGACCGCCAGCATCCGGTCCTGCGCGGTCACGCGCTCACGGATGACCTCGTGGTGGCGCGCCTCGGCGGGCAACTCCGCCAGCACCCGGCGCATGGCGTCGATCAGGTCGGCGACGTTGACCGAGAGCACGGGCTCGCGCGCCGGCAACTCCGAACGGTCCGGCTCCCCGCCGAAGACGTCGCGGCCCAGGCGCGGGCGCTCGCCCAGCTCGGCCGCCGCCTCCTTGAACACGGCGTACTCCGCCAGGCGCCGGGCCAGCTCCGCACGCGGATCCCCGCCTTCTGCGTCGTCCGCATCCGGGTCGACCGGAAGCAGCATGCGCGACTTGATGTGCGCCAGCGTCGCGGCCATGACCAGGTACTCGGCGGCGACGTCGATGTCGAGCCACTGCATCAGCTCCAGGTACTCGACGTACTGCGCGGAGATCAGCGCGATCGGGATGTCCGTGACGTCGACTTCGTTCGTGCGGATCAGGTGCAGCAGCAGGTCGAGCGGGCCCTCGAAGATCGGCAGCTTGACGCCGCGCCAGCTCCGCGACCCGTTGGATCCGGTCGACGGCGAGGCGTCGTCGGCGACAGCGGTCTGAACGCCGTGGCCTCCGTCGGCGTGAGTGGCGTCGGCGTGAGCGGCGTCGGCGGGTTCGGGGTGCGATTCGATCACGGCTCCGTCGGTTCCCATGCCTCGGTACGTGTTTTGGGAGCGTACAGGCGGGGGCGTACAGAGAGGACGTGCAGAGGAGTGCGGCGCGAAGCTAACGAATGTCCTGATGCCGGGCCAACCAGCGGCGCAGCCAGGCGTCGTCCACGGGGCCCCCGTCGAGGGAACGCGCGCGCGCGGCGCGCAGCAGTTCCCCGACGGCGGGACCGCGCAGGCCCAGCTCCCGGGCGTCCTCTCCGGTCAGGGGATCGGCTACGTGACGCAGGCGCCCGGCGTAGCGCGCGACGTTGCGGGGTACCGGGGCGGCGCCCGTACACCAACTGAGGAGCAACGCCTCCTCGCTGGCGTCCGACAGGTGCGCATCCAGCCGCCCTCCGGAGAGGGGCCGCGCCAGCGGACGGCGCAGCTCCACGGTGCGGCGCAGGTCCCCGCGCACCTGGTCGGCGGGCCGGCCGCGCACGGCGAGCCGTTCGAGCACTCGCGGGCGGTGGCGTGGCGCGACGTCGAAGAGCAGCAGGCGCAGGCCGCAGCCCTGGCGCGCATCCGGCGCCCCGTGCCACGGCGGGTCCGCTGTGGCGCGGACCAGGCGCCGCAGTCCCGCTCTCGCCGCGTCTCCGACCTCCCAGCCGCGGGCGATCGCGCCGAAGAGCCCGACGCGCCGCGTGGCCGTGGCTGCGCGCGCCGGATCCGGCTCCTCGATCAGCCGCTCGATCTCGTGGCGGATCCGGTCGCCCGACACGCGGTCGAGCGCTCCGCCCTCGACGGCGGAGCGCAGCAGCCGCGCCGTCGGGGGGTCGTAGCGGAAGCCGAGCCGCGCGCCGTAGCGCGCTGCGCGAAGCAGGCGGGTGGGGTCGTCCAGGAAGCTGCGTTCGTGCAGGCAGCGCAGGCGCCCCCGCTCCAGGTCGGCGCGCCCGCCGAGCGGATCCAGCAGTCCCCGGCCCGAGCGCGCGTCGAGTGGCAGGGCCATGGCGTTCACGCTGAAGTCCCGCCGCGCGAAGTCCTCCTCGATCGACGCCGGTTCGACCTCGGGCAGCGCGCCGGAGCGCGCATAACTCTCGCGCCGCGCGCGCGACAGGTCGATGCGCAGCCCAGGCCGCTCGATCGTCGCGGTCAGAAAGCGCGCCCTCAGCACGACCTGGGCGCGCAGCCGCTCCGCGGACCGCTGCGTCACCGTCTCGAGACCGCGCGTGAGCAGCACGTCCAGGTCACCCACGGGCCGGCGCAGCAGCAGGTCCCGGACGGGTCCGCCGACCAGGAAGGCGCCGGCCTTCGCCCGGGCCGCCTCTTCGGCAATTACCGCGAGCGCCTCCGCGTCCGGACCCAGCGCGCTCGCGAGGCGCCGACGCAGTCCCGACGCCCGGTCGCTCATGCCCCGACGCGCTCGCCGATCACCCCGCTCCCCCGCGCGGGTGCCGGCTCTCGACCAGGGACTGCAGGCGCTCGCGGCTCACGTGGGTGTAGATCTCGGTCGTACCGATGTCGGCGTGGCCGAGCATCTCCTGCACCACGCGCAGATCCGCCCCGCCCTCGAGCAGGTGCGTCGCGAACGAGTGGCGCAGCACGTGCGGCGTGATGTGGCCGCGCACTCCCGCCAGCCGCGCGTAGTGACGGATGCGGTACCAGATCGCCTGGCGAGTTACCGAGCGCCCGCGATTCGACACGAACACCTCTTCGACCGCGTCACCCTGCACCCAGCGCGGCCGCACCTCTTCGAGGTAGCGCGAGATCCAGTGCACCGCCGGCTCGCCGAGCGGCGCGATCCTCTGGCGCCGGCCCTTGCCGAAGACGCGGCAGACGAGCGCCGAAAGCTGCAGATCGGAGAGCCGCAGCGTGGTCAACTCGGAGACGCGCAGACCGGCGGCGTAGAGCGTCTCGAGCACGGCACGGTCGCGGATGCCGATCGGCTCCTCGCCCGGCGCTTCGATCAGGACGCGCACCTCGTTCACGCTCAGCACGCGTGGCACCTTCCGCCCGCGCCGCGGCCGGTGCATGTCCGCCATCGGGTCCTCGACCATGGCCCCCTCGCGCCGGAGAAAAGCGAGCCACTGCGCGATGGCCGACAGCGCCCGGGCCCGCGTCGAGGCGCCGCGGCCGGTGGCTTCGAGCCGCTCCACGTGCTGGCGCAACAGCCGGGCGTCCACGGCCGAGACCGCGATGCCCCCGCTCGTCTCGAGCAGCGCCGCGAGGTCGCGCGCGTAGGCCTGGACGGTCGACGCCGCCAGGCCCCGCTCGACGGCCAGGTGTGAGAGGAACGCGTCGATCGACGCTTCGATCCTCAACCGCCGTCCTGCCGGATGGCGCGGAGCACCGCCTCTTCGACCCTCTTCGAGCGCTCCGGGTCGGTGAGCTTGTGGCCCCCGTCGGTGACGTAGAAGGCGTCCGTCGCGCGGTTCGCGCGCGTAGACGCGCGCGACAGGACCACGTCCAGGTCGCACTCCGCCAACGCGCGCGTGATGTCGAAGAGCAGCGCCGGCCGGTCGTTCGTCGCCACCTCGATCACCGTGTACAGGTCCGACTCGCCGTTCAGCACGCGCACGCTGGGTGGCGCCGAGCGCATGGCGACCGGCGCCGAGCCTGACCTGCGGTCGATCTGTCCCAGCTCGCGGCGTCCTTCGAAGATGTCCACCAGCCGCTCCTCGACGCGGTGGCACTCGAACTCGGCCTCTTCCTCGCCACCGGCGATCGGCGCCATCACGTAGATCTCGACCGCCAGCCGGTCCCGCGTCGTGTAGACCTGCGCCGCCAGGATGTCGTGGCCCAGCACCGTCAGCACACCGGTCACGGTGGAGAAGAGCGCGGGCCGGTCGCGCGTCATGACCACGACGCCCCAGAAGGGCTGCGCGTCGCTCGAGTCGACGAACGGGACGACGGCCGCCTGCTTGCCCGAGTCCGAGAAGTCGAGCGCAGCTCTCACGTGCACGGCGATCTCGGACGGCAAGTGGTTCAACAGGTAGCGGCGCGGCATCTGCTCGAGAAAGGCCGCCGCGCGCTGGCCGTCGATGCCCTGCTCCCCGAGCAAGGCGAGAGCCTCGCGCTCGGCCCGCTCGAAGTTCCGGAGCGCCCGGTCCAGGAAGAACTTCTCGGCGGCGGCGTCCTCGGCGCCCGCCTCCAGCCACTCCGCCCCGTTGCGGTAGAACGCCTCGAGCAGGCCGGCCTTCCAGGGCGTCCAGGCCTCGGGGGACACGCTGCGGATGTCGGCGACCGTCAGCAGGTACAGGCTGCGCAGCATCTCGCGGGAGCCGGTCAGGCTGACCAGGCGCATGATCTGGCGCGGGTCGTGAACGTCGCGCTGCTCGGCCATCGCGCTCATCGTCAGGTGGTGGCGCACCAGGAACTCGATCACTCGCACGTCCTCGCCGGCCAGGCCGAGGCGCTCGCAGACGGCGGGCACCATGCGTGCACCCTTCTCGGAGTGGCCCCCGCCGCGTCCCTTGCCCACGTCGTGCAGCAGACAGCTCAGGAAGAGGTGCAGCGGTGACCGCACTTCGCGTACCAGCTCCGTCGCCAGTGTCAGCTCGTCGCCGAAGCGCCCCTTCTTCAGCCGCCGAAGCTGTTCGACGAGGAAGAGCGAGTGCACGTCGACGGTATACGTGTGGTACATGTCGTGCTGCCACAGCCCGACGACGCTGCCGAACTCGGGGATGTAGGCGCCCAGGATCCCGATCTCCGACATCAGCTTCAGCGCGCGGTACACGCGCGTCGGCGAGCACAGGATCCGCTTGAACAGGTCCGCCGCCTCGGGGTCGCACCGGAACGCATCGTCGATCAGGTGCAGATGCTGGCGCAGCAATCGCTGCGCGCGGCCCGAGATCGCGATGTCGTGGTGCTGCGCGACCGCGAAGGCGGCCAGCAGCCTTACGGGGCGACCTTCGAGGATTTCGGGGCTCGGGATCTCGAGCCGCCCGTCCACGACGACGAAGCCCTCCTCGACCGGGTAGGCGGGAATCGAGCGTCCGCGACGCAGCAGCGTCTGCGCGTGGCTCACGACCTGCCGCGAGATGTAGTCGATCGTGCGCGCGTGGCCGTAGTAGTCGCGCATGAGCTTCTCGACGGCGAGCGTGTTCCCCTCGTCCTCGTAGCCCAGCCGCTCGACCAGGCGCCTCTGCGCCTCGTAGTGAAGCTGGTCGTCCTTGCGTCCGCTCCGGTGCAGTTCGTTGCGCGCGCGCCACATGAAGTCGAGCGCCCGCAGCAGCGACTTGCCTTCGTCCGCGTCGATGAAGCCGTGCAGCGGCAGGTGCTCGGGCTTCCGCACGTTCCACTGCGCGGCTCGCGCGATCCACAGCGCGGTGTGGTAGTCGCGCAGCCCTCCCACGCTCTCGCGCAGGTTCGGCTGCAACAGGTAGAGCGACTCGTGGTATCTCTCGTGCCTCGCGCGCTGCTCCTCGATCTTGTCCTGGACGAAATCGCGCCGGACCTTGCGCATCTGGCCGCGAACCGCCTCCTCGTACTCGGCGTACAGCTCCAGGTCGCCGATCAGGAAGCGTGAATCCAAGTACGAGGTCATCGTCGGCACGTCACGCGCGCCCAGCCGCAGGCACTCGCGGATGGTGCGCGTGGCTGCGCCGACCACGAGGCGCGCGTCCCACAGGCGGTGCGTCAGGGACTCGGCGATCGTCTCGATGTACGGGTTGGTCTTTCCCCGGTGGATGAAGAGCAGGTCGATGTCCGATCCCAGCGCCAACTCACGCCGCCCGTAGCCGCCGACGGCGGCGATCGCGATGCGGAAGTTCAGCCGCGGGAAGTGCTCGAAGTAGCGGTCCTCGGCCATCCGGAACAGCTGCCGGATCAGCCGGTCGATCATGGAGGAGTTCCGCTCGTTCACGTACCGGGCTGGCGCGCCGCTGTCGTGCAACTCGAGCACCCAGGCGCGCGCGTCGTCGAGGTAGGCGCGCACGTGCGGGTTCAGGTGCAAGGAGGACGGCCCCGCCGGGGCGGAGAGATCCTTGAAGTAGTCCTCGCAGATCGGCTGCATCGCGAGAGTTTAGCGCCCTGCGACGATGCTGCGGGCGTGGCTGTCGCGATAGCGGAGGATGCCCGCCGCGATCCCGTCGGAGACGGTGCGCGCGAAGGCGCGGCCGCGCAAGCGCTTGGACTCGGAGCGGTTGGTGACGAAGCCGACCTCCACCAGGATGGCCGGCATGTCGGCCTGGAACAGCACCACGAACGGGCCACGCTTCACGCCCAGGTCCCGGGTCTTGCCGTACTTTCCGCGCAGCGATGCCATCAGCCCCGTGTGCACCTTCTCGGCCAGGGGCGCCGCGTAACGCTCGCTGTAGGACAAGCGCAGCGACGCCAGGATGCGCTGGAGGTCGTTCAGCTCCGCCACCGTCGTCCCGTTCTCGCGAGCTGCCACGCGGGCCGTGTTCTTGTCGTAGCGCGTGTCGAGCAGGTACGTCTCCACGCCGTTCGACTTCCGGTTGCGCGAGGCATTCGCGTGGATCGAGACGAAGAGATCTCCCTTCCACTGGTTCGCGAGCAGCGTGCGCTTGTCGAGCGGGATGAAGACGTCCTTGTCGCGCGTCAGGTGGACCTCGAGTCCTTCGGCGCGCAGGCGCTTGGCGAGCTCGCGCGCCACGCGCAGGACCACGTCCTTCTCCCGAAGCCCTCGCGAACCGATGGCGCCCGGGTCCTTGCCGCCGTGTCCCGGATCGATGACGACGCTGCGCACCGGGCGGCGGTCGAAGGACGCCGGCCCGCGCGCGACCCGAGAGTGTCTCGGGGGCGGCGCGCCGTCGTGGAAGATGTCGGTGACGATCCGGAACGGGTGCGGCGAGCGGACCTCGAAGGTCTCGCGCACCCGCCCCGGCCGGTCGAGCTCGACGACGACGCGCGCCTTGCGCAAGGTGTTCTGGCCGCCGCGCACCTTGCGCACCACCTCGGTGCTCGACAGGGCGTGGGGCTCGCCCGCCTCGGGCTCGATCCACGTCTCCTCGATGTCTACGTAGTACCGCGGCGGATCCGCGACGAAGCCCGTGTGCCACTCGGCGGAGCGGGACAGGTCGATCACGACGCGCGTGTGCGTGTCGTGCGAGAAGACGCGCACTCCGGTCACGTCGCCGAGACCCGGGGGACGTTCTCCCGGGGCGAGCAGCGTGAAGGCCACGACGGCGAGCAGCAGCCGGCGCGAGCTGCGGGTCATGCGTCCTCTCCCGGGTCGTCCCCGCCCGAGGGAGCGTCTCCGCGTGCGAGGCGGCACAGGTGGTCGAGCGCGGCGATGGCCTCGATCGGCGTCATCTGATCTGGTACGAGACGGCGAAGCGCCTCGCGTAGTGGGTCGCGAGCCGGCTCGAACAGCGCGAGCTGCTGCGGCGCATCGCCGCTGCTCTCGCGTGCCAGGCGGGGCTCTCCCCGCTCGTCGAACTCTCCCCCCTCCAGGTTCGCGAGGACCGCCCGTGCGCGGCGGATCACCTCGGGGGGGAGACCCGCGTGCCGTGCGACCTCGATTCCGTAGCTACGACTGGCGGCTCCGGGCTCCATGCGGCGCAGGAACAGGATCTCGCTCGCGCCTTCCGCCCCACCGGACCCGTCCCCCCCTACGGAGGTGGACGGAGCACACGTGAAGTGGAAGTTCCTCACCCCTGCGCGGGTCTGGGCCAGATCCGCCAGCTCGTGGTAGTGGGTGGCGAAGAACGTCCGGGGTCGCAACCCCGGGGTGTCGTGGAGATACTCCACGACGGCCCAGGCGATCGAAAGTCCATCGAAAGTCGAGGTGCCCCGCCCGATCTCGTCGAGCAGCACCAGGCTGCGGTGCGTCGCCTCGGCCAGGATCACGGCCGTCTCCCGCATCTCGACCATGAAGGTGCTCTCGCCGGTCACGAGCGAGTCCGACGCGCCGACCCGCGTGAAGATGCGGTCCACGACCCCGACCCGCGCCTGCCGGGCGGGAACCCACGAGCCCATCTGCGCCAGCAGGGCGATCAGCGCGACCTGCCGCAGCAGGGTCGACTTTCCGGCCATGTTCGGGCCGGTCAGGATCACGAAGCCGGCGTCGTCCCCGTCGAGGTGGACGTCGTTCGGAACGAAGCCCTCCTCGACGTAGCGCTCCACGACCGGATGGCGGCCCGCGTCGATGTCGAGCGACAGCGACGCGTCGATCTCGGGGCGCGCGAAGTCCTGGGTCCGCGCCACCTCGGCCAGCGACTGGAGCGTGTCCAGTTCGGCGATCTCCTCGGCCGTGACGCGCACGCTCTCGCTCGCGTCCGCGACGCTACGGCGCAACTCGCCGAGAACTCGGGCCTCGACGGCAGCCGCGCTCTCGCGTCCGCGAAGCACGACGCCCTCCCAGCGCTGAAGCTCCTCGGTGGTGAAGCGCTCCGCGTTCGCCGTCGTCTGCTTGCGCACGTACTCGTCGGGCACCCGCGCGAGGTGCGGCCGGGTGACCTCGATCGAGTGGCCGAAGACGCGGTTGTAACGCAGCCGCAGCGTGGGGATGCCGAGCCTCTCGCGCTCGCGCGCCTCGAGCGAGGCGAGGAACGCGTTGCCCTCCTCACCGTCGGCGCGCACCCGGTCGAGCTCGGCATCGACGCCGTCGCGCACGTAGCCCGTGTGCGGCTCGCCGCGCGGGACGGGAGGTGGGTCGTCGACCAGCGCCCCTTCGAGCGCCGAGCGCAGCTCGTCCAGCGGGTCGGCGAGGGGCGCGACCTCGTGCACGGCGACGACTCCCGAGAGCGAGGCGCGCAGTCCGGCGAAGTCGCGCGGGCCCGAGGCCGGCAGACACACGCGCGTCAGGATTCGCTCCAGGTCGCCGACGGAGCGAAGCGCCTCGGCCAGTGCGCGGCGCCGGCTGTCGGGCTCGATCCACTCCTGGAGGCGGTCCTGGCGAGCCGCGATCTCCTCGACGTCGACCAACGGCTCGCCGATCCAGCGCACCAGGCGCCGCCGGCCCATCGGCGTCCGCGTGCGGTCGAGAAGCTCGAGCAGCGTGCCCCTCGTGCCGCCGTCCTGCAGGTTGGCGACCAGCTCCAGGTGCCGGCGCGTCGAGCGGTCGAGCACCATGCGGTCCAGCGCTACGTAGCGGCGCAGGCGCCGAAGCTGCTCGAGAGCCTGGGGCTGCAAGGTGGCGACCGCGACCCAGAGTGCGGCCGCCGCGCGCGAGGCGGGGTCGCGCTGCGCCGGCTCCAGCCCCTGGGGCAGCCGGCCGACCCGGCGCTCGGCGGCGGCCGGGTCGAAGTCGGCATCGGGCGCCTGCCGGCGTGGAAGCGCATCGGCCAGGCCCTTCTCCGCGTCGCGCAGCACCAGCTCGCGGGGCGAGACCCGGTCGAGCTCGGCCTCGAGCACCGCGCGCTCCGCCGTCTCGGTCGCCGCGAACTCGCCGGTCGAGATGTCGAGGTACGCCAGACCGAAGCCCGACTCGTCCGAGAGCACCGCGGCGATGTAGTTGGATGCCGACCCCGGAAGCCGGTCGCCGTTCGCCACCAGCCCGGGGGATACGACCTCGACGATCTCGCGCCGCACCAGCCCCTTGGCGAGCTTGGGGTCCTCGACCTGTTCGGCGATCGCCACCGCGCGTCCCGCTTCGAGCAGGCGCCGGATGTAGCCCTCGGCCGCGTGGTACGGCAGCCCGCACATGGGGACCGGGTTCGGCACGCCCTTGTCGCGCGTCGTCAGGACCAGGTCGAGCAGCGGCGCCGCCGTCTCCGCGTCCTCGAGAAACAGCTCGTAGAAGTCACCCATGCGGAAGAGCAGCAGCGCTTCGGGCACCTGGGCCTTCAGCCGCAGGTACTGCTGCATCATCGGCGTGTCCACGCCCTTGGACGGCATCGCCACCCCCCGTCGTCGCGTCCCCGCCGAGTCTAGCGGATCCACCTGCGGGCCCCGGGCGCCGGCCCGCGGCGGCCGGCGTCGTTGACGACCCCCGGGACGGGTGCCACACTGCCGCAGATGATTCCTCGCGACTTCGCCAGCCCCTATTTCTGGTACGGCTTTACGGCCGGGCGGAGGGGCTGCGTCTAGCGACGACAGGATTCAGAGAGACCCCGACGCCCCGAGCCAGACCGCTCGGGGCTTTTTTTGTCCCTACCTCCGTTCCAGGAGGATCCCAGGAGAGACCGAAATGAGCTCGCCCATCCCTCTCGAAGCGCCCGGCCGGGCTGCGGCCGCGTCCGCCCTGCCCGCCCCGCCCGGAGGACGGGCCGAAGTCCTGCCGTCGCCGCTCGAGCTGCAGGCCGCGCTACCCGCGGGCGAGGCGGTTTCGGCGCGCGTGGCGGAGACGCGCCAGGCGATCCGGGACCTGCTCCACGGGCGCGACCCCAAGCGCCTGCTGGCGGTCGTGGGTCCCTGTTCCATCCACGACCCCAGGGCCGCTCTCGAGTACGCACGCCTGCTCGAGAAGACGGCCCGCGCCACGCGCGACCAGCTCGTGATCGTGATGCGCACGTACTTCGAGAAGCCGCGCACGAGCGTCGGCTGGAAGGGCTGGATCTACGACCCGCACCTCGACGGGTCGGGAGACGTGGCGGCCGGACTGCGCAGCGCCCGCTCGCTGCTGCTCGACGTCAACCAGCTGGGACTGCCGTGCGCCGGCGAGATCCTCGACCCGATCTCCTGCCGCTACCTCTCCGACCTGATGAGCTGGGGAGCGATCGGCGCGCGCACGGCCGAGAGCCAGACGCACCGCGAGCTGGCGAGCGGACTGCCCATGCCGATCGGCGTGAAGAACCCGACCCACGGCGACCTCGACGTGGCCGTCAACGCCATGCAGGCGGTGGCCGCGCCGCACCCGGTGCTGGGCCTCTCGGACTCGGGCGCCGCCGCGGTGTTGCGAACGCCGGGGAACCCCGACGGCAGCCTGGTGTTGCGCGGCTCGGTGCAGCGCCCGAACTTCCACCCGCTCGACGTCGCGGCGGCGCTGCGCGCGCTGCGCCGGAGTCGAGGAGCAGATCTCGAGCGCCCGCTCCTGGTCGACTGCTCGCACGACAACTCGCGCCAGGACCACCGGCGGCAAGGCGAGGTCGCGCGCTCCGTGTTCCGGCAGATCCGCGGCGGCCAGCGTGCCATCATGGGCTTCCTCCTCGAAGGGCACCTTCGTCCCGGACGCCAGCCGCTCGGTGACGGCCGCGCCCTCGAGTACGGGCTGTCGATCACGGACGCCTGCATCGGCTGGCCCGAGACCGAGGCGCTGCTCTTCGAAGCGGCAGAGGCCGTGGAGCGATCCAGGTGAAGATGAAGCCGAGCCGACGAGGTCAGCATTGAGCGAGCGACCGTTCCGCGTACTGGGAATCCAGCAGATCGCCGTCGGCGCAGCCGACAAGGCCGGCCTCCGCCGGCTCTGGATCGACCTGCTGGGACTCGAGATCACCGGCAACTTCCGCAGCGAAGCCGAGAACGTCGACGAGGACATCGCCGCGATCGGCTCGGGTCCGCTGCGCGTCGAGGTCGACCTGATGGAGCCCGTCGATCCCGACGGGCGCCCGCGCGTGAGCGACCCGGCGCTGAACCACGTCGGCCTCTGGATCGACGACCTGCCCGCCGCGGTCGAGTGGCTCGGTCAGCAGGGCGTGCGCTTCACGCCCGGCGGTGTCCGCAAAGGCGCCTCGGGGTTCGACGTCTGCTTCATCCACCCCAAGGGCGGAGGGGACACCCCGATCGGCGGCGAAGGCGTCCTGATCGAACTCGTCCAGGCCCCCCCGGAAGTCATCCAAGCCTTCCAACGCCTCGCCCAACAAGACGCCTGAGACGAGCGGTCTGGCAGGCCGCTGAACCAGGCGTGGAGACGCCCCGTTCAGCAGCCGCCTACTTGGAGAAGAGTTCGCGGCCGATCAGCATGCGGCGGATCTCGCTGGTGCCGGCGCCGATCTCGTAGAGCTTGGCGTCGCGCAGTAGCCGGCCCGTCGGCGACTCGTTGATGTAGCCCGTACCTCCGAGCGCCTGGATCGCCTGGAGCGCCACCTGGGTCGCGCGCTCGGACGCGAAGAGGATGCACCCTGCGGCGTCCTGCCGCGTGGTCTCGCCGCGGTCGCAGGCGGCCGCCACTGCGTACACGTAGGCGCGCGAGGCGGAGAGCGCGGTGTACATGTCGGCGAGCTTCCCCTGCATCAGCTGGAACTCGCCGATCGGCCGGCCGAACTGCTCGCGCTCCCGCACGTACGGGAGGACGACGTCCAAGCAAGCCTGCATCAGCCCGACCGGACCTGCGGCGAGGACGACGCGCTCGTAGTCGAGCCCGCTCATCAGCACGCGGACGCCCTCGCCCGGCTTGCCGAGCACGTTCTCGGCCGGGATCCGGCAGTCCTCGAAGACGAGCTCGCAGGTGTCGGATCCGCGCATGCCGAGCTTGTCGAGCTTCTGCGCCGTCGAGTAGCCGGGAGAGCCGCGCTCGACCAGGAAGGCCGTGATTCCCGACGCGCCCGCGTCGGGATCGGTCTTTCCGTACACGACGACGACGTCGGCCTCCGGGCCGTTCGTGATCCACATCTTCGTTCCGGTCAGCCGGTAGGCGTCGCCGTCCCTCTCGGCGCGGAGCTTCATGCTGACCACGTCCGAGCCGGCGCCGGGCTCGCTCATGGCGAGCGCGCCCACGTGTTCGCCGCTGATCAGCTTCGGCAGGAAACGGTGGCGCTGCGCGTCGTTGCCGTTGCGGAAGATCTGGTTCACGCACAGGTTCGAGTGCGCGCCATAGCTGAGCCCCACGCTGCCCGAGGCCCGGGAGAGCTCCTCGACCGCGATGCAGTGCGCCAGGTAGCCCAGTCCCGCTCCGCCGAACTCGTCCGAGACCGTGACCCCGAGCAGTCCCAGCTCTCCCAGCCGCGGCCAGAGCTCGCGCGGAAAGCGGTTCGTCCGGTCGATCTCGTCGGCGATGGGCGCCACGTGGTCGCGGCTGAAGGCGCGCACCGTCTCGCGCAGGAGATCGAGTGTCTCCCCGTGACCGAAGCCCAGACCGTCGTCGCCCGCCATGACTTCGAGGCTAGGACCGGCACCGCGCGGGTGCAATGCGCCCCGTCCCCGTTGCGGCCGGAGCCGCGGCGAGCCTATAGTCCCGACCCGCCCGCCGCGCCCGCCCCTGGCGCAGCCATGCGTACGGAGCACCCGTGTCGCAGATCGTCGTCGAGGATCTGGTCAAGACGTACCGCGTGGCCGAGCGCCGCCCGGGACTCGGCGGCGCCATTCGCGGCCTGGTCCGCCGCGAGCACCGCACGGTGCGCGCGCTCGACGGCGTGGACTTTCGCATCGAACCGGGCGAACTCGTCGGCTACGTCGGCCCGAACGGCGCCGGCAAGTCGACGACGATCAAGATCCTGTCCGGGATCCTGGTTCCCGACTCGGGGCGCTGCGAGGTACTCGGCCACGTGCCCTGGCGCGACCGCGTGCGCTACGTCTCGGGCATCGGCGTCGTGTTCGGCCAGCGCACCCAGCTCTGGTGGGACCTGCCGGTGATCGAGTCCTTCGACCTGCTCTCCGCGATCTACCGCGTCGAGCCGGAGCGCTACCGCCGCTCGCGGGACGAGCTCGTCTCGCGGCTGGCACTGGAGCCCCTGCTCGACATACCCGTGCGTCAGCTGAGTCTCGGGCAGCGCATGCGCTGCGACCTGGCCGCGTCGCTCCTGCACGAGCCCCCGCTGCTCTTCCTGGACGAGCCGAGCATCGGTCTCGACGCGGTGTCGAAGCTGGCTGTGCGGGACTTCATTCGCGAACTGAACGAGACGCGCGGCGTCACCGTCATCCTCACGACGCACGACATGGACGACATCGAGGCGCTGTGCCGGCGCGTGATCGTGATCGGGCGCGGGACGATCCTGACCGACGGAACGCTCGACGACCTGCGCGCGCGCACCCGCGGAGAGCGCCGACTGATTCTCGACCTCGTCGAGGACGAGCCCGTGTCGGACCGCGACGCCGAAGTCGTGTCGCGCTCGGGAACGCGCGTCGAGCTGCGCTTCGACCCGGCGCGGGTGACGGCGACCGAGCTGATCTCCCGCCTCACGGCCAGGCACGCCGTCCGCGACCTGTTCGTGGAGAACCCGCCGATCGAAGAGGTGATCGCGCGGCTCTACGCGGACGAGGACCGCGAGGCTTGAGGCCCTACCTGGCGATCCTGAGTGCGCGCTACCGCATGCTGCTGCAGTACCGCGCGGCCGCGCTCGCCGGCATCACGACGCAGTTCTTCTGGGGCTTCATCCGCATCATGATCCTGGGCGCGTTCTACGCCGCGAGCGACGTCGACCCGCCGATGGCATTCGCCGCCGTCGTGACCTACGTGTGGCTCGGACAGGCGCTGCTCGGCATGCTGCCCTGGAACCTCGAGCCCGAGATCGAAGCCATGGTGCGCGAGGGCAACGTGGCCTTCGAACTGGTGCGCCCGGTCGATCTGTACAGCCTGTGGTACATGCGCACGCTCGCGCTGCGCACCGCGTCGACTTCACTTCGAGCCGTGCCGATCGTCTTGCTCGCGGGCTTCGTCCTGCCCTGGACGCCGCTCGCCGACTGGGCGCTCGCGGCCCCCGCCGGCCTCGCAGCCGCGGGCCTGTGGATGCTGGCCACGGTCGTCGCCATGGCGCTCGGCTGCGCGCTCACCATGCTGGTCCACGTGTCGCTGATGTGGACGATCTCGGGAGACGGTCTCTCCCGGGTCGTGCCGTCGCTGGTGTCGGTGTTCTCGGGCATGGTGGTGCCGCTGCCGCTCTTCCCCGACGTGCTCCAACCGCTCCTCCACGCCCTCCCCTTCCGGGGTCTGGTCGACGTGCCCCTGCGCATCTGGGCGGGTCACCTGGAGGGGGCCGAGGCGTGGACCGCGCTGGGCGGGGCCGCGCTCTGGGCGCTGGCGCTGGTCGCGCTGGGCCGCTTCCTGCTCGCGCGGGGCTGCCGGCGCCTGGTCGTCCAGGGAGGCTGAGCGGTGACCGACTCCCTGCGGCTCTGGATCCGCTACATGGCGCTCTCGGTCCGGGCGCAGATGCAGTACCGGGCGTCGTTCTTTCTTGCCGCGCTCGGCCAGTTCCTGGGCACAGCGACCGAGTTCGCGGGAATCTGGGCGCTCTTCTCTCGCTTCGGCGAGCTCCGCGACTGGACGCTGTGGGAGGTCGCCCTCTTCTACGGCGTCGTGAACGTGGCGTTCGCGCTGGCCGACGCGCTGTCGACCGGCTTCGACCGCTTCGGGGACACCGTCAAGCGCGGGCACTTCGATCGGCTGCTGGTGCGGCCGCGCAGCACGGTCCTGCAGCTGGCCGGGCAGGAGCTCGCCTTCCGCCGAGTGGGCCGCCTGCTTCAGGGTGCGCTGGTGCTGGGCGTCGCGTCGGCTTCGCTGGAGCTGGACTGGACGGCGGCCCGCGCGGCCCTGCTGGCGGCGGCGATCCTCGGCGGGGCGTGCGTCTTCTTCGGGCTCTTCGTCGTCCACGCGACGATCGCGTTCTGGACCATCGAGTCGCTCGAGCTGATGAATACCCTGACGTACGGCGGCGTGCAGACCGCGCAGTACCCGCTCTCGATCTACGCCGCGCCGTTCCGCCGGTTCTTCACGTTCGCCGTTCCGCTGGCCTGCGTGGCGTACTTTCCGGTCGTCGCGATCCTCGAGCGTGACGATCCGCTCGGCAGCCCCTTCTGGCTGCAGTGCATCGCCCCGCTCGCCGGGGTCGTGTTCCTGGCCGCCAGCCTTCAGTTCTGGCGCTTCGGCGAGCGCCACTACACGTCGACCGGCAGCTAGCCCGCAGCGCGCGCGCAGCGAAAGTTCCAGCGGCGGACCGCCGATGCGATCTCGACTCGTACGGACGGGGGGCCGTGCGTTCGCGAGGTTCTCGCAAATGCAGCCTGTGCAGTCCATGGGCCAGCTCGGATACGAGACCGCATCACCCAAGAGCTACACGACCGCGGTGGTGCTCTCGAGCGTACTCGGGTGGATGGGTGCCCAGCACTTCTACCTGGGGCGCTGGGCCGAGGGCTTCCTCGACCTGGGCCTCACCCTGGGGTTCGTGTCGGCCTTCCTGACCGGACACCCCTTCTGGGGAATGGGACTGCTCGCCGTCGATCTGGCTCACGAAGGGTTCGTGACGATCGCGCTGCTCACCGGGAACTTCCGGGACGGGGATGGACTCCGGGTCATGTACCCGGGACAGCGCCCCGCCCCGCAACCTGACACAGGAGTGTGGTGATGCAAGACGCGACGATGAACAGCCCGGCGATGATGTCGGAAGTGAGCGACAAGGGATTCGTTCCCACGGTGCTGCTCTGCTTCTTCCTCGGCGGATTCGGCGTGCACCGCTTCTACGCCGGAAAGGTCGGAACCGGCCTGCTCCAACTGTTGACGCTGGGCGGCCTGGGCATCTGGACGCTCGTGGACCTGATCTTGCTCGTCACGGGCAACTTCAAGGACAAGAGCGGAGCGCCGATCAAGGCGTCCTGACTCCAGCTGCAGATCGGATCCAAGAGGCCCCCCCGGTGCACAGCCCGGGGGGGCCTCCGACGTCTGGGCGGCCCGCACTCCGCGACTCGCCGGGAACTCCGCGGGCCCACGGCACCCCGCTGCCAGCGCACGCGCCGGCAGCCCGAAGGCAAGAAAAGCCGCGCTCCGCGCGTCACCTATTCGGCGCTCGCACCACTACTGAGTGGCTGCCCGCGCGTTCACGGGCCGAAGCTGGCGAGTCGCCGGCGGGCGGCCAACTGATGAACGCTCGTTGCGGAGGTTGAGAAGGTGGCTCCCAAGATGATGATCCGGCTGTGCCTGCTGGTCGCGCTCGCGCTTCCCCAGGCGGCCCTCGCCACGCCTCTCGACCTGACATTGCCCCTGAGTCCGGACATCATGTCCGGCTTCATAGACGTGACGTTCGACGCTTCGTCCGACACGCTCGAGGCCACGGGCTTCGCGCTCACGCTGGACGGCGCCCCGATCTCGAACGGTACCTTCCTGCTGATCGTGGACCTGGCCGCAATCAGCGGGACGCTCGACATCGGCGGGAACGTCGGAGGCTCGGGGCCGAGCCTCCTGACCGGAGACCTGACCGCCTTCGGCTTCATCCCGGGCGGGGGTGATCCGCTCGAGTTCACGTTCAGCGCCACCGGCGGCGACCTGCTCAGCCTCTTCGGCGGCCTCTCGGCGCCGATCGGCGTGATCCTGTCGGGCACGGCCTTCCCGGGCGACTTCGCCTCGGACTTCGACAACCGGCTCGGGCTGGCCCAGGGCACGGGATCGGGCGTGGCCGACGCCGCGGCGGTCCCTGAAGCCGGCACCGCCGTCCTGCTCCTGCTCGGAGGCTTCGGTCTGGCGACGCGCCGTGCAAGCCGGATCCGCCGGACCGGCGTGCAGCGCTGACCGTCGTCGACCCGTTCAGCCGGTAGACGGGCGCGACGCGAGCGCCCAGACGGCCCAGGCCACGGGCGCGACGAGCCCCGCCGCGCCGACGGGCACGAGCAGGATGCCGAGTCCGGGGTCGCCCCCGTAGACGAACAGGCCACCGAGCAGGAAGCCACCCGGCAGCACGAGGGTGGCGCCCACGAGGCAGAGCGAACTCCAGCGCTGCCCCGCAGCCTCGGAGACCGCGGCCAGCTGGAGCGTCGCGGCGTAGGCGACGTGCACCAGGCCGAGCAACGCTCCGTGCGCGTGCGCCAGCGTGAACATGTGCCGGCGCGTGGCGTTCGCCGCGTCGACGTACCAGCCCAGCTTGAAGCCGTGCAGCGCCTCGAGCACCACGCCGAAGAGCAGGAAGAAGAGCAGCGTCGACCAGCCCCAGAGCAGGTGCCGCTGTGCCGCCGGAGTCAGGTCGGCCGGCACGCCTACTCCCCCAGCCTGAACGGCGTGTCGTCCCGCGCCGCAAGCGCCCGGGCCTGGGCCGCCGAGTCGAGCGAGCCGTCCTTCGCGATCAGGATCTCGGGGCGGCCGGGGCGCGGGGCGGCGCGGAGCGACCACTGGAGCAACGCGCGCTCTGCCGCCTCGGTCCACGCCGGCGGCTCCGCCACGTAGGCGTACTCGAAGTGCTCGAAGCCGGGCAGGGTTCGCAGCGACCAGAACGAGATCCAGCGCACGGCGTGGTAGGGATCTTCCAGCAGCGGCGCCAGGTGGGCGGCGATCCACTCCGTACCCGCGGCCTCCTGCGCCGGAGCCCAGCCGGCGTGCCACGCGGCGAGCGCTCGCTGGCCCGCGTCTCCGCTGAGCAGCCAGCGCACGCCGGCGCCGATCTCCTGGTCCGCGCTCTCGAGCGATGGCTCGGGCGTGCCGTACCACTCGGCCAGCCGGGCCGCGGTCCAGCCGAGCGGCCGGTCGAGGTGGCACAGGTTGCAGGCGTTCGGCCGCCCGGTCTCGAGCGTCTCCTGCACGCTGGGGCTGCTGACCTGGTGGCTGCGGCTCGCCTTGAGGATGCCCAGCACGGTGTGGGGCATGTGACAGTCCTGGCAGGCGCTGCCGCGGGAGTCCGCCGCGTGGTGCGTATGCGCCTCGCGCGGGCCGTCGTCGGCAAGCCCCGGGTGGCACTGCAGGCAGGCCGTGTCGCCACGCATCAGCGGACCGAGCTGGTCGTCCGCCCACTTCTTGCGGGGGCGTCTGTCCGCCGAAGCCTGGTGCATGACGTGGCACGTCTGACACGTCATGCCGCCGCCGGCGAAGCATGGCGACTCGATGGTCCCGTGGTACTCGCGGCCGGACACCCGGACCATGCCGTCGGACCAGAACAGCTGGCGCATGTGCGAGTCGATGTCCTCGATCTCGCGGAGCAGCACGGCTCGATTTCCGCTCGTGTCGCCGGGATCCAGATACTTCTTGCGCGCGTACACGCGGGTCTCGGACAGCGCGTCCCCCGGCCGGTAGGTCCGTCGGTTCGGCGCGTTCGCCACATTCGTCGGTTGGCGGTCGACCCAGTTTCCGTGGCACTGCCCGCACACGTCGACGGCGAGCTGGGCGGACAGGTTCGCCGGGTTCACGATCGAGGCGTCCTCGCCTCCCGACAGGTGCAGCCGGTAGCGGTGGCGCGGGTCGCGGTTCAGCCGCACGTGGGAGTCCCCCGGACCGTGGCAGGACTCGCAAGCGATGCCGAGCTCGGCGACCTGGGTGTCGGCGGCCGCGCGCGGTCCCTCTCCCTTTCCGCGCTCGAAGAGCGACTGGCCGTGCGTCGCGTGGCACTGGATGCAGCTCTCGTTCCACTCGCCGCGCGGGTTGAAGCCGGGAGAGGCCGCCGGGTACAGGAAGCTCCAGCCGTAGGGGATCCACATGCGCGGCCCGATCCGGTAGTCGATGGGCAGCCGTTGCACGGCGCGCGCACCGGGAGTCTCGAACCAGTAGTCCTGGTCGTGGTGCGAGCCGGTCGTCATGACCAGCTGTCGCCACACGCGCGGCACCGAGGGGGCCTCGCCGTCCTCGTAGTCCGGATCGACGAAGAAGTCCGGATCGGGGAGTTCCACCCAGAACTCCCGTCCGCGGCGCTCGAAGCGGTAGCTCACGCCCTCGAGCTCGAGCTCGAGTCCGTCGAGATCGGGGATCACGCTCTCGGGCCCCGCCACCTGCGTCATGGAGCTGTGGTACGAGCCGGACCAGCTGGCGTGCTGGTCCGGGTGACAGGACTGGCAGGCCTTCGACGAGACGAAGCCGTCGCTCCGCACCTCGACCGGACGATTCGCCGCATTGTCGACAGTGGCGAGCCGCGGCGCGTGCCGAACGGCGTTGCCCGCCAGCGCGGCGAACGCGACGACGGCCACGGCGACGCCCAGCTTTCGGGGCCGCCAGCCCGCGAGCATCGCGACCACCGGCATCAGCGCGGCCGCGCCGAGCACGCTCACGAGGATGGCTTCGATCGGCACGCACTCTCGATCGGCCCGGCCTGCCGGTGACTGGAGTCCCGGGCGGCGCTCCTGTCGTCGGCTGACGCCGCCTGCTACACCTCTGCGCGGGAGGGGGAGACATGGCCCGCGAGCCGAGCGCGCGGCGCGCGTTCCTGCTGCACGGCCTCGACGACCGCGGCACGCTCGTCGGCGTCGACGAGGTAGCGAGCGGTCGGACCGCTCTCTCCTGCCCGTACTGCGAGACGCGGCTGCTCGCGAAGAAGGGGCGCGTGCTGGCGGCGCACTTCGCCCACGACGGAGAGACGTGCCGCGAGTCGGCCGAGCGGCAGGCCGCGCGCATCCCGTTCTACGACGACTTCGAGACGCTCGAGCCGCTCGGCCGCGCGGACCTGAAGCTGTGCCGCAGCCTGCGCGGCCAGACCATCAACCACACCTCGCTGCGCGGCTGGCGACGCGCCTCGCTGCGCAGGCTGGTGGACGCCGGACTGATCGAAGAGGTCCCGCGCGGCCAGCGCTGGGTCGACGGCATCGGCTCGCACCGCCACACCGCCTGGGGCGAGGCCGTGGCAGCGGCCACCCGTCACCGCCTGACGCTGGCCGCCATGGCGGAGGTGCAGGCGCGCGCCGCCCTCGCCAAGCTGGACGCCCTCGAAGCCAGGGCCGCCGACCGCGCCAGCCCGCTGTCCAGCGTGGACCTGCGCCTCTACCGCGCGAGCCTCGCCCGCCTGCTCTCCCTGGACCTCTACCTGCTCGAAGCCCGCGCCGACGGCCGCGTCCTGCACAAGATCGGCGTCACGGCCCGGAGCATCGACGACCGCCTCCCCGAGATCCGCACCGACCTGTCCGCCCACTTCGAGCAGGTCGAGGTCGACGTGCACGGAGTGTGGCCCCAGCGGGGCTCGCTGGAGCTCTACTTCAAGCAACGCTTCGCCCCCCGCCGCGCGACGCTGGGCAGCCACACCGAGTACTTCGAGTTCGACACCCGCGCCGAAGGCGGCCGCCTGTACCGCGTCCCGTTCAAGATGCTCGCCGAACTGGACACCACCCCCGTGCCACAGAGACTCGCCGACCTCCTCCACCCCCCCGAGACCCCCGACCCCACGCCATCCAGAGCAAGCGCGGCAGCGGAACGCACGAAGGCGCTTCCGAGCCCCTAGACGAAGCTGTCCCACTCCCCGCACTGCGGGCAGCGCCAGTGGAGCCGCGTGTCCTGGCTGCCGCAACCCGTGCAGCGGCGGCGGTCCGGCTGGAGCGGCAGGCGGCCGAGCAGCTCGTCGAAGGCCTTCAATGCGTCGGCGCTGCGGCTCTCGTCGAGCAGCAGGCGGCCGATCTCGGCGTGCGCGGCCAGTCGATCGGGCGAGCGGTCGAGCAGCCGCCGGAGCGCCGAGAGCGCCTCGTCCACGCGCCCCTGCTTCGCCATCGCGCGGGCCAGCCAGAGTGCGGCCTCGGCGTCTTCGGGATTCTCGTCCAAGCGGTCGCGGAGCAGGCTCTCGAACGCCGGCAGGTCACCCGCCTGCGCGAAGGCCTCGCAGAAGCGCGGGTAGAGCACCGGGCCGAGTGCGGCGTGCAGCGGCAGCGCGCGCTGCCAGTGGCCGATGGCGCGACGGGCCTTGCCCTCGCGCAGCGACTGCTCGCCCAGCGCGATGTAGACCTCGGCGCAGTTCTTGTCTCGTGAGAGCGCCCGACGGAACGCGCGGCGCGCCCCACCCTCGTCGCCGTTCAACGCCGCGGCGTTGCCGAGCCCCGCCCACAGGTGGGCCAGGATGCTCGGGGTCGCCGCGTCGGCGGCGCCGATCTTGCGCCGGATCTGGATCGCCGACTCCCAGTCGCCGCTCTCGACACGCAGCCGCTCCAGCTCGCGCAGCGCCTGCAGGTTGCCGGGGTCGGCCTCGAGCAGCTCCTCGAAGGATGCCGCAGCCCGGCGCAGGAACCCGCCGGCGCGGAAGTCGAGGGCCAGCGAGAGCAGGCTCTCGACGCGCAACGCCTCGGACAAGTCGGGCTGCAGGAGCAGGTTCTGGTGGATCTGGATGGCTCGGCCGATCTCGCCGCGGGCGCGGTACAGGTTCGCCAGCGCCATGTACACGTCGGCCGACGAGGAGTCGATGCGGGCCGCCTCGGCCAGCTCGAGCTCGGCCGCCCCCAGGTCGCCTGCCAGCACCAGGTGCAGCGCGCGCCGCATGTGCGCGCTGGTCGAGGAGTGGGGCTCCGGAGACCTGCGGAGTCGGCGGAGCCAGCGAGGCGCCACTCAGCCGTCTCGCGCTTCGACCGCCTTCGCCTCGTCGTCCTCGGACAGCGGCAGCGTGCGCAGCCCGTGGACTTCCTGCTCGAGCAGGGCGACGCGGCGCGACTCGCGCCGCAGCCGCATGCGGACGCGCACGATGGGCCAGGTGAAGGCGACCGCGGTGATCCCGACTCCGATCAGCAGGGCGCCGAGTACGATCAGTCCCAGCGGCTGATGGGTCTCGTGAAAGACCAGGTTGAGCGGAACCTCGGCCCGGTTCCAGGTGCCGAGGAGGGTCAGGTAGACCGCAGGCACCAGGCCGAGCAGGACCCGGAACAACGTCTTCACGCGGCCCTCAGCCGGCGTCCGAAGCCGTGCCGCCTTCGGCGGCCGCCCCGGCCGTCGGCGGCGAAGCCCGACGTTCGGAGTCGATCCGCTCCTTCAGCTCCTTGCCGACCTTGAAGAACGGCGTGCGCTTGGCGGGGATCTGCACCTCTTCGCCGGTCTTGGGGTTCCGGCCCTCGCGCGCCTCGCGGATCTTGACCTGAAAGCTGCCGAAGCCGCGGATCTCGATCCGCTTCGACCCCTTCAGCGCCTCGGTCATGCCCTCGAAGATCGTGTTGACGACGAGCTCCGTGTCCTTCTTGGAGATGTGCGGAACGCGGGCAGCCACTCGCTCGATCAGATCGCTCTTCGTCATCCGGGAGCCCCCTCGGTCTCTCTCGCTTCCGCAGCCGACGACGCTAGTCGTCCTCTCGGTCGCCTCCGCGCAGCCGCTCGAGCATCTCCGAGGAGAACTGGTCGCCCAGCGTCGCCGTCTGCGTTCGGGCCTGCTGCGATACGCGGGCGATCGCCTCGCGCTCCTGGTGCTCGGTGATGGCGCGCATCGAGAGCGCGATCTTCTGCTCGGCGGTGTCCACGCGGACGACCAGGCACTCGACCTCTTCGCCGACCTTCACCGCGTCGCGCAGGTTCTCGATGTCGCGGCCCACTTCGGAGGAGTAGACGAGACCCTCGATGCCCGGCTCGAGCTCCACGAAGACGCCGAAGTCGGCGACGCTCGTGACCTTGCCCTGGATGCGCGTGCGCACCGGGTACTTCAAGCCCATCTCTTCCCACGGGTTCCGCTCGAGCTGCTTGATGCCGAGCGAGAACTTCTCGTTCTCCCGGTCGACCTTGAGCACGACCGCCTCGATCTCGTCGCCCTTCGTGTACAGGTCCTTCGGGTCGCGGATCCGCTGCGTCCACGAGATGTCGGACACGTGCACGAGGCCGTCGATCTCCTCGTCCTCGATGCCCGCGAAGACGCCGAAGTTCGTCACGTTGCGGACGACGCCCTTGACGCGCGTCCCCGGCGGGTACTTGTCTTCGAGCAGCGCCCACGGGTTCGGCTCGGTCTGCTTCATGCCGAGCGAGATCTTCCGGTCTGCCTCGTCGACGTTGAGCACGAGCACGTCAGTCTCGTCGCCGATCGCGACCACCTTCGAGGGGTGCTTGACGCGGCGCGTCCAGCTCATCTCGGAGATGTGGATCAGCCCCTCGATGCCCGGCTCGAGCTCCACGAAGGCGCCGTAGTCCGCCAACGAGACGACCTTGCCCGAGAGGCGCAGGCCGATCGGGTAGCGCTCCGCAACGCTGTGCCACGGATCGGGCTGCGTCTGCTTCAGGCCCAGCGAAACGCGCTCGGTCTCCACGTCGAACTTGAGGACCTTGACCTTCAGCTGGTCGCCGACCTGGAACAGCTCCGTCGGATGCGAGATGCGGCCCCACGACATGTCGGTGATGTGGAGCAGGCCGTCGACGCCGCCCAGGTCGATGAAGGCGCCGTAGTCCGTGATGTTCTTGATCACGCCTTCGATGACCGCGCCCTCTTCCAGTTGCTTGAGCGTGTCGCCGCGCAGCGCCTCGCGCTCGGTCTCGAGCAGGACACGGCGCGAGAGCACGATGTTCCCGCGGCGCTGGTTGAACTTGATGATCTTGAACTTGTGGTTCTCGCCGATCAGGCGCTCCAGGTTCCGCACCGGGCGCAGATCGACCTGGCTGCCGGGCAGGAAGGCCTTGATGCCCTGGACGTTCACCGACAGGCCGCCCTTCACGCGGCCCGTGATGACGCCCTCGACGACTTCGTCCGCCTCCTGCACCGCCGACAGGCGGTCCCAGACGCGAACGCGGTCCGCCTTCTCCTTGGACAGGACGACGACGCCCTCGTCGTTCTCGGGCTGCTCGACCATCACCTCGACTTCGGCGCCGGGATCGATGTTGACCAGACCCTGGCGGTCGGCGAACTCCCAGGTGGCGATCAACCCCTCGGACTTGTAGCCGATGTCGACCAGCACGTGCTCCGGATCGATTCGCAGGACTATGCCCTTGACGACCTCTCCGGCCTTGATCAGCCGGACGCTGCTCTCGAAGAGGTCCGCAAAGCTCTCCTCTCCGTTGGAGTCCTCGCTCCCGCTGGCGTCCTCACTCCCGTTGGAGTCCTCACTCGGGGCGGGCGTGGCTTGGGTGGCCGCCGCGTCCGCGGTCTCGTCGGTCTGCGTCTCTCCAGTCATGCGCGTCTTCACCGTCTCCTGATTCGGGCTTGTCTGTCTAGGGGGGCGGGGCTTGTCCCGCCGCCTCGTATCCGCTCCAGAACGCCACAGCCGCTCCCTTCGGCGGACGGGCTATCTGGTCGATTTTTCTCGCCATTACCGGTTAGCGTTCTAGCTCCTTCAGAGCCTTCTGGCCAGACCGCAGCGCCTCGAGCAACGCTTCACGGTCTCCCCGGACCAGGGCTTCGTGCAGAACTCCGAGGTCTTTCTCGAATCGAGCAAGCTCTTCGGCCACCGCGGACCGGTTCATGAGCAGAATCTCACACCACAGCGCAGGGTTGGCGCGCGCGATGCGGATGAAATCACGCAGGCCCCCGCCCGCCAGCCGGAGCTCCTCTGCTGCCGGCAGTCCGCGGGCGAATGCGTAGGCGATGAGATGAGGCGCGTGGGACAGCGCCGCGCTGATCGCGTCGTGTTCCGCCGGCGTCTTTCGAACCGTAAATGTGCCGAAACACTGCCAGAATTCGTCCACCCGGTCCACCACGGCCGCCGGTTCGTGCCCCTCCAGGGCGAGAATGCAGGCCGCACCCTCGAACAGGTCGGACCGGGCATGAGCGAATCCGGTGGCGTCTCCGCCGGCCATGGGGTGCGCGCCGACGCAGCGCTCCGGGCGATCCAGCCAGCGGCGCGCGGCGACGGCCACTGGGCGCTTCACGCTGGCGACGTCCGTGAGAATGGTCTCCTCGCCCAGGTGAGGGGCGATTCCCTCGAGCACGGGGTCGAGCTGGTCGAGAGGCATGGCGAGCACGAGCAGGTCGGCCCAGGCGGCGGCCTCTTCGAGGCCCACGAGCGGGATCGGACCGGCCTCCCGCAGGCCCGGGTCCACGCCCCTCACGGCCGCCGCGACGTCCCGCTCGATGGCACCCAGCGCGACCGACCCCCCGACCAGGCCGAGACCGACGACCGCGAGCCGCTCGATGCGGGGAGCCGTCACCGGCCGAGCTCCGCGCGCAGGGCCTCGATGAAGCGGTCGTTCTCCTCGGGGAGCCCCACCGTCACCCGAAGGTGCGACGACAGGCCGAACGCGCCAAGCGCGCGCGTGATCACACCGCGCCGCAGCAGGCGCTGGTACAGGCCGGCCGCGTCGTCCCCGACCTCGACCAGCACGTAGTTCGCGTCACTCCGCGCCCAGGCCAGCCCCAGCTCGTCGAACGCGCGCTCGAGCTTCTCCAGGCCCCGGTGCGTCAGCTCGCGCACGCGTGCCAGGTGGTCCGCGTCGCGCAGTGCGCCCAGCGCGGCGGCCTGCGCCATGGAGTTGACGTTGAACGGGTGACGCGCGCGCTCCAGGTAGCCGACCAGCTCGGGGTCGCCGATGGCGTAGCCGACGCGCAGGCCGGCCAGGCCGTAGACCTTGGAGAACGTGCGCAGGCTCAGCACCGTCGGGCGCCTGCGGATCGCCGCCAGCGTGTCGGGAAAGTCGTCGCGGCGCACGTAGTCCAGGTAGGCCTCGTCGTGCACCAGGATCACGCGCTCCGGCAGGCCGTCGACCAGCACGTCGAACTCGGCCTGGCCGATCGAAGTCCCGGTCGGGTTGTTCGGGTTGGCCAGGAAGACGACGCGCGTGCGGTCGGTGACGGCCGAGAGCACGCTCGCCACGTCGAAGCGGAAGTCGCTGTCGAGCGCGACCTCGACGGGCTTCGCGCCCATGCCGCGCGTCACGATCGGGTACATGGCGAAGCTCGGCCAGGGGAAGACCGCCTCGTCGCCCGGGCCGAGCACGCACTTGGCCAGGATCTCGAGCAGCTCGCTGGAGCCCGTGCCGAAGATCAGCGCCTCGGGAGCGACTCCGAGCTGCGACGCCAGCGCCTCGCGAAGGTAGTAGCTGGAGCCGTCGGGATAGCGGTTCAGCCCCTCGGTCGCCTGGACCGCCGCTTCGAGCGCGCGGCGCGACGGGCCGAGCGGCGACTCGTTCGACGCCAGCTTGATCGAGCCCGAGATGCCGAGCTCGCGCTCCAGTTCCTCGACGGGCTTGCCGGGCGGGTAGGCCTCGAGCTCGAGGATGTGCGGCTTCATCAGGTCCGCGATCTTCACGACGCCTCCGCCCGGGGATAGCTGCCCAGGACCTTGACGAAGTCACACCTCGGCTCCAGCTGGGCGATCGCCGCGGCGACGGGCTCGTCGTCCACGTGGCCCTCGAAGTCGCAGAAGAACACGTACTCCCAGGCGCGGACGCGCGTCGGGCGCGACTCGATGCGAGTCAGGTTCACGTCGTGCTCCGCGAACGGCTCGAGCGCCTTGTAGAGCGCCCCCGACTGGTCGCGCTTGATCGAGAAGAGCAGCGACGTGATGTCGCGCGCGCTCCTCTTGGAGGGCACGCGGCTGATCACGAGGAAGCGGGTGGTGTTGTCGCTGTTGTCCTCGATTCCGCTGCGCACGGCGCGCAGGCCGTAGAGCCCGGCCGCGACCGGGCTCGCGATGGCCGCGATCGTCGCGTCGCGGCTCGCCATCTCGGCGGCCTCGGCCGTCGAGTGCGCCGAGTGCTGCGGCACCCCGGTCAGGTTCAGCTCGAGCCAGCGGCGGCACTGCGCCAGCGGCTGAGGGTGCGAGTAGACCGCGCGCACCTCGGCCAGGTCTCCGCTCAGCGAGAGCAGGTCGTGGTGGACGGCGACGTGGATCTCGGCGCTGATCGTCAGCGGCGACTCGACGAAGAGGTCGAGCGTGTGACTCACCACGCCCTCGTTCGAGTTCTCGACCGGCACGACGCCGAACTCGGCGCGCTCGGACTCGACCGCCTCGAAGATGTCGGCGAAGGTCGTCGCCGGCAGCAGGTCCGCCATCTGTCCGAACTGCTGGATGGCCGCCTGGTGCGAGTAGGTGCCGCGCGGCCCCAGGTACGAGACGCTCACGCCGCGCTGCAGCGAGATCGAGGCCGAGATGATCTCGCGAAAGACGTTGCGGATGGCCGACGTCGGAAAGGGGCCCGCGTTCGCGCCCTCGAGCCGCTCGAAGATCTCCAGCTCGCGGCTCGGAACGAAGGACGTACTGCCCTCGCCCGCCTTGAGGCGCCCGATCTCCGCATTGAGCCGCGCGCGGTCGTTGAGGAGGTCGAGGATCCGATCGTCGATCTCATCGATATTCCGCCGCGCGCCGTCCAAGGGGTCCCGGGATCTGGATCGTCGTGAATCACCCATCGATCACTTCCGTGGAGGGGCGCGATGATACCCCAGCGCCGGAGCGCCCGCCAAAGGAAAGCCCAGCGATCCCGGCGACTTCCGTGCCCACAGCAGCACGAGAGCGTGGCGTATACTCGCGCCCCATGAGTGGCGTGCGGAGCGTGGTGATCGGCCTCACGGGCGGAATCGGGACGGGCAAGACGCGCGTATCGGACCTGCTGCGCGAACTCGGCGCCGCCATCGTCTGCTCGGACGAGATCGTCCGGCAGCTGCAGGCACCGGGCGGCGAGGTGCTCGAACGCATCCGCGAGACCTTCGGCGACGAGTACGTCCTGGCCTCGGGAGAGCTCGACCGCGCGCGGCTCGGCGAGCTGGTCTTCAACGACCCCGCCGAGCGCCAGCGGCTGAACGCCGTCGTCCACCCCGCCGTAGGCCGGGAGACTTCGAGGCAGCTCGAGGCCCACCGCAAGGCCGAGGTGCCCGTGATCGTGCTCGACATCCCGTTGCTCTTCGAGGTGCGCCGCCCCGGCACGGCGGCCGCACATCCGACGGACTTCGTCGTGACGGTCTACGCGCCGGCCGAAACTCAGCTCGAGCGCGTGCTCGCGCGCGACGACCTGGAGCCCGCCGAGGCGCGCGCGCGCATCGACTCGCAGATCCCGATCGAGGAGAAGCGCGAGCTGGCCGACGTGGTGATCGACAACTCGGGGGCCTGGGACGCGACCGAGAAGCAGGTACGCGAGCTCTACGCGCTGTGGGTCAGCCGCGCGCGCTCCGCACCGCCTGGCTGAGTTCGCGTACGAACGCGCCCGCCGCCTCGATGGCTTCGGCGCGGGAGCCGGCCGCGTGGACGCGCTGCACGAGCTCGCTGCCCACGATGACGCCGTCGGCGAAACCCGCGATCTGGCCGGCCTGCTCCGGCGTCGACACGCCGAAGCCGACGCAGACCGGGAGCGAGCTCACGCGCTGGATGCGTCCCACGAGCGTGCGCAGGTCGGTCGGCAGCTGCTTGCGCGCGCCGGTCACGCCGGTGACCGAGACGCAGTACAGGAAACCCTTGCTGTGCTGCGCCACCCGCACGATCCGCTCCGGCGGGCTGGTCGGCGTGATCAGCAGGATCGGGTGCACGTCCTTCGCGGCGCAGGTCTCGGCCAGCACCGGGGCTTCTTCGTAGGGCAGGTCCACCGCGATCAGCCCGTCGATGCCCGAGTCGGCGCAGGTCTCGATGAACGGCTCTTCGCCGCGCGCCAGGATGTTGTTCGCGTAACCCATCAGCACGAGCGGAATCTCGCTGACCTCGCGCAGGCGCCGGACCAGGTCGAAGATCTGCGCCGGCGTCACGCCGCCCTTCAGCGCGCGCAGCGAGGCGGCCTGGACGGTCGGTCCGTCGCCGATCGCGTCGCTGTGCGGCAGGCCCAGCTCGATCACGTCGGCGCCCGCCGCCGCCAGCTCCGGCACCAGCTCGGCCGTCATCTCGAGATCGGGGTCGCCCGCGGTGACGAAGACGATCAACGCGGCGCGCCCTTCGGCGCGGGTGCGTTCGAAGGCGGCGTCGATGCGGTTCACCTGCGCACCTCGAGCAGGCGGCGCGCCTCGGCCACGTCCTTGTCCCCGCGGCCCGACAGGTTGAGCACGACGAGGCTGCCCTCGGGCAGCGACGGGGCGCGGCGCCGCAGCTCGGCGATCGCGTGCGCGGACTCGAACGCGGGCAGGATCCCCTCGGTCCGGGCCAGGTAGACGAAGGCGTCGAGCGCCTCGGCGTCCGTGGCCGGCACGTACTCGGCTCGCCCGGTCTCCTTGTAGAAGCTGTGCTCGGGCCCGACGCCCGGGTAGTCGAGCCCGGCCGAGATCGAGTGCGCCTCGAAGATCTGGCCGTCGTCGTCCTGCAGCACGTAGGAGCGGCTGCCGTGGAGCACTCCCGGCGAGCCCGCAGTGAGCGTCGCCCCGTGCGGGCCGACCCCGACTCCCTCCCCTCCGGCCTCGACGCCGACCATGGCCACGCCGTCGTCGTGGCGAAAGGGGTGGAAGAAGCCGATGGCGTTGCTGCCCCCACCGACGCACGCGATCAACAGGTCCGGCAGCCGTCCCTCGGCCGCCAGGATCTGCTCGCGCGCCTCCTCGCCGATCACCGTCTGGAGCTCGCGGACCAGCAGCGGGTAGGGATGCGGACCGGCCGCCGACCCGATCAGGTAGTAGGTGGTGCGCACGTTCGTGGCCCAGTCGCGCATGGCCTCGTTCATGGCGTCCTTGAGGGTGCGGCTGCCCGACTCGACGGAGTGCACGCGCGCACCGAGCAGCTCCATGCGGAAGACGTTCAGCTCCTGGCGCCGCACGTCCTCGGCGCCCATGAACACCTCGCAGTCGAGCCCGTAGCGGGCGCAGGCGGTCGCGGCCGCGACGCCGTGCTGTCCCGCCCCGGTCTCGGCGATTACGCGCTGCTTTCCCATGCGGCGCGCGATCAGCGCCTGGCCGATGGCGTTGTTGATCTTGTGCGCCCCGGTGTGCGCCAGCTCCTCCCGCTTCAGGTAGACGCGCACGCCGAGGTCGTCGCTCAGGCGCTGGGCGAAGTAGAGCGGTGTCGGACGCCCCACGTAGGTCGCGAGCTCGCCCGCCAGCTCCTCCCAGAACTCCGGGTCGTCGCGAAGCGCCGTCCACGCCTCGTTCAGCTCCTCGACCGCGGGCAGCAGCAGCTCGGGCACGTAGCGTCCGCCGAAGTCCCCGAAGTAGCCACGCTCATCGGGCTGCTCGCGGGTCTCCGGCGCGGCCCGCGCTGCGTCGATGAACTCCTGTACGAGCCCCGCGTCCTTGAGCCGCGGCGCGGACTCGAGTGAAGACGCCGCGTCCACCCCATGGGGCCGCGCGGCGCGGACCGCGTCGGCGACGTTCGCCGGCGACAGCCCGCCTGCGATCCAGACGCGCCGGCCTGCCGCGACGAGCGCGCGCGCCTGCACGAAGTCCCAGCCCTCGCCACTGCCGCCACCCGCGGGCGAGTCGATCAGCAGGTCGACCTTGGGATAGCGCGCGGCACGCGCGGCCAGGTCCGGGCCGGCGGGGAGCACCTTGATCACGGGGAGCGGGATGCGCGACACGTACTCGGGATCCTCGTCGCCGTGAAGCTGAACACAGTCGAGCGGCACCGCCCCGGCGACCTCGAGCACGCGATGGAGCGGCGCATCGCGGAACACGCCCACGCGGAGAGTGCGTCCCGCCACGGCCGACGCGATCCGCGCGGCCGTGTCGGCGTCGACCTCGCGCGGCGTGCCGGGAACGAAGTTCAGGCCGATCGCGTCCGCACCCGCCTCGCAGGCCGCGACCGCGTCCTCCTCGCGGGTCACGCCGCAGATCTTGACGCAGATCACGCGACACCCCGCAGCGCGCGCAAGGCCGCCCCCGGGTCCGGCTCGCGCATCAGCGCCTCGCCTACCAGGAACGCGGCCACGCCCTCGCCTTCGAGCGCGCGGACGACGTCGGGGTCGTCGAGACCGCTCTCGCTCACCACCGTGGCCTCGGTCGCGACGTGCGGCAGCAGGGCCCGGGTCACGGCCACGTCCGTCTTGAAGCTGTGCAGATCGCGGTTGTTGATGCCGATCAGGCGCGCGCCGATCGAGTGCGCGCGGTCCACCTCTTCGTGCGTGTGTACCTCGACGAGCACCGCGAGCCCCAGGTCTGCAGCGGCCGCGTGCAGGTCCGCGAGCGCACCGTCGTCGAGTGCCGAAACGATCAGCAGCACCGCATCCGCGCCGGCGGCCCGCGCCTCCGTCAACTGGCATGTGTCCAGCATGAAGTCCTTTCTCAAGACGGGCAGCGCACAGGCCCCGCGCGCCGCCCGCAGGTCCTCGAGGCCGCCCCCGAAGAAGTCGCGGTCCGTCAGCACCGAGAGCGCGGCGGCCCCGGAGGCCGCGTAGGCGCGCGCGATCTCCGCGGGCTCTGCGCCCTGGCGGATCACGCCCTTCGACGGCGAGCGGCGCTTGAACTCGGCGATCACGCGAGGGGATGGGCCGTGCTCGAGCGCTCCCGCGAAGTCGCGCAGAGGCGGAGCCTCCGCGAGACCTGCGCGCAGCGCTCCTGCGTCGAGTGCCGCGACCTCGGCCCGCTTGCGTTCCAGGATCTCGTCCAGGATCGTCACGCCGCCGCTCCCGGGGACACGAACTCCACCCAGCGCGCGAGCTTGTCGCGCGCCGCTCCCGAATCGAGCGACGCTTCGGCGGCGGCCACGCCCTGGGCCAGGTCCGCCACGTGCCGCGCGGCGCAGAGCGCAGCCGCTGCGTTGATCACGACCACGTCCCGCCGCGGCCCCTTCTCTCCGGCGAGGACCTCGACCGCGATGCGCGCGTTCTGCTCGGGACCGCCGCCCGCCAGGTCGCCCGGCTGCGCCTTCGCGACGTGGACGCCCGGCTCGATCGTGAAGCGCTGCGTCTCGCCGTCCACGTACGCCAGCACCCGGGTCGGGGCCACCGTGCTGACCTCGTCGAGCCCGTCCTCCCCGTGCACGATCCAGATCGACTCGGCGTCGAGCCGGACGAGCACCTCGAGCGCGTCGGCGGCGTGCTCCGCCCGGCCCACGCCGAGCAGTTGGCGGCGCACGCCCATCGGGTTGATGAGCGGACCCAGCCGGTTGAACAGCGTGGGGACGCCCAGCGCCGCGCGGATACCGCCGACGGCGGCCATCGCCGGGTGGCACGCGCGCGCGTAGAGGAAGCCGATGCCGACCGCCTCGACTGCTTCCGCCATGCGCAGCGGCGGAGTGTCGAGCCGGATGCCCAGCTCCTCGAGCAGCTCGGCGCTCCCGCAGCGGCTCGACGCCGCGCGGTTGCCGTGCTTGCAGACCGGCACGCCCGCCCCGGCCACGACCAGCGCGGCGACGGTCGAGATGTTGAACGTGTCGGCGCCGTCCCCGCCCGTACCGGCGGTGTCCACCGCCCGAGCCGGCGCGCGCGGCAGCCTGACGGCCAGCTCGCGCATCGCCGCCGCGGCACCCGAGATCTCGTCGACGGTCTCGCCGCGCGTTCGCAGCGCAGCCAGCAGCGCCGCGATCTGAAGCTCGTTCTCGCCGCCCGACACGATGGAGCGGATCACCTGCCCCATCTCGCCCTGACCTAGCGTCTCGCCCGACACCACGCGCTCGAGTACGCCGGTGATCACGCCGGCGTCCCTTTTCGCGCGATGTCGAGAAAGTTCCGCAGCAGGTGCTTGCCCTCGCCGGTCAGGATCGACTCGGGATGGAACTGCACGCCGATCACCGTGACCTCCCGGTGTCGCAGGCCCATGATCTCGCCGTCCGGCGTGGTCGCACTCACCTCGAGCACGTCCGGCAGCGAGTCCGGAGCCACCGCCAGCGAGTGATACCGCGTGGCCTCGAACGGGTCGGGCAGGCCCGCGAAGATGCCTCGGCCGTCGTGCGCGATCATCGACGTCTTGCCGTGCATCAGCGTCTTGGCCGGCACGATCTGGCCACCGTAGGCGGCCGCCACCGACTGGTGTCCCAGGCAGACGCCCAGGATCGGCAGCCTCCCGGCCCAGCTGCGGACGGTGTCGACGCTGATGCCCGCCTCCTTCGGAGTGCACGGTCCCGGCGAGATCACGATCGCGTCCGCGCCGCGATCACCGACCTGCTCCACCGTGATGGCGTCGTTGCGGACCACGTCGCTCTCGGCGCCGAGTTCACCCAGGTACTGGACCAGGTTGAAGGTGAAGGAGTCGTAGTTGTCGATCACGAGCAGCTTCATTCCGGCCCGCCTTCGGCCCGCTCAATCGCGCGGAGCGCGGCGCGCGCCTTCTGCAGCGACTCCTGGTACTCGAGCTCCGGATCCGAGTCCGCCACCACGCCCCCGCCCGCCTGCACGTAGATCTTCCCGTCCTGGATCAGCAGCGTACGGATCGCGATGCACATGTCGAGGTCGCCGCGGTCGTCGATGTAGCCGACACAGCCACCGTAGATGCCGCGCCGGACGGGCTCGAGCTCGTCGATGATCTCCATCGCGCGCACCTTCGGCGCGCCCGTCAGCGTCCCGGCCGGGAAGCAGGCGCGCAGCAGGTCGATCGCGTCCGACGACTCGCGGAGCCGTCCACGCACGTTCGACACGATGTGCATCACGTGCGAGTAGCGCTCGATCACCTTGAACTCGTCGACGTGGACCGTGCCGATCTCCGCCACGCGGCCCACGTCGTTCCGGCCCAGGTCGACGAGCATCACGTGCTCGGCCAGTTCCTTGGGGTCGGCCAGCAGCTCGCGCTCGTTCGCCTGGTCCTCGGCGTCGTCCGCGCCGCGCGGGCACGTCCCCGCGATCGGCCGCAGCGTGATGTCCCGGCCCTCGAGCCGGACCAGGATCTCGGGCGACGCGCCCACGACCACGTGTCCCGGCCCGCGCAGGAAGAAGAGATACGGCGACGGGTTGATCGCGCGCATCCAGCGGTAGATCTCGATCGGCTCGCTGCGCAGCGGCAGCTCGAGGCGCTGCGAAGGCACGACCTGGAAGATGTCGCCGGCCTGGATGTACTCCTGCGCCCGCTTGACGATCTCGTGGTACTGCTCGCGCGTCAGCGACGAGCGCATTTCGAGCGGCTCGCCCTGCGGCGCCGACGGCGCGAGCGAACCCGGACGGCGCACGGGCTCCGCGAGCTTGCGCTCGACGTCGTCGATGCGCGCGACCGCGGCCTCCCAGGCGGCGTCGGGGTCGGCCTGCTCCGACGCCTCGACGAACGTCACGATCGAGATGCGCTGCCGCCTCGAGTCGTGCACCAGCACGACCTCGGGAAAGCGGAAGAAGCAGTCGGGCACGCCGAGCGGGTCGGGGTTCGCGTCGGGCAGGCGCTCGACGTAGCGCACCCAGTCGTGGCTCAGGTAGCCGACCGCTCCGCCGGTCAGCCGGGGCAGGCCCGGCACGTCGACCGGCCGGAACTCCTCGAGCAGCGGGCGGAAGTGCTCGAGCGGATCGACGGAGTGGTCCGGCGGCAGTTCCAACGTCTCGACCGCGCCGCGCCGCGTGATCTCGACCCGCCCGTCCTTGGCCAGGAAGCTGGCCCGTGCACCACACCCGATGATGCTGTACCGGCCCCATTCCTCTCCGCCTTCGAGGGACTCGAAGAGGAAGGCCGTCTCCCCGTCGTCGAGCTTGAGAAAGCTGGCTAGCGGGGTGTCGAGGTCTGCGAGAACCTCGCGCACGAGAGGGACTGCCGACGCGCCTCTGGCGAGCGCTCGAAAGCCGTCGCGGTCTGGGCGTACCATGGCGCAGTCCTCATGGCGCCGGAGGTTCCCACACCGGCCCAGGACCGTCAACCGACCGCGCGTGTCACTCCTTGCCGCCGAGCCCCGCGAGCCGCAGGGCGAACTGGAAGCGCGTGTCCGAGGGGCGCGTCCGGTGCTCGAGCCGCAGGCCCAGGTCCCAGCAACCGCAACTCGACAGGAAGAGCACGCCGATGCTGCCGCCGCGCGTCTCGCTGCTCTCGAAGGAGTAGTAGCCGTTCGCGAGCAGGTCGAACTGGCGGCCCAGCGGGAAGCGCCCGCCCATGTTCAGCTGGTCGACGCGCGTCAGGTCGTCGTCGAAATCGGTGAAGTCGCTGTTGCCGAGCAGCCAGTTCTGGAAGAGCCGGTTGCGGTCCCGCAGGAAGCGGTACTGGAACCGCACGGCGTGCCGACGCTCGACGCCGTCGGCAGCGCGTAGCTGGTACCGCTCGTCGGACCGCCAGCCGAGCTGCGCGAGCGCCTCGCCCACCCGTCTCTTCTTGGTGTCGTAGCCGAGCAGCCCCTCGAGCCGCAGGTCCTCGCTCGGCATGACGAGACCCTCGAGGAAGGTCTGGGTCATGCGGCTGCCCTCGAAGTCGTAGCCACCGCCGAGCCGCAGCGCCGCGACCTCGCGCGCACCGGTCGCGCCCGCGAGCCGCTTGCCGTAGAAGCGCGTGTCCGCCGAGAGCTGGAGGACGCGCTGGTCCTCGATCCGGTCGCTCGGATCGCGCGTGAGCACCCGGGGATCGCCGTCGGCCAGCCGGCGAGGGGTGATCTCGGGCTGCGGAATGAAGAGCGGGTTGTCGTCCTGGTCATCGGACTCGACGATCGTGAACGCAAGCCGGGGCTCGACCACGTGCCGCAGCGGCGTGCCGCGCAGCTCGAAGTCGCGGGCGAAGCGCATGCGGGAGTCGAAGCGGCCCGTCCAGACCTCGCGATGCTCGGAGTCGCCGAAGTGCGGGGCGTAGAACGTCTCGCGAAAGCCTCCCTCGACCAGCGTCTCGACCGGCCCGAAGCGGTGCGGCACGGTGAGCTTCGGGTACAGGTCGAAGCGGTGACCGTAGTCGGCGAGCAGCTCGCCCTCCTGGAAGACGCCGTCGCCCTCGGGGCCGCCCGCGGTCAGGAAGTCGTCCCCGTGGACGTCCACCGGGGGCCCGGGGCCGCGGTCGGGGTAGCTGCCGTCCTTGAGCGGCTCGTCGAAGTCGAAGACGCCGTCGCGACCCGTGTCGAAGAACTGGTCGCCGACCGACGAGATGCCGCGCAGCGTGTCGTCGCGGTCCGCCTGCCAGAAGTAGGTGTACTGCAGGTCGACCGCGCCGAAGAGCGGAAGGTCGCCCAGTCTTCGCGAAAGCGTCCCCAGGTCGACCTGGGGCAGGCGCTGGAGCATCCAGTCGTCGCGGTCCAGGTTGTTCGGGCTCTGGACGTCGTCGTTGAACAGCGCCACCGCCGAGGCGAAGAGCGAGTCCTCCGCCCAGGTCGCCCAGGCGCTCGAGTCGAGGAAGCGGTCGCGATTGCGATCGCTCCCCAGGTCCTCGAAATCGACGACGAAGTCGTTGTCGCTCGCCACGTTGATGTCCGTCCCGAACCGCAGTCCGTCGGGCATCGGCTGCTCGTGGCGCAGCCAGTAGGCCCAGCGGTCGGGCGAGTAGTCGCGGGCCACGTCCTCGTCGCGGACGTCCCTGTCGTTCGCCAGGACCGTGAAGCCGCCCTCTCCCCAGCCCTCTTCGCCGAAGACGTACTCGGCCTCGACCCCTCCCTTGAACCCGCGCTTCGAGACCCACTGCGGCCGGAAGGTCAGGTTGAGCCAGGGTGCGGCGGCCCAGAAGAACGGCACCCCGATCGTCGTCCCGTTCCGGCCCGAGATCTCGAACTCGGGCATCAGGAGCCCCGTCTTCCGGCCGGTCATGACGGGCAGCATCATCCAGGGCGTGTACAGGACGGGGACCCCGAGCACGCGGAACGTCACGTTGCGGGCCACGGCATAGCCCTCGACCTCGACGTCGGCCTGGCTGGCGGTCATGTCCCACGGAACGGGGCCGTCGTCCGGCGGTGGACAGCGGCAGGTTGTGAAGGTGCCGTTCTTCACGTCGTAGGTATTGGGACCGGTCCGCCGAACGGCCTCACCCGAGACCAGGAAGCCTGCGCTGCCCGCGTCCACCGAGGCGTGCGTCGCCATGGCGGTCAACGTGTTGAAGTCGACCGTGGCGAAGTCGGCGCGCAGCACGTCGGTGCCGTCGCGAAGCTCCACGTCACCGACCGCGACCCCGAGGCGCGTGTCCGCGTTGAAGGTGACCCACTCGGCCGAGAGCGAGCGGCCATCCGCCTGCGTCACCCGCACGTTGCCGGAGGCCTCGTAGACGTTGCGGTCCTGCTCGTAGACCAGCCGGTCGGCCTCGATCTCGAAGGGGGCGTCGCCGAGCTCGCGATCCGCGCCGCGCGAGACCCCCGGAGGCAGGACGCCCGCCACCAGCGCGAGCAGGACCCCGGTGAGCAGACGGCGCATCGCCCCCTGTCTACCACATCGGCCGCAGCAGCGGCCGCGGCGCCGTTCTACCCGCCCAGCTCCCTGAGCGCGTCCGCCTCGACCAGCGTGAGCTGATCTTCGACCAGCTGGAGGTAGCGGCGCTCGAGCAGGGTCTGGATGCAGAAGTACGCCTCGAGCACGGTGAGGCCTGCGTCGGACGCGAGGTCCGCCAGGCGCCCCGAGATCGGCGCCGGCAGGCGCTCGCCGCTGCGCCTCTTGAAGAGGACGGGCACCAGGGCGGCGAACCCGTCTCGCAGCCGGCCGTCTTCGGGCGAGACCGCGCGCCCGGCGCTGACGTTCGCGAGCTCCTGGGCCAGGTGCAGGATCAGGCGTGCCGAGAAGTCCGGGCTCTCTCGGCAGAGCTGGTTCAGCTCGACCGGCGTCAGCAGCAGCACGCTGGCATCCCCGTCCGCGCGGACGCCGTAGGGGCTGAGCTCGCCGAGCACGGCGCCCATCTCGCCGAAGATCTCGCCCGGGCCGAGCAGGCGCGGCTCACCGCCGTCGTTCGGCTCGAGCATCACGTTGCCCGAACACACGACGTACAGCTCCCGCTTGTTCGAGCCGGAGTCGAGGATCGCCTCTTCTCCGCTGAACTGACGCTCGAGTTCCTCGCGCTTCATCCCTGATTGGGAATCGACGCGCCACGCGCCGGGCTTGAGTGCTAGCGGTGCCGGTCTACGAGCGCCCGGAGCTCGTCGCGGTCGTGGTAGCCCGGCATCAGCCGCTCGACGATGAGGCCGTCGGGCCCGATCAGGAGGTGGTACGGGAACTGGAAGGCCCCGTAATCCTGGGCGATTTCGATGGTGCCAAGGGCGATCGGGTAGCGCGCGTCGTGCTCGCGAGCCCAGTCGGCGAGCTTGTCGTGTTCGGTCGGATCGATCGCCACGGCCAGCACCGCCACGCCGCCTCCGTCGGGTTCACCGTCCAGCTCGGCCAGGAAGGCGTTCAGCTCCGGGACTTCCTTGACGCAGGGAGGACACCAGGTCGCCCAGAAGTCGATGAGCAGCATGCGGCCCGCGTAGCTGGCGAGCGTGACGCGCTCGCCCGAGAGCAGCTCCATCTCGAAATCGGGCGCGGGCTCTCCCGGCGCAGCGGGCCGCTCCACCGAGCAGGTGGTCAGCACGGCCAGCCACGTCAACGCGATCACCGCGGCGCGCAAGCGCCTCACAGCAGCCGGTCCTCGAGCCAGACCACGAAGTCCTCCATGAAGACGAAGTAGGAGTTGAGCGTGACGAGCTGCTCCGTCACGACCAGCACCCCGACCACGATCAGCATCACTCCCGAGACGACCTCGACCGCGCGGAAGTGCCGGCGCGCGCCCTGGTAGAAGGCGTAGAAGCGCTGGAGGCTCAGCGCGGTCAGCAGGAAGGGAACCCCGAGCCCGGCGCTGTAGAGCGCCAGCAGCCCCACGCCCCGTCCGAGCGTTTCCTGGCCGGCCGCCAGCGCGAGGATGCCGGCCAGCACGGGGCCGATGCACGGCGTCCAGCCAAAGGCGAACGCGCCGCCGAGCAGCATCGCCCGCAGCGCTCCGCCCGTGCCCGTGGACGGCGCGAACCGGCGCTCCCTGTACAGGAAGGGAATGCGCAGCACGCCCAGCAGGTGCAGCCCGAAGAACACGATCACCACCCCGGCAACCTGGCCGGGCGTGATGAGCACGCCGAGCACCTCGAAGCGGAAGGCGCTGATCAGGTGGCCGACCGCGCTGGCCGAAGCCCCGATGGCGATGAACACCGCCGAGAAGCCCGCGACAAAGCCGAGCGCGCCCAGCATGACGCGGTCGCGCCGCGCGTCGTCGCGCCCTTCGCTCTCGCGCAGCTCCTCCATGCCCAGCCCGCTGACGAAGCTCAGGTAGGCGGGCATCAGCGGCAGGACGCAGGGTGACAGGAAGGACAACAGCCCCGCGGCCAGGGCCGTCAGCGACGCGGCGAGAAGCGAGAGGTCCTCCATCGCTGTGCTGTTCTCCGCCCCTTGTCGAGTGGCTACTAGCCTACGAACGGCGGGGCTGCGTCGTTACTCGTCGTCGTATGGATGGGGCTCGTATTGGGGGTCGCGCCCGATGAACGTGAGCGTCTGCTTCCCCGTCAGGTGGTTCGGGGTGATCACGTAGTCCCCCCGCAGCGACGCCTGGAGGATCGCGCGCGCCGGCCGCTCGTTGAAGCCGGTGAACAGGTAGGCGAATCCCGCCGTGAGCGTCCCACCCACGGCGCAGACCGTCTTGGCGGTACCCCAGAAGACGCTCGTGACCAGGGACGCCACGCCCAGCCCCGCCTCGCTCCAGGCCCCCCGCTCCTCCGCTGCGAGTGCGTCGAGAGGCGACAGGGCGGTCAAGGAGAGGACGAGACACGTCGACAGCACACAGATGCTCCGCTTCATCCCAGGAATAAACTAAAACTCACGCTTGGTGTCGAGGAGCAGCGTCACCGGACCGTCGTTTACCAGGCTGACCTGCATCATGGCGCGGAAGCGTCCGGTGACGACCGTCACCCCGAGCGAGCGCGCGTGCGCCACGAGCGCCTCGATCAGCGGCTCCGCATCGTCGGGTTCGGCGGCCGCCCCGTAGCTGGGCCGGCGGCCCTTGCGGGCGTCGCCCATCAGCGTGAACTGCGACACCACGCCCAGAGTCGCGCCCTGGTCGAGCAACGACTCGTTCATGCGCCCCTCGGTGTCCCGGAGCACGCGCAGGTGTACCAGCTTCTCGGCCAGCAGCCGGGCGTCCGGCAGACCGTCATCCCGCCCCACGCCGACCAGCGCCAGCAGCCCGGCGCCCATCGATCCGACCTCTTCGTCGCCCACGACCACGCGCGCCTCGCGCACTCGCTGGGCTACCGCCCTCACCCGTCGAGCCCCGGACGCCGCCTCAAGGCGAGGCCTGGTCCGCAAAGCGGCCGCGGTAGACGGCTTCGCCCTCGGTGCGCTCGAGCACGATCTGGCAGATCCGGATGCCCGCGTGGATCGCCAGCGCGGTGCTGGAGACGTTCGTCATCTCGAGAACCTGCCGGTTCTGCACGCCCGGGTGCACGAAGCCCGACGTCACGTGCACGGTCAGGCCGAAGCGAGCGATGCGGCTCCGTCCCTCGATCCAGGCACACAGGTTGGGCGGCAGGCAGACCTGCTCGACCGTCACGCCGTGGATCGTATGCCCGGGCTCGAGCACGTGGTAGCCGTCGATCTCGACCACGTCCGTGTGCGTGTGGTGGTCGGCGTCGTCCGTCACGTGGATCGGGCCGCCGTTCTCGGGGTGCGGCACGCGGATCTGGTGGCCCAGGT
>JAFDDB010000203.1 GCA_019311115.1 Deltaproteobacteria bacterium
CCCGCGGACTGGGCGCGCCTCTTCCGCCGGGCCGGGGCGCGCTACGTCGTGCTGGTGACGAAGCACCACGACGGCTTCTGCCTCTGGCCGAGCGGCGTGCCGAACCCGCAGCAGGGGGACTGGTCGCTTCGCCGCGACCTCGTCGGCGATCTGGCCTCCGCCGTGCGCGCCGAGGGCCTGCGCTTCGGGGTCTACTACTCGGGAGGCATCGACTGGTCGTGGAACCGCCGGCCCGTGCGAACGCTGGTGGAGTTCATCGGCTCCGCCCCCGGCGGCGACTATCCCGCGTACGCCGAGGCCCAGGTCCGCGAGCTGATCGAGCGCTACGAGCCGAGCGTGCTGTGGAACGACATCTCCTGGCCGACTGCCCTGCGCCCGATGCTGCCGCTGATGGCCGACTACTACCAGGCCGTGCCCGAGGGCGTGGTGAACGACCGCTGGATGCACCAGTCCTGGGTGCTGCGACTGATGGCCCGGCGTCCCGTGCAGCGCACCGTGGACGCGCTGGTGCATTGGAAGATCCGCCGCGACGCCGCACGCGGGACGTACTCGCCCGGCATCGTGCCCCCGCCTCCGGCGCACTACGACTTCCGCACGCCCGAGTACACCAGCTTCGACGAGATCCGCGAACGCAAGTGGGAGGCGACGCGCGGCATGAGCCCGTCGTTCGGCTTCAACCGCGCGGACACCGAGGCCGACTACGAGGATCCCGCGGAGCTGGTGCGGAGCTTCGTCGACAGCGTCGCGAAGAACGGCAACCTGCTGCTCAACGTGGGCCCGCGCGGCGACGACGCGTCGATCCCGGAGCCGCAGCGCTCGCGCCTGGACGCGCTCGGCGCGTGGCTCGAAGCGAACGGCGAGGCGATCTACGGCACGCGGCCCTGGGTCGTGGCCGACGCCGAGACGCCGGACGGAGTTGCCGTCCGCTTCACGAGCAAGGGCGGGGTGGTCTTCGCCACGCTCCTCGCCACGCCGCGGGACCGCCGCCTGGTGATCCCACTGCCGGCCGCGCTGCCCGGCCCGCCCCAGGTGCGCCACCTCGCGACCGGCGTCCCGGTCGCGGCACGCCTCGAGGGATCCTCGCTGCACCTCGACCTCGAGGCGCCGCTGGCGGACGCCCCTGCGCATTCATTTGCGCTGACCGGCCGCTGAGGAGCCGAGCGTCCGCCGGCGGCTGCACGACCGCCGTGCTCAGGCGGTCAGGCCGTTCCCCATCAGGTCGATCATGTTGTCGCAATAGAACGCCTGCTTCTGGGGTTCCGACAGGTCCTTCATGCTCTCCTCGAAGCGGCGGATCGGGTTCCGGCCGCCCTCGACGTGCGGGTAGTCCGAGGAGAAGAGGCAGACCCCGTCGCCGGAGTTCCGCACGATCCAGCCGACGTCCTCCGCGGGATACGGCGTGACGCGCACCTGGCGCTTGACGAAGTCGCTCGGCCGCATCGACAGCGCCTGCAGCCGCTCTTCGCGCTTGCGAAAGGCGTCGAACGCCGAGTCGAGGTAGCGCATCCAGCTGGGCAGCCACGACGCTCCCTGCTCGATCACTCCCAGGCGAAGCCGCGGAAAGCGGTCGAGCACGCCGTCGAGGATCATCGTGGCGAGCGTCTGCATGGGCTGCGTGGGGATCGCCATGTAGTCGATCGAGCGGAAGTTCTCGTCGCCGCCGTGAAAGTCCGGAACCGGCGGCCCGCCGTTCTCGAAGTACGCCGGGTCCAATAGCTGTCCGTCGGCCGCGCGCGCTCCGCCGCCCACGTGGAAGACGACCGGCAGCCCCGCTTCTTCGGCGCGGCGCCAGATCGGGTCGAGCCGCACGTGACTCGGCGAGTGCGTGAGCGGGCAGCCGGAGGGAACGAGCAGCGAGCGGGCTCCCGCGTCGATGGCCTCGCCGGCCAGTCGGTCGGATCGGTCGAAGTCGCGGAGCGGAATGTAGGCGGTGGCCAGCAGGCGGCGGTCCACCGAGCAGAAGTCGAGCATGCCGCGGTTGTGCGCGCGCGCCATGGCGTAGGTCTCGTCCGCGTCGTCGCCGCGCTCCGACGCCAGCAGCTTCCCGTTCAGGAAGGTGTTGAACACGAGCTGGCTCTGGAAGCCCAACAGGTCAAGCGCCGCGGGGCGGTCCTCCTTGATGAACGAACCCGTCGCCGCCCAGTTCTTGCGCAGCAGGATCTGCGCCTCGTCTTCGGCCCGATACGAGGGATCGGCGTGCTGCGCGCGGAAGCGCTCGATCAGCTCGGACTCGCCCGGCCGGACCGCCGAGACGTGGACCGGCGCGAAGCGCTCGCGCTGGTCGGGATCGGCGTACTCGGCCAGCCAGTCCGGCGTCTCCATGATGTGCGCGTCCGCGTCGTGGATGGTGCGATGTGCGTAGGGCATGCAGGGGATCCTCCGTCGGGCAGCGTACCCGATCCGCCGCTCGCGGTGCGAGCGGACCGCGACTCTCAGCGGTCGGGGTGCGAGATGAACGGGTCCACCAGTTGCTTCCACCAGCCGTCGGGAATCGGGTCCCCGTCGATGCCGTAGCGCTCGGGCCAGCGGTCGTCCGGCAGGTAGTAGGTGCCGAAGAGCCAGTCGATCAGCGGCAGGTGGATGGCGAAGTTGCGGTCCACGAACTCCGGCTGCGCCGTGTGGTGCCAGTGGTGGAACTGCGGTGTCACCAGCACGTAGCGCAGCCAGCCGAAGCGGAAGCCGAGGTTGGCGTGGATGAAGATCCCCTGCAGCGACGCGAATACCAGGTACGGGTAGAGGGCGGCCGGCGCGAAGCCCATCACGTACAGCGGCACGAAGGCCACGGCCCGCGTCAGCAGGATGTCCACCAGGTGGAGCCGCGACGAGGCCAGCCAGTCGAGTTGCTGGCAGGAGTGGTGGATCGCGTGGAACCGCCAGAGCAGCGGCACCGAGTGGAACAGCCGATGCGACGCGTAGGCGAACAGGTCGGCCAGCACCAACGCCTCGACCGCCTGCAGCAGCAGCGGCTGTGCGCCGACGGCCGTCTGGAAGTCGGAGTCCACCAGCCAGCGGAAGAACACGGCGGCGGGGATCATGGTGAGCAATACGCTGACCTGAACGCCCACGTGGCTGGCGAAGAAGTGCGCCAGGTCGGTTCGCCAGCCCCGGCGGAAGATCTTCTGCTCGCGCAGGCGTCCGAAGACCCGCTCCATCGGGACGAAGATCAGCGCCAGCACGAACAGGTTCAAGATGAACCAGTCGAGCCCGATGTAGCGCGACGCGTCGAGCGGGGTCTCGATCTCGACCTCGGACCCGCCCAGCAGCGTCGCGGCGACGGCGAGCGCGATCCCGGCGACGCCCGTGTATCGGCGCCAGCCCAGCACGACGTTCAGCACACCCAGCGCGAACGCGAGCGCCAGTGCTCCCTGGATCAGCGCGCGTACCAGCGGCATCGAGTAGACGGAGCGCATGTCGGGCGTGGTGAGCAGGCTCGGGTAGAGCAGGCAGAGCACGGCCCCGAACCCGAGGACTCCGAGCGCCAGCGACAGCGTGCCGCTGATCTTGCCGTCGCCGAACCTGAACTCGGAGAACTCCGACGCGGGCATCAGTCCTTCGCGGAGCGGGCGGGGCGCAACGCGCGCAGCGCCCGCTCCGCCCGCGGAAAGAAGTCGAGGCGGTCGAGCGGCGGGTTCAGCCAGCCCGTCGTCATGCAGAAGCTCTTCTGGAACTCGCCGCGGTGGTGCCGGTCGTGTCCTTCGGGCGACAGGATCAGGCCGTGCCGCTGCAGCCAGCATACCGGCGCCGCCGGCGCGGGGTCGTGCGCCCAGCGGTGGAACTGGTTGGTGGCGAGCGCGGCCAACGAGAAGAACAGCACCCAGCTCTGGAGCAGCGGGGTGGCCGGCAGCGCGCGCCCGAGGAGCAGCAGCGCGATGATCGGGATGCAGCTGTTGCCGTGAAGCTCGAGCAGCCCGTGGCGCACGATGCCCTGCGGATCGTCGTGGTGCTCGCGGAAGGGCACGATCAGCATCGGGCCGAGCAGGGGAGTGTCGGCCTCGAAGAACCGGTCGCAGAACCAGTGCAACGCGCCGCTCGCGAAGTCCGCACAGACGACGCCGAGCACGAGGCCGGCCACGACCGGGAAGTGGAAGATGCCTGCGGAGTTTGCCGAGGCGAGTACATCGCCGGCGAGCGCGCCGACCAGGACAGCGGTGACGAGGAGCAGCCCGAACTCGAAGGCCGCCTGCCATGCGGGACGCGGGGCGCTCACGGCGAGAGGTTCGGTCAGGATGTACCCTGTCGCCACCTTGGTCGCGTCGAGTGTCACGAGTGTCGGTCCTGACACGTCAGCCCGCGTGCTCTCCGAGCTTCGCGCCGACGCCGAATCCGCGGGCGCGTTGGCGCCGGCGGGCGCGGGGTATGCGCTGCGCCTGGCGACCGGCCTGCCGCTGCTCGGCGCCTGCGCGATCGCGGCGTGGACGCTTCCCGCTGGCGTGGCGCCGTGGCTCGCGGCGCTGGCCGCCGGCTTCGTCTCGGTGCAGATCGGCTTTGCCGCGCACGACGCCGGCCACGGCGCGGTCCACCGCAGCCCGGCGATCAACTCGCTCGTCGGTCACCTGGCCTTCACCGTGGTGAACGGCCTCGGCTTCCAGTCGTGGACCGTCAGCCACGACGCGCACCACGCACACAGCCAGGACGAGTCGAGCGACCCGGACATGCAGGTCGACACGGTCATGTCGCTCACGCCCGCCTCCGCCCGCTCCAAGCGGGGGATCGGCCGCCGCCTGCTGCCGTACCAGGGC
>JAFDDB010000022.1 GCA_019311115.1 Deltaproteobacteria bacterium
GGGTCGGCGTGGACCGCGAGCGCCGCGGCGCCGGCCTGTGCCGCCTCGTCGCGCGTACTCTCGGCGTCGGACCGCGGGTGGTCCAGCAGTAGCTCGGCGAGGCGCAGCCAGCGGTCGTCCGAGTGCCGGGCGTTCGGGTGCATCTCGAGCAGCGCGCGCAGCGACTCGATCTCGCGCGGGGCATCCGCGATCTGCTCGCAGAGCTCGCGGCGCAGCTCGTGCGCCTCGGCCAGGTTGTCGCGTCCGGCGAGGGCCGCGTCCAGATCCTGCAGCGCCGCCTCGGAGTCGCGCAGCACCTGCCAGCGGACGCGCGCCGCCTCGAGCCAGACCTCTCCCGCGTCGAGTGCGCCGGCCGCCGCGTACAGCTCCAATGCGTCGGCGCGTTCGGACTCGTGACCGGGTGCGTCCAGCAGTTCGGCCAGTGCGGCGAGCGCCTCGAGGTCGTCGGGGTCGCGCTCCAGGATGTGCCGCCAGCGTTCGGCGGCGGCCAGCGGGGAGCGCAGCTCCTGCCCCAGGCGCCGCGCGATCTCGCGTTCGAGCTTCTCGGCCTCGCCGGCCTCGAGCGAGGGCAGCAGCGACTCGGCCAGCTCGCACCACGCCAACGGCCACTGGAGCCCGTCGTACAGCGCGAGCAGTTGCGTGCGGCGGCTCGTGCTCTTGTTCGTGTCGGAGTCGAGGTCGAGCAGGGCGCGCAGCTCGGCGGCGGCCTGCTCGCGCTGCTGCGGGTGGGCGGCCAGCAAGGCGACGTTCGCTTCCTGGTGGCGCACGCGTTCGCGCGGCGACAGCCCGGGGTGTTGAGACAGCTCGCGGAGCAGGCCGGCGCGCTCGACCGTGCGTCCCTGCGCGTCGAGGATGCCGTCCAGCGCCTCGAGCCACGCGACCGGCGGATCGTCGACGTCCGCGATGGCCTGCTCGTACTGCGCCCGCGCCAGGTCGAGCTGGCCGAAGGTGAGCCGCGTGTCGGCTTCTGCGGCCAGCAGCGCCGCTTGCTCGGGCCCGTTCGGCGCTTGCTCGCGCAGCTCCGTCAGCGCCTGGAGTACGCCCGCGTCGTCGCCCTCGCTGCGCTCCAGCTCGAGCCAGCGCTGACACGCGGCGGGCTTCAGGGTCTCGAGGGCGTGGCGGCGGCGCAGCCAGCGCAGCTCACCGTGCGCGTCGCCCAGCTCCGCGCTCAGCTTCTCGCCCTCACGTGCGATCTCGATGCGGCGGTCGGCGTCCTCGAGCTGGAAGTGCGTCGCGAGCAGCTTCAACACGCCCTCGGCGTCGTTGCGTTGGCGGAGGATCGACTCGAGCGCCGCCAGGACCTGGCGGTCGCGCGGGTGCGTCTCGAGCGCGCGTTGGAGCAGCGGCTCGGCGTCCCCAGGGCAGCGGCGCGCGACGTGCGCCAGCGCGAGCTGACGGATCTCCGCGGGACGCGCCTCGTCCTGCATCGCCGCGACGCGCGGGGCGAGCAGGGCGGCCTCCCGGTCCGGGTCGCCTAGCTTCGCGGCCAGCTGCGCGCCGGGGACTGCGAGCTCGGGATCGTCGGTCACCTCGCGCTCGATCAGGGCGAGCGCACGCGCGGGGTCGCCGAGCTCTCCATCGCAGGCGCGCAGCAGCTCGCGGACCAGTCCGCGGCGGCGCCCGGTGGAGAGCGTCGCGTCGGCCGCGAGCAGATCCTCGATCGCAGTGGCCAGGTCGGCCGAGCGGTCGAGAGCGCGCAGCAGCGAGACGCGCAGGATGCGCAGGCTCGGGCTCACGCCCTCGGTGTGGAGCAGCTGCTCGACCACCGCGAGACGCGGCTCAGCGCCGGCGCCCTGGCTCTCGAGCGCGTCGAGCCAGCGCTCGAGCCAGCGCGCGCGATCGGCCCCGGTCGTCTCGGAGGCCATCTCTTCGCAGAGCCCGCAGCGCCGCGCGCCGTCTCCGGCGCACTCGAGCGCGTGCAGCAGCGCCGCGTCGAGCGCGGGCGACGCCGCCTCTTCTGCGCGCGCCAGCTTGCGGCCGTTCTCGAGTACCTCGACGGCTTCGCCGGGCTCGTCGAGGTCCTGGAGCAGGCGCGAGAGCTGCAGCGACAGCGAGGTCCGCTCCGGACCCGGAACCTCGTCACCGGCCAGCCGGAGGCGGATCAGGTCGGCCCGTTCCCGCCCCTTTCCGGCCCGCTCGTAGAGCGTGCCGAGACGGTCGAAGAGCCGCGGGTCGTCCGGGTAGCGTTCGAGCAGGTCGCGCAGGCAGGTCTCGGCGCGCGCCTCGTCGCGAAGCTCGTCCGGCCCGTCCGCGAGCAACTCCGTCAGCTCGAGCCAGACCTGCAGCTGCTCTTCGAGGTCCGGCACGGCCTCGGCCAGGGCCTCGAGCGTGGCGACGCGCCGCTCGGGCGCGTTGGCGCGAGCGTAGAGGCCAGCCAGCAAGCGGAGCTCGGTCGCGGCCAGCGTCCCGACGTCGAGCTGGGCGAGGTCGCCGAGAGCCTGCTCCGGCTGGTCGAGCGCGTCGATCTGGATCCGCGCCTGCTCGATCCGGACGGCCGCCTGCGTGGACGGATCCTCGGAGTCGTCGAGCAGGCGGGAGAGCAGGCGGAGCTGCTCCTCGGGGTCACCCTGCTCGCGCACCAGCGTCAGCAGCGAGCGGTGCACGACCTCGAGCTCTCCGGCTTTCGCGAGCCGTTCCGCCCGGCGCAGCGAGTCGATCGCCTGATCGAGCTGGCCGCTCTCCTGCTGCAGCTTCGCAAGGCAGAGCAGCAGGTCGAGCCGCACCGACTCGTCCACGTATGGCTCGCGCGTGGACAGCCAGGTCTGGCGCTCGGCGCGCACCGCGCCGCCCGCCGCTTCGAGCGCTCGTTCGAAGAGCTGCTCCAAGCCGTCGTGGCGGCTCGGATCGGCGAGCTCGTGGAGAGTGGAGACGGCGTCGGCGGGACGAGCCAGTCCGTCCAGCAGGAGCCCCGCGCACCGGTGCGCCAGCTCGCGCCGCTGTCCCGGGTCGCGCTCGCACTCGAGCCGGCGGCCCAGTACGTCGGTCAGGTCCTCGATGCGGTCCTGCTCCGAGAGCAGGCTCTCGAGCAGGTCGGCGATGCCGCGGTTCTCGGGCGCGCGGTCGAACGCCGGACGCAGCGCGTCGGTCGCTCCCGCGAAGTCGCCGAGCTTCGCGAGCACGCGTGTCAGCTCGACCTGCATCGCGCCGAGCGCCTCGGGCTCGGGACCGTCCGCGATCGCGACGCGCAGATGCTCGGCGAGCTCGGGGAGGCGGCCGGTGTGCCGGCACAGCGCGATCAGCTTGCCGCGTGCGGGCGACGCGGACTGCGCGGCGACGGCTTCCTGCCACCAGCGCACCGCCCGGTCCTGACCCGCCGTGTCCTCGCTGGCGATCGCCAGGTCGCCGAGCCGATCCAGGCAGCCGGCGCGGGTCTCGGGCTGGTCGTGCAGCAGCGCCTCGAGCGACTCCAGCGCCGCGGTCTCGGCCTGTGTGTCGCCACGCTCGCGCGCCAGCTCGACCAGGGCGCCGAACGCCTCCGGGCTCGCCTCGAGCGACGCCCATCGCTCGGCCACGCTCTGCGCGCGCGCCGGATCGTCCTCGAGGCGGGCCGCGGCGAAGAGGTCGCGCAGCAGCTGGCCTCGCCGCTCGTCGCTCGGGTTCGCAGCCAGCTCGCGCTCGCAGGCCTCGAACAGCGCCTCGGAGCCGCCGCCGCGCTCGGCCACCGTGCGCAGCCCCGCCAGCGCCGTGCTGCAGGCGGGGTCGGTCTCGAGGGCTCGCGAGAACAGCTCGTGTGCGCCCGCCAGCTCACCGAGCGTCCCGAGGGTGAACTCCGCCAGCTCGCAGAGGCGCAGCGCGCGCTCGGGTCCCGCCGTGGCCGCGTCCGCCGCCTGCTGCATGAGGCTCGCGACCTCGTCGAACCGTTCGCCCTTGCGCAGCAGCTCGACCAGGCGCTCCGCGGCGTCGGCCATGCCGGGGTGGCAGGTCAGGGCGTGCCGGTAGGCCGCCTCGGCCTCGGCCGGAGCGTCGAGCCGGTCCAGCTGCAGGTCCCCGAGCTCCTTCCAGAGGGCGGCACAGTCCTCTCCCTCGGCGGACGAGGCGAGACGCCGCTCCAGGACCTCGACGCGCGAGGCGGGATCGCCCGTTCGCTCGAGGCAGCGGTCCAGGGCCTCGAGCGCCTCGGGCTCCTCGGGACTGCGCGCCACCAGCTCGCGCAGATGCCGCACGGCCTCCTGGGGCCGGTCGGCGCTCTCGTGGAGCACGGCGATCTCGAGCTTGCGCATCGTGTCCGGTTCCTCGAGCTCGTCGAGGCGTTCGAGCGTCTGGATCAGGGCGTCGGGTTCCTTGCGCCGGCGGCACAGCCGCGCGCGAAGCTGCAGCAGGTCGACGTCGTCCGGCGCGATCGCCAGCCCCCGCTGGAGCCAGCGCCAGGCGCCGTCGAGGTCCGCATCGCCTTCGAGCAGCTGGCTCGCCGTCCCGATCGCGAGAGCGCGGCGCTCGCCGTCGTCCTTCGAAACCGCCCAGATCGAGTCGCTCAGCTCCTCGACCCGCTCGGCGTTGTCGGCCTTCCGCTCGAGCTCGAGGAGGCTCCGCATCGCGCTGAGCCGGCCCGGGTCGGCGAAGACCACGTCGCGCAGCAACGACCGCGCGCGATCCGCGTCGGAGTCGGGCAGCAGCCCCGCCAGTTCCTCCATGGCGTTGCTGCGCGCGGTCCCGCGCAATCCCTGCAGCCGCTGCTCGTGGAGCGCGATCGCGGTAGCGGTGTCGCCCGAGTCGGTTGCCAGGCCCGCCAGCCCCGCCAGCGCCTGGTCGCAGTCCGGCGTCAGCTGGATGGCCTCGTCGAAGTGGCGACGCGCTTCGCCGGCGTCACCGAGCAGGCGCCAGAGTTCACCGATCTCCGCGAGGATCGGCCCCTTGCGCGCGCGCGGAAGCTCGAGCTGCTCCTCGAGTTCCGCGATCTGGAGCGCGCCGGTCAGGTTCCCGAGCTCCACGTGGACCCGCCGCAGGCCGGCCAGGGCCCCGGGGCCCGACGGGTCGGCCTGGAGCAGCCGCTCGTAGTACGGGCGCGCCTTCGCGGGCTTGCCGAGCCGCTCGCGCAGCATGTCGGCCAGGCGCAGGGTGAGGTCGGGACGGCGGTCGTCGTCGTCGGGCAGGCCCTCGAGCCGGCACTCGTAGACGATCGCGAGCTGGCTCCAGTTGCCGCCGACGAAGAGTTCCTCCTCGAGCGTTCGGAAGGCCGGCGTGTCGGTCGGGTCGGCTTCCAGGGTCTCGAGCAGCGACTGTAGACGCGGGTGGATCGGGTTCTGGCTCACCCCGCCCTATTCGGACGCGCCAAGGCCTACCTTGACTCTCTCGCTGCGCTGAAATGCCAGTTTTTCCGGCCGCTTGCAGGATCGACCCGCGTGGGCGTGCGGTTGAAACCCCGCTCCGGCGTGCAGTACCGTTCCCGACGCGTGAAGTCCGACACCGAGGCCGGGAAACAGGCCGAACCGCAGTCGAACGCCGGGACGGGATCGGGCCGCCCGGTGCTGCCGCCTGCCGAGCAGCGCCGGCGGCGCCGCGAGTGGAGCATCGTCGCGCTGGTGGGGCTGCTGCTCGGGGCGCTGTTCGCGTTCGAGCCGCTGGTGCTGGCGCAGTCGCGCTCGCTCCCGATCGGGAGCGGGGCGGTATTCCTGGCGCTGGTGCACGTCAACGTCATCGGCATCGGGCTGCTCGCCTTCCTGCTGGCGAGGAACGTCGTCAAGCTCATCACCGACCGGCGCCGCGGGCTGATCGGGGCGCGGCTCAACACCAAGTTCGTGGTCTCGTTCGTGTTCACGGCGGTGGTGTCGTCCACGGCGCTCTTCGTGCTGGCGGCCTTCCTCGTCCTGCACACCGTGCAGACCTGGTTCGAGCTGCAGCTCTCGGACGGCCTCGAGCAGTCGATCGAGGTGGCGGAGATGTACTACGCGGAGTCCGAGAACCGCACGCTCGGCTTCGCTCGCCGCATGGCGAAACAGGTGGCGGAGCAGCGTCTGATGAACGAGGACTCGCTCGACGCGCTGCGCGCCTTCGTCGCCCTCAAGCAGTCCGAGTACGGCCTGGCGGTGGTCGAGGTCTTCAGCTCGCAGCAGGAGGAGCTGGCCAGCGCGACCGACCCCGACGCCGCGGTCGTCGCCCTGGAAGCTCCGGACTCGCACCTGATCCGCTCGGGCCTCGAAGGCATGGAACGCACCTCGATCGACGAGGCCGGACCAGGTGAGCTCGTCCGCGGCGTCGTGCCGATCCGGTCGACCTTCAACCCGAACGACATCGTCGGCGTCGTGGTCGTGAACCAGTTCATGCCCCACGACATGGGCGAGCGCATCGACGGCGTGCGCGCGGCTCTCGACGAGTACCGCCGGCTGCAGCCGGGCACGGGCACCTTCGAGACCAGCATGCTGATGCTGCTGCTGATGATCACGCTCGTCAGCGTCCTCTTCTCGTCGTGGATGGGCTTCCGCCTCGCCAAGCAGATCACGGACCCGATCCAGCGCCTGGCCGACGCCACCGAGGAGGTCGCCTCGGGCAACCTGGACGTTCGCCTCGAGCAGCGCGGCGAGGACGAGCTGGGGCAGCTGGTCGGTGCCTTCAACCGCATGGCCAGCGACCTGAAGGCGAACCGGGAGGACCTGGAACGCCGCCGCGCGCTGATCGAGATCATCCTGGGCGGAGTGGGCGCGGGCGTGATCTCGCTCGACGCCGACGGTGCCGTCACCACGATCAACCCGTCCGCCCTGCGGCTGCTGGGCGTGCCGCGCGGGCATTGGATCGGCAAGAAGCTCGGCGAGATCCTGTCCGGTGACGCCCTGGCCGCGGTCGAGGGCCTGCTTCGGCGGCTCTCGAGCGGCGGGCACGGGGCGCTGCGCCGCCAGGTCGCGGTCTCGATCGGCGGCGAGCTGCGCACGCTAAACTGGACGGTGTCGGGCCTGGCCGAGGTGGACGACGAGGCCTCGGGCTTCGTGGTCGTGATCGACGACGTCACGCGCATCATCCGGGCGCAGCGCATGGCCGCCTGGCGCGACGTGGCACGGCGCATCGCACACGAGATCAAGAACCCGCTCACGCCGATCCAGCTGTCGGCGCAGCGGCTGCGGCGCAAGCTCTCGGGCACACTCACCGATCCCGATTCCCAGAAGCTGCTCGAGCAGTGCACCGACGCGATCACGGGGCAGGTAGACGCGATGAAGCTGCTGCTGAGCGAGTTCTCGAGCTTCGCCGAGCTGCCGGCCACCGATCCCGTGCCCACCGACCTGAACGCGCTGGTCGCGGATACGGTGAGCATGTACGAGGGACGCCAGTCGATCTCGTTCGAGATCGAGCTCGACCCGCAGCTGCCCGAGCTCGACGTGGACCGCGAGCAGATCAAGCGCGTCATCCTCAACCTGGTCGACAACGCGATCGGCGCGATCGACGCGACCGACGACGGGCCGCGCAACATCCGCGTCTCGACGCGGCTCGACGCCGAGGTGGGCATCGTGCACCTCGAGATCGCGGACAGCGGCGTCGGCATTCGCGCCGAGGATCGGGGGCGCCTCTTCGAGCCGGGCTTCTCGACCAAGGCCGAGGGCTCCGGCATCGGGCTCGCGATCGTGAGCCGCATCGTGTCGGACCACTCGGGCTACATCCGAGTCCGGTCGAACGAGCCCCGCGGAACGGCGTTCGCGATCGAGCTGCCGGTGAGGACCTGAGAGGCGCATGGCGCAGAAGGTCCTGATCGTCGATGACGAGCCGAGCATCCTGAGGCTGGTCGCGGACATCCTCTCCGACGAGGGGTTCGAGACCTGCACCGCGTCGGGCGGGCAGGAGGCGCTCCGCCGGATCGAGAGGGACGGCCCCGACCTGGTGCTGCTCGACGTGTCGATGCCGGGCGACGACGGACTGGTCGTGCTCGAGCGCGTCCACGCCACGCGGCCCGACCTTCCGGTGGTCATGATGTCGGGCCATGGCACGGTCGAGACCGCGATGCGCGCGACGCGGCTCGGCGCGTACGATTTTCTCGAGAAGCCGCTGTCCTACGACAAGCTGCTGCTCTGCGTGCGCCACGTGCTCGAGACCACGCGGCTCGCCCGCGAGAACCGCCGGCTCCGCGACGAGCTGCGCGGCAGCAGCGAGATCATCGGCGAGACCGGGGTGATGCGGCAGCTCAAGGAGCAGATCGCCGTGGCCGGCCCGACCGATGGCTGGGTGCTGATCACGGGTGAGAACGGCACGGGCAAGGAGCTCGTCGCGCGCCAGCTGCACCTGCTGTCGAAGCGCGTGGACGCCGCCTTCATCGAGGTGAACTCGGCCGCGATTCCCGAGGAGCTGATCGAGAGCGAGCTCTTCGGACACGAGAAGGGCGCGTTCACCGGCGCGCTCCAGACCAAGCAGGGCAAGTTCGAGGCCGCCGACGGCGGCACGATCTTCCTGGACGAGATCGGCGACATGAGCCTGATGACCCAGGCCAAGATCCTGCGCATCCTGCAGGAACACCGCTTCGAGCGCGTCGGTGGCAACCAGACGATCGAGGTGAACGTGCGCGTGATCGCGGCGACGAACAAGGACCTGGGCGAGGAGATGGCGGAAGGCCGCTTCCGCGAGGATCTCTACTACCGCCTGAACGTAATCCCCTTTCACGTGCCGCCGCTGCGCGAGCGTGCCGACGACATCCCGCTGCTGACCGAGCGGTTTCTCGACCGCTTCTGCACGGAGAATTCCGTGGCTCGCAAGTCGCTGTCGCCGCAGGCGCTGTCGAAGCTCGTCGCGCACAACTGGCCCGGCAACGTGCGCGAGCTGCAGAACATCGTAGAGCGGCTCGTGCTCATGACACCGACCGAGATCATCGACGTCTCGGCGCTGCCGGAGCAGATCACCGACTCGGCCCGCGACGCGCGGCTGCGCAGCATGGGGGCCGACCGCCTGGCCGACGCGCGGACGCTCTTCGAGCGCGAGTTCCTGAGCGAGAAGCTGCGCGAGCACGGCGGCAACATCTCGCGCACGGCCGAGGTCGTGGGGCTGAAGCGCGAGAGCCTGTCGCGCAAGCTCCGCAGCCTGGGGATCGACGTGGAGCGCACGCGCGATGGCGGCTGACCGGGGAGCGCGCGCTTGATCCGCGCGATCGCGAGCGTGCTGCGCGCGGACGCCCACGGCGTGACGCTCGACGTTCCGGAGTGGCCCGCGCACCGCCCGGGCCAGTTCGCCATGCTCTCGCTCGACCCGCACGGGCTCCACCTGGACCCGCTGCTGCCGCGCCCGATGGCGGTGTTCCGCGCCGATGGCGGACGCGTCGAGTTCCGCTTCCACGTGGTCGGGCGCGGTACGGCGCTGCTCGCCGCGCTCTCGCCGGGCGACGACCTCGGCGTGCTCGGCCCGCTCGGCAACGGTTTCACCGCGCCCGCGGGTTCGGGGGGACGGGCGATCCTGGTCGGCGGGGGGACGGGAACCGCGTCGCTGTACGAGTTCGCCGCGCAGCTGGGCTCGCGCGCGCGGGTGCTGCTCGGCGGCCGCACGCGCGGGGCGATCCTGGGCCTGGCCGACTTCGAGGCCCTGCCGGTGGACCTCCAGTTCGCGACCGAGGACGGATCCTCGGGCCACCGGGGCCTCGTCACCGAGTTGATGGCGCCGGAGCCCGGAGACGAGGTCTTCGCCTGCGGGCCCACCGCGATGATGGACGCGGCCTGGAGGCTCGCGCAGGCGGCCGGCGTTCCCTGCCACGTCTCGCTCGAGAGCCGGATGGCCTGCGGCATCGGAATCTGCCTGGGCTGCGTCGTGCCGACGGACCAGGGCTTCCGCTACGTGTGCACGGATGGGCCGGTCTTCGACGCGGAGCGGCTCGACTGGAAGGGCTTGCCGTGACGGCCGGCGGAGCGGGCGCGTCCGACCGTCCCGAGCCTCCCGATCTGTCGGCCGACCTGTGCGGCGTCGCGCTGCGCAACCCGGTGCTGCTCGCGAGCGGCACCTGCGGCTACGGCACCGAGCTGGCGGGCCTGCTCGACCTGCGCGAGATCGGCGGCTTCGTCGCCAAGTCGCTGACGCTCGAGCCGCGCGCGGGAAACCCGCCGCCGCGGATCACCGAGACCCCCGCGGGGATGCTCAATGCCATCAGCCTCGAGAACGTGGGCGTAGAGGCGTTCATCGACGAGAAGCTCCCCGCGCTGCCCGAGGGCGTGGCTGTCGTCGCGAGCGTCTTCGAAACCGAGATCGAGCGCTACGGCGAGGTGTGCAGGCGGCTCGAGGGGGCGCCGGGCGTCGTCGCGCTGGAGATCAATGCGAGCTGTCCCCACGTGAAGTCCGGCGGGATCGAGTTCGGGCAGGACCCGGCCGTGCTGGCCTCGCTGGTGCGCGCCTGCCGGGCGAGCACGGGCATGAAGCTGCTGGTCAAGCTCTCGCCCAACGTCACCTCGATCGCCGAGATGGCGCGCGTGGCCGAGGGGGAGGGCGCCGACGGGCTGTCGCTGATCAACGCGATGCAGGGCCTGGCCGTGGACGTCGAGCGGCGCCGCCCGGCGCTGAGCAACGTGCTGGGCGGGCTCTCCGGACCGGCGATCCGGCCGGTGGCGCTGCGTATGGTCTACCAGGCGGCGCAGGCGGTGAAGATTCCCATCTGTGGAATCGGCGGGATCACCTCGGGCGAGGACGCCGTCGCGTTCCTGCTGGTCGGGGCCAGCACCGTACAGGTCGGCACCGCCAGTTACGCCAACCCGGGGGCCGCGCTCGAGGTCCGGGACGGCCTGCAGGCCTACCTGGAACGCCACGGGATCGCGCGGGTGCGGGACCTGGTGGGCGGGCTTCTCTCCTGAAGGGACGGCCCATCGGCGGGCCCTCGTCGTGTGACCGTCGTGTGGGGCCGGAGCGGGGGCTGGCGGAGTTGCCGCTGGGGGAGATTTTTGATAAATGACACGCACTTAGCAGCTACAGAGCTGTCTCTTCGGGGGTCCTCACGCGATGCCCCGGGGGGTGGCTCGATCGGTTCGAGTCTGGCTTGTCTGGTTCGGAGTGGGCATCGCGTCCGCTCCGTTTCTGTCTGGGCGGCCGAAAAAAGCAGAGAAGAGAAGCCTAAAGGACCAGTCGAAGACATAGATGTACCGGGATATCTCTCCAGCACTTCTTCACGTCATCGAGCCCGTCGCCAGCTCGCACGGGCTCGAGATCGTGGACGCCAGCGTCAACCAGGGACGCGGGCGCACCCACGTGCAGGTGGTGCTGGACACGCCGCAGGGCGATGGACGCGTCACGCTCGGCGCCTGCGCCGGGGTTTCGCGCGAGATCGGTACCGGCCTCGACGCCGATGACCTGTTCAATGGAGCCTACACGCTCGAAGTCTGCTCTCCCGGCGTGGACCGCGCGCTCGGCCGCGAGGTCGACTTCGAACGCGCGGTCGGCCAGCAGGTCCAGCTCGAGACGCGCGAGCGCATCGGCGGGAGTCGCCGCTTCAAGGGTCGGCTGGCCGCATTCGAGGCCGGAGAGGCGCGCGTCGAGATCGAAGCCGACAGCGTCTGCATTCCCTTCTCGGGTATTTCGAAGGCGAACGCATTCTACCCGTTCGACTCCCAATCCGACGCACAGGAGGCGGAGCACTAGCCATGGACCTCGACCTCAACCGCATCATCGAGCAGATGGGAAAGGACAAGGGCATCAGCCGCGACGTCCTGATCGAGACCCTCGAGAAGGCACTGGTCACCGCCGCCCGGCGCAAGTACGGGATGGAGCGGGAGATCGAAGCCCAGTTCAACACGGAGTCCGGTGAACTCGAGCTCTTCGAGTTCAAGACGGTCGTCGAGAGTCCGACCGACGATACGCACATCGGTGTCGACGAGGCAAAGGAGCACGACCCCGACGTCGAGATCGACGACCAGATCGGCCTCAAGCTCGACACCGCGGGCTTCGGCCGCATCGCTGCGCAGACGGCGAAGCAGGTGATCATCCAGGAAGTCCGCGGCGCCGAGCGCCAGATGATCTACGACGAGTACAAGGACCGGAAGGGCGAGATCGTCCACGGCGTGGTGCGTCGTATCGAGAAGGGCAGCCTGATCGTCGACCTGGGCCGCGCCGAGGGCATCGTCTACCGCAAGGAGCAGGTGCCACGCGAGATGTACCGCGTGAACGAGCGCATCCGCGCCTACGTGCTCGACGTGCTCAAGGAAGCTCGCGGGCCGCAGATCATCCTGTCGCGTGGCTGCACCGAGTTCCTGACCAAGCTCTTCGAGCAGGAGGTGCCCGAGATCTACGAGGGCATCGTGCGCATCGAGGCCGCGGCCCGCGAGCCCGGCGCTCGCGCCAAGATCGCGGTCGCCTCGCGCGACTCCGACGTGGATCCGGTCGGCGCCTGTGTCGGCATGCGCGGCAGCCGGGTGCAGGCGGTCGTACAGGAGCTTCGCGGCGAGAAGATCGACATCGTGCCCTGGGCCTCGGACCCGGTGCGCTACGTGGTGTCGGCGCTCGCGCCGGCGCAGGTCGTGCGCATCATGGTCGACGACCACAACCAGTCCATGGACGTGATCGTGCCCGACGACCAGCTCTCGCTCGCGATCGGCAAGAAGGGACAGAACGTGCGTCTGGCGGTCCAGCTGACGCGCTGGCAGATCGACATCAAGAGCGAGTCGTTGATGCTCGAGGTGCAGGACGAGCTGGCCGAGGCGCTCGGCGTCGTCGAGGGACTGGGCGAGCACGAGGCCAAGATCCTGCTCGACCACGGAGTCGCGAGTCTCGACGAGCTGTCTTCCGCCGAGGACGAGCTGCTGACGACCCTGCCGGGAGTCAGCGAAGAGAGTGCGACGGGGATCCGCCAGAAGGCGAGCGCCCTGTACACGGAAAAGCTGCGCCGCGAGCGCGAAGAGGCGGAGCGCGTCGCCGCCGAGGCGGCGGCCGCCGCGGCTGCGCCCCCTGCGGCTGCGCCCGCGGACGCTCCGGCAACCGCCCCCGCCCCCGCGGCCACTCCGGTCGAGGGCGGCAAAGAGGAGCCGGGCGCGGGCTCCTGACCGGAGCCGTGCGACCAGGACGGGACAGGAACGGAAATGGCGAAGCTCAGGGCATACAAGCTGGCCGAGGAACTCAGGCTCGAACCCGACGAGTTCCTGAAGAAGGCCAAGACGATCGGGATCGAGCTGCGCAGCAAGATGGCGTCGCTCGACGACGACCAGGTGGACGAGATCCGCCGCCGGCTCGGCGTGGGCCTCCCGGAGCAGCGCGTCGAGAAGCGCGTCGGCAGGAGCGTCATCCGCCGCCGCAAGCGGGTCGACCCGGTTCCGGCCGCGGAACCCGAGGCCGCCGCCGACGCGACGCCGCAGCTCGAGTCCGAGCCAGGCGCCGAGCCAGTCGCAGCCCAGGAAGCCCCCGCCGTCGCCGTCGAGGAGGCCGCCGCGGCGGACGAGGCCGAAGCCGTCGAGTCCACCCAGCCCGAGCCGGAGATCCGGCCCCAGCCGGCGCCGGTGCCGGCGCCGGCTTCCGCGAGTGCAGCCGCGGCGGCCGCGGCGCAGCGCCCCGTGGGCAAGCGCCCGGCACGCCGCGAGGCGAACCTGGCCGCGAACCTGAAGGAGCAGGACACGCTGGCGCGGACCATGCTCGGCAACGTGCAGCACCGCCTGGAGCAGCGCCGCTCGATCGTCGAGCAGCAGTCGCGCATCAACCCGCGCAAGCGCCGCGCTGCGGCAGGCCGCAAGACCGTGCGCCCGTCCGAGCCCTCGAAGAAGATCGTGCGGCTCACGGGCGAGATCAGCCTGCCGGAGTTCTCGCGGCAGTCCGGTGTGAAGCTCCGCGACGTGCACCGCCGCGTGCGGCAGCTGGGTACCGAGGTCGAGCGCGACGGCATTCTCGACGTCGAGACCGCGCAGCTCTTGAGCGAGGACCTGGGCGTCGAGCTCGAGCTGGCGGTGAAGGACGTCGAAGGCGATCTGACCGCCGCCGCCCGTGACGACAGCACCGGTATCGAGCCGCGGCCCCCGGTCGTGACCGTCATGGGACACGTCGACCACGGCAAGACGTCACTGCTCGACACGCTCCGCGACGCGAACGTGGTGGCGGGCGAGGCCGGAGGCATCACGCAGCACATCGGCGCGTACCAGGTCGAGGCCGGCGGCCGGAAGATCACCTTCATCGACACGCCCGGTCACGCGGCCTTCACGTCCATGCGAGCGCGCGGCGCACAGGTCACCGACATCGTCGTGCTGGTCGTGTCCGCGGACGACGGCGTCATGCCGCAGACCGTCGAGGCGATCAGCCACGCCCGTGCATCGGGCGCGCCCCTGGTGGTCGCGATCAACAAGATCGACCTGCCGAACGCCAACCCGCAGCGCGCCAAGCAGGCGCTCCTCGAGCACGAGGTCGTGCTCGAGGAGTTCGGCGGCGACGTGCAGCACGCGGAGATCTCGGCGACGCTGGGAACGAACATCGACGGGTTGCTGGAGCAGCTGAACCTGCAGGCCGAGATCCTGGACCTGAGGGCGCGCGCCACGGGTCCCGGACTCGCCACGGTGATCGAGGCGCAGCTCGACAAGGGCCGCGGGCCGCTCGCGACGGTGCTGATCCGCGAGGGGAAGCTCGCGAAGGGCGACGTGGTCGTCGCCGGCAAGGTCTTCGGACGCGTGCGCTCGATGCTCGACGAGCACGGCGACGAGATCAAGCAGGCCGGCCCCGCTACGCCGGTGCAGATCGTCGGCCTGGGCGCGGTTCCCGAAGCCGGCGACGAGCTGGTCGCGGTCAAGAACGAGCGCGAGGCCAAGTCCCTGATCGAGCATCGCCAGGTCGAGAGCCTCCGCGCGGGCGCGGCCGTCGAAGAGAGCGAGCTGATATCGGCCGAAGACCTCTTCGCCACGCTCGGAGACAGCGACGAGAAGGAGCTGCGCGTCCTGATCAAGGCCGACGTGCGCGGCACCTCCGAGGCCGTCCGCGATGCCCTCGAGAAGCTCTCGACCGAGAAGGTGAAGGTCAACGTGCTCGGTACGCTCGTCGGAGCCATCACCGAGAGCGACGTGATCTTGGCCTCGGCCTCCGACGCCGTCATCCTGGGCTTCCACGCGCGGCCCGATTCGGCGGCGCGCAAGCTTGCAGAAGCCGAGCGGGTGGAGGTCCGGCTCTACGAGCTGATCCACGAGCTGCTCGACGACGTGACCGCGCTCATGTCGGGTCTGCTCCCGCCCAAGGTCGAGGAGAAGATCTCCGGCACGGCCGAGGTGCGGCAGCTCTTCGTGATCCCGCGCGTCGGCACGGTCGCCGGTTCCGCGGTGGTCGACGGCTCCATGCTTCGCTCGAACCTGGTCCGCGTGGTCCGCGACGGCGTCTCGGTCTACTCGGGCAAGGTCGCGTCCCTCAAGCACTTCAAGGACGACGTCCGCGAGGTCCAGTCTCCCCGCGAGTGCGGTCTCCGGATCGAGAACTTCAACGACCTCAAGATCGGGGACACGCTCGAGTCGTACCTGCTGGAAGAGACGCCCGACACCATCTAGCGGGGCATCCCGGTATGTTGATCGCCGCCGCGCTGATCGAGCTCACCCTGGCGGACTCCGAGTCGCTCAAGGCGAAGCGGCGCGTCGTGCGGGCCGTCAAGGACCGCGTCTCGAGCCGCTTTCGCGTGTCGGTGGCCGAGATCGCCGACCACGACGACCGCCACGCGATCTGCATCGGCTGCGCCAAGGTGGGAGTCGATCCGAGGAAGCTGCGCAGCGAGATGGAGAAGGTGATCCGCTTCGTGGACGACTTGGGACTGGCCGAGCTCACCAGCGACGACGTCGTGGTCGCACAGATCGACGAGTTCGAGACCGTCGACGTGGAGGAGGACGCATGAGCCACCGCAAGGCTCGCGCGGCCAGCGACATCCGGACGAAGCTCGCTTCGGTGATCGCCGAGCGGGTGCGGGACCCGCGCCTTTCGGGCGTCTCGATCCTCGAGGTGCGTCCCTCGCCGGACTTCTCGTATGCGCGCGTGTTCTTTCGCACGCTCGGCGACCGGGCAGAGGCCGAGGCCGCGCTCGACCACGCCAAGCCCTTTCTGCGCCGCTGCCTGGCCGAGGGATCGCGCAGCCGGCGTGTGCCCGAGCTCGATTTCCGCTACGACGAATCCCCGGAACGCGCCGCGCACGTCGAGCAGATCCTGGAAGAGCTCGACCTGGGTCCCGCCGACGCGGACGCCGAGCTGGAGACGAGCGAGTGATCGACGGACTGCTGGTGATCGACAAGCCCCCGGGGATGACCTCGCACGACGTGGTGCAGCGCGTGCGGCGCTGGGCCAAGCAGCGCCGCGTCGGGCACCTGGGCACGCTGGATCCGCTGGCCACGGGCGTGCTGCCGCTGGCGCTCGGCGAGGCCACGAAGCTCTCGCAGCTGCTCACGCTGGGCCGCAAGGTGTACCGGGGCGAGATCACGCTGGGCATCGAGACGACCACCTACGACCGCGAGGGCGAGGTCACGGCCGAGATGCCGGGCCCCTGGCCCGCGCGCGATCTGGTCGACAAGGCGCTCGAGCCCTTCCGGGGCGAGATCGACCAGGTCCCGCCGCCGTACTCGGCGTTGAAGCGCGGCGGCGAGCCCGCCTACAAGCGCGCCCGCCGCGGAGAAGAGGTGATCCTGGAGCCGCGTCCCGTCACGATCTACCGGCTCGAGGTGACGGCCTACGAGGCGCCCCGCGTCGCCGTCGAGGTCGAGTGCAGCGCGGGAACCTACCTGCGCTCGCTGGCGCACGACCTGGGAGCGAGCCTGGGCACGGGCGGGCACCTGAGCGACCTCTGCCGCACGCGCAGTGGCCCGTTCCTGCTGGACCAGGCGGTCACGCTCGACGACCTGGAGGGGCTGGATCCGCAGGCTTCCGGCGTCATCCGGCCGATGGCCGCCGCGACCAGCCTGCCGAGCTTCGACGTGGACGCCCGCACGGCGCGCCGCGTGGGGCAGGGGGTCCAGCTGGGGCGGCACGAAGTGAGGGGAGCACCCCCCGAGGGATTGCTGCAACTGGTGCGCGGAGAGCGCCTCGTCGCGCTGGTCGAGGCCATCCCCGGCGTGGCCGAGCTCCGCACCAGTCGGGTTTTTCTAGAAGGCACCAAGAGTTAGGCGAGAACGGCGATTGCAGGGGCAGGGACCCTCTGCTATAGGTTGCCCGCGTCTGAAGGGGGTCCGTTGCTCGAAACGGCACGCAAGCAGGAAATCATCTCCGAGTTCGGCAGCAAGCCGGGCGACACGGGGTTGTCCGAGGTCCAGGTCGCTCTGCTGAGCGAGAGGATCACGGGGCTCACCGCGCACATGCAGGTCCACAAGAAGGACCACCATTCGCGCCGCGGCCTGCTCCTGCTGGTGAGTCAGCGTCGAGCGTTGTTGGACTACCTGAAGGGCAAGAACGAGGATCGCTACCGCGCGCTGATCGAGCGGCTCGGAATTCGCCGCTAGCAAGCGGGCGCGATCATCCAGGGGGGCTGGGGCCGGACATCCCGTCCGGCAGGATCAACAGTGGATGCGAGGTGTGGGATGAGCGATGGGCAGAGCCCTCGCCGGCACTGCCCATCGCTCATTCCGCATCCCCCTTCCCAGCCCGATCCCCACATCTCGTACCGAAGCAGTTGGGCGCGGCAAAAGGCCGCAGCCCATGGAGAGAGATGTCATGGAGAAGGTAGAACTGGATCTCAACGGCAAGCCGTTCGGGATCGAAACAGGCCGGCTGGCCAAGCAGTCGAACGGGTCCGTCGTCGTCACGTATGGAGCGTCGGCCGTGCTGGTCACGGTCAACCGCGCGAAGCCGCGCGAGGGAATCGACTTCTTCCCGCTCACCGTCGACTACGTCGAGAAGGTCTACGCGGCGGGGCGCATCCCCGGCGGGTTCTTCAAGCGTGAAGGCCGGCTGACGGAGAAGGAGATCCTGACGTCGCGGTTCATCGACCGCGCGCTGCGCCCGCTCTTCCCGAGCGGCTACCGCGACGAGACGCAGGTCACGGCCACGGTGCTGGCCTGCGAAGATGGCTGGGACACGGACATGCTGGCGTTCGTCGGCGCGTCCGCGGCCGTCATGACCTCGGACCTTCCGTTCCCGGGTCCGATCGGTGCGGTGCGCGTCTGCCGCGCGGACGGCAAGTTCGTCGCGAATCCCGACGTGGAGACCGCGGCGGGCGCCGACATCAACATGATCGTCGCGGGCAGCCGCGACGCGCTGGTGATGGTCGAGGGCGGCGCGGACCAGGCGGCCGAGGCCGACATGATCGCGGCGCTGCGGTTCGCACACGACGCGATCCAGCCGATTCTCGACGCGCAGGACGACTTGGTCCGGCGCGCCGGCAAGACCAAGATCGAGGTCTCGGCTCCCGAGACCGACCCGGACCTGCGGGCGAAGATCGAGGGACTGGCGCTCTCGCGCATCCAGGAGGCCAGCCGTATCGTCGACAAGAAGAAGCGCTATGGCGCGTTCGACGCGCTCGAGGCCGAGGTCAAGTCGCAGCTGTCGGCCGAGTTCAAGTCGGCGCCGCGCAGCTTCGGCACGCTGGCCGACGTCGAGAAGGCGCAGGCCGCAGCCAAGAAGTACGGCAAGCAGGTCGGCGAGACCCTGCACGACGTGCGTGCCGAGGTCATGCGAGCTCGCATCCTGGACGACAGCACGCGCATCGACGGTCGCGGCCTGACGGACATCCGGTCGATCGAGTGCACGGTGCCGGCGTACCCGAGGCTTCACGGCTCGGCGGTCTTCCAGCGCGGCGAGACGCAGGCGCTCTGCGCGGCCACCCTCGGTGGCGGACGCGACGAGCAACTGATCGAGGGCTTGCAGGAGACGTACTACAAGAACTTCTACCTGCACTACAACTTCCCGCCGTTCAGCGTCGGTGAGGTCCGGCCCCTTCGCGGTCCGAACCGCCGCGAGATCGGCCACGGTGCGCTCGCAGACCGGGCCATCCGCGCGGTCCTGCCGGACGACGAGGACAACCTCTTCACCATCCGGCTCGTCAGCGAGGTGCTCGAGTCCAACGGATCGTCGTCGATGGCGACGGTCTGCGGCGGCATCCTGGCGCTGATGGACGCGGGCATCGCGATCAAGGCTCCGGTGGCGGGCATCGCCATGGGCCTGATCCAGGAGGGCGATCGCAACGCGATCCTGTCCGACATCCTGGGCGACGAGGACCACCTGGGCGACATGGACTTCAAGGTCGCGGGTACACGAGAGGGCATCACGGCGATCCAGATGGACCTGAAGATCGAGGGTCTGGACTGGAACGTGATGGAGCGGGCGCTGGCCCAGGCTCGGGACGGCCGGCTGCACATCCTGGACTGCATGGAGCGGGACACCCGCGAAGAGCTGCCGGGCTTCGCCGCACGGACCGAGCTGTCGCGCTACGCGCCGCGCACGGTCACGCTGTGGATCAAGCCCGACCGCATCCGCGACCTGATCGGCCCCGGCGGCAAGGTGATTCGCTCGATCCAGGAGGTGTCCGGCGCCAAGATCGACGTCGACGACTCGGGCAGGATCAACATCTTCGCCCCGAACGGCGACGCGCTCGACCGCTGCCAGAGCATGGTCGAAGACATCACGCAGGAGGCCGAGGTCGGCAAGCTCTACGTCGGCAAGGTCAAGCGCGTGACGGACTTCGGCGCCTTCGTCGAGATCTTCCCCGGCACCGACGGCCTGCTGCACATCTCGGAGCTGACCGAGGGGCGGGTCGACCGGGTCGAGGACGTCTGCGTCGAGGGTGACGAGGTCATGGTCAAGTGCCTCGACGTCGACCCGAGCGGGAAGATCCGGCTGTCGCGCCGGGCGGCGATCGCGGAAGGCGCCGCAGCCACGAGCTAGGCGAAGGAGGGCTCTTGGCAGCGCGTCGCGGAGCGCGTCGCACCGACCTCGAGTCGGGCGTCACCGTCGTGAGCGAAGTACGCCCGGGCGTGGAAAGCACATGCCTCGGGTTGTACTTCCCCACGGGGTCTCGCCACGAGACGCCGCAGATCAACGGCATCTCGCACCTGATCGAGCACCTGGTCTTCAAGGGAACGCACAAGCGCAGCGCCGAGCAGATCAATCGCGAGATCGACCTGCTCGGCGGCGCGTCCAACGCGTACACCAGCAAGGAGACCCTCTGCTTGCACGGACGCGTGCTGTCGCGCCACCTGGGGCGGATCTTCGACCTGTTCGCGGACATGGCGGTGGACGCGCTGCCCGCCGGGCTCGAGCGTGAAGTCGAGCTTGAACGCGAGGTGATCCTGTCCGAGATCGCCGCGGTCGAGGACTCGCCCGAGGACCTGGTCGGCGACCTCTGCGACGAGATCTATTTTGGCGACCACCCGCTGGCGCTGCCCGTCGCGGGCTCGGCGACCGCGGTGGCGCGGCTCGACCTGGGCCGGATTCGCGACCACTTCCGCAGCCACATCGTGGCGCGCGACATGGTGGTGGCGGCCGCGGGAAAGCTGGAGCACGACGAATTGGTGGCGCTGGCCGAGGAGCGGCTCGAAACGCTGCCGAGCGGCGACGCGCGCGCCCGCGGCGACGCTCCGGCTCTTCTCTCGGGGACGCGCGTTCTCGAGCGCGACTTGGAGCAGGTGCAGGTCTGCCTGTCGGCGCGCGGGCTATCGCGCAGCGACCCGCGCCGGATGGCTGCGGAGGTCTTCTCCGGTGTGCTCGGCGACGGCGTGTCGTCGCGCCTCTTCCGCGAGGTGCGCGACCGCCGCGGGCTGGCGTACTCGGTCGGCTCGTCGCTGTCGAGCTACGTCGACACCGGCAGCCTCAATATCCACTTCGGCGTCTCGCCCGACAAGCTCGACGAGACGCTGCAGGTGGTCGGCGAAGTGCTGCGCCAGCTCCGCGCCGACGGTGCGCAGGACTCCGAGCTGGAGGCCGCCAAGATCCACCTGCACGACGGGTCGGTGCTGAGCTACGAGATGCCGGGCGCGCGCATGAGCTACCTGGCGGACAACGTGATGCTGGGCCTCGACTACCTGGACGTGGAGCACGAGCTGGCGATGATCGAGGCGGTCGAGCTCCGCGACGTGAACGCGCTGGCCGCCGAGCTGCTCGAGCCGCCGCTGGCGCTCGCTGTCGTGGGACCGGTCGACGCCGGGCGGCTGCCTGCCGACGGGTTCGAGATCCCTTCGGGAAGGATCGCATGAGGGGAGCCAGCGAGTGAGCGCCGTGGTCGTACAGGTCGCGCGGGTGCGCGGAGAGCGCGATGCCGACATCCCGCTGCCCAGCCCGGCCACGCCCGGCAGCGCCGGATCGGACCTGCGGGCCGCCATCGAGAAGGAGCTCGTGATCGCTCCGGACGAGCGCGTCGCCGTGCCCACCGGAATCGCGATCGCGCTTCCGCCGGGCTACGAGGGCCAGGTGCGCTCGCGGAGCGGCCTGGCGCTGCGCCACGGCATCACCCTGCCGAACGCGCCGGGGACCATCGACGCGGACTACCGGGGCGAGGTGCACGTCATCCTCCAGAACCTGGGTGATGCGCCCTTCACCGTGCAGAGGGGCGACCGAATCGCACAGCTCGTGGTCGCGCCCGTCGCGCGCGTCGAGTGGACCGAGGTCGAAGACGGCAAGGCCCTGGGAGCCACCGAGCGCGGCGACGGTGGCTTCGGCCACTCGGGCCGTTGAGCGGCTCGACCCCCGGAGCTAGGGTGGTGGAGGAGCAGTGATGGAGTCGACCCCCGAAGACACCCTCGACCCTACCGGGCCTGCCGCGGAAGCCGGGGCGGATGCCGGGGCGGAAGCCGGCACGGATACCGCGGCGGAGCCCGTGCAGGCAGACGGACAGGTCCACCCGAGGAGCCCGACGCCGGTCGAGCCCAAGCCGCCAAGGCGGTCCTGGGCGCCCAGCAACCTGACGCTGCGGCTGCTCACGGCGGCCGTGCTGATTCCACCGGTCATCTGGGTCTGCTACGAGGGCGGGCTGACGTTCGTGGCGGTGATCATCGCGATCAACTGCGTGGCCGTGAACGAGTTCTACAACTTCATCAGCGAGAAGGGCGCCAACCCGCAGCGCCTGCTCGGCACGCTCGGCGTTGCCGTCATCCCGCTCATCATCTACCTGGGCGACGCGTTCCTGGCCACGAGCTTCCTGACCGCCGTCCTGCTCACCACGATGGTCCTGCAGCTCACCAAGCGCGAGATGCGCGAGGCCATCTCGAGCGTGTCGGCCACCTTCTTCGGCGTGTTCTACGTGGGCTGGCTGCTGTCGCACGCGGTCTCGATCCGCTTCATCTACGACTTCCTGGTGCGCCGCTATCCGGGCCAGGCCGAGTCGCTGATCGCGCCCGAGGTCGGCTTCTTCTTCATGATCCTCTGCCTGGTGTCGGCGCTGGGCTGCGACGTGGCGGCCTACTTCGTGGGGCGCGCCTTCGGACGCCACCGCCTGGCTCCCGTGATCAGCCCGAGCAAGAGCGTCGAGGGCGCGATCGGGGGCGTCGTGATCGCCGGCGGGTTCGGCGTGGTGACCAAGCTCGTCTTCGACAACTTCGTGCCGGGCCACCTGTCGGCCCACTTCGGCATCGGCGCGGCGGCTGCGTTCGGCGTGGCGCTGGCGGCGGTGGGGATCCTGGGCGACCTGGTCGAGTCCGCGCTCAAGCGCGACGCACAGCTCAAGGACGCGGGCCGGCTGCTGCCCGGCGTCGGGGGCGTGCTCGATCGCATTGACTCCGCGCTGCTGGCATTCCCGGTCATGTACTACCTGCTGCTCGCCTACTACTACTTCCGCTTCTCGACGTGAGGGCACCGGCTTGATCCCCCGTTACACGCGGCCCGAGATGGCCGAGATCTGGACCGACGAGAACCGTTACGCGCTGTGGACGCGCGTCGAGATCGCCGTCTGCCGCGCGCTGGCGGCTCGCGGCGAGATCCCGCGCGAGGCCTTCGAGACCATCGAGTCGCGGGCCCGGGTCGACGCGGCGCGCGTGCTCGAGATCGAGGCGGTCGTCCACCACGACGTGAACGCGTACCTGGACGCGCTGGCCGAAGAGGTCGGTCCCGCGTCGCGCTACGTCCACCTGGGGCTCACGTCGTCCGACGTGCTCGACACCGCCCTGGCCATGCAGCTTCGCGACGCGTCCGGGCTCATCTTGGCCGAGCTCGATCGCGTGCTCGACGTGCTGCGCCGTCGCGCGCTCGAGCACCGCGACACCGTCTGCGTGGGACGGACGCACGGTATCTTCGCCGAGCCGACGACCTTCGGCTTGAAGCTGCTCTACGCCTGGGACGAGATGTCGCGCAACCGGGAGCGGCTGACGCGCGCCCGCGACGCGGTGGCCGTGGGCAAGGCCTCTGGGGCGGTCGGCACGTTCGCGCACCTGTCGCCCGACATCGAGGAAGAGGCCATGGCCGAGCTCGGCCTGGCCGCCGCGCGCGTGTCGACGCAGATCGTTCCGCGCGACCGGCACGCCGAGTTCTTCTCCGCCATGGCGCAGACGGCGTCGTCGATCGAGCGCCTCGCCATCGAGATGCGCCACCTGGCGCGCAGCGAGGTCGGCGAGGTGCAGGAGTACTTTGGCGCGGGCCAGAAGGGCAGCTCGGCCATGCCGCACAAGCGCAACCCCTGGCGCTTCGAGACGCTCACCGGGCTCGCGCGCGTGATGCGTGGCTACGCGCAGTCCGCCATGGAGAACCAGGGCCTCTGGCACGAGCGCGACATCTCGAACAGCTCGGTCGAGCGCGTGATCTGTCCCGACGCCTGTGCGGTGCTGCACTTCATGCTGCACCGCCTGGCCGGCCTCGTCGAAGGCCTCGAGGTCTTCCCGGAGCGCATGCGCCAGAACCTGGACTCGTCGCGCGGCCTGGTCTTCTCGGGCTCGGTGCTGCTGGCGCTGGCGCGGCACGGGCTGACGCGCCAGCAGGCCTACACGCTGGTCCAGCGCCACGCGCTCGCGACCTGGGACGAGGGCGGGCACCTCTACGACCGCATCAGCGCGGACGAGGAGATCACCAAGGTCCTCTCCGCCGACGAGCTGACCTCCTGCTTCGACCTGGGGCGGCAGCTCGGCAACGTGGGACGGATCTTCGAACGCGTTCTCGTGGAGGAAGGGTCATGAGGGTCCGGGTACTGGTGACGCCGAAGCAGGGGGTGCTCGACCCGAGTGGCCGCGCGACGCAGCGTGCGCTGCGGGAGCTGGGCTACGACGCGGTGAGCGACGTGCGCACCGGCCAAGTGATCCAGCTGGAGATCGCCACGTCCGACGCCGACGAGGCTCGCCGCCTGGCGGGCGAGATGTGCGAGAAGCTGCTCGCCAACCCGGTGATCGAGAGCTACGAGATCGAGCTCGCCTCCGACGACTGAGCCGGCCCGCGGCCGGCCCGCGCGTCAGTCCTAGAGTCGCTCCCGGAAGTAGCGGATCGTCTCCGCGAGCCCGTCCTCGAGAGAGGTGCGCGGCTGCCAGTCGAGGTTGTCGCGGGCGCGTCCGATGTCCGGGCAGCGCTGCTGCGGGTCGTCCTCGGGCAGCGGCTTGTACACCAGACGGGACTGCGAGCCCGTGAGTTCGATGATCTTCTCCGCGAACTCGAGCATGGTCAGCTCGTGCGGGTTTCCCAGGTTGACCGGGCCCGCGAAGCCCCGCGGCGAGCGCATCATGCGCATCAGGCCGTCGATCATGTCGTCGACGTAGCAGAACGCCCGGGTCTGCGTGCCATCGCCGAAGATGGTGATGTCGTCGCCCTTCAGCGCCTGCATGATGAAGTTGCTCACCACCCGGCCGTCGTCCGGGCTCATGCGCGGGCCGTAGGTGTTGAAGATGCGCACGACCTTGATCTCGAGCGAGTGCTGCCGCTTGTAGTCGAAGAAGAGCGTCTCGGCGCAGCGCTTGCCCTCGTCGTAGCAGCTGCGGGGGCCGATCGGGTTCACGTTTCCCCAGTAGTCCTCGTGCTGGGGGTGGACGGTCGGGTCGCCGTAGACCTCGGAGGTCGAGGCCAGCAGGATCGGTGCCCGAACGCGCCGGGCCAGGCCGAGCAGGTTGATCGAGCCGTGGACGCTCGTCTTGGTGGTCTGGACCGGGTCGCACTGGTAGTGGATCGGGGACGCCGGACAGGCCAGGTTGTAGATCTGGTCGCACTCGACGTAGAGCGGGAAGGTCACGTCGTGGCGCACGATCTCGAAGGCCCGGTCGTCGAGCAGGTGCGTGATGTTCTTGCGCGTCCCGGTGTAGTAGTTGTCGACGCAGATCACCTCGGCGCCGTCCCGCAGCAGGGCGTCGCAGAGGTGGGATCCGAGAAATCCGGCACCGCCGGCAACGAGCACGCGCTGTTCCAAAGACCCGCTCCTGTGCAGGGGGCGAGCCCGAACCCTAGCAAACCCCGGGCGCGCGGCTGGCCGCGCCGTCGGAGGCCTCGCGCGTTGACACCGGGCGTACCGAATCGGCACACTCCGCGCGCCAGCGATGGTCAGGGGTGCATTTGGTTCCTCCCTCGGAAGCAGCGGACCGTTCTCCGGCTCGCATCGGCGTCGTCGTGTTCCCGGGGTCGAATGACGACCGGGACCTGGCGCACGCCTTCACGCTGCTCGGGGCCTGCGTCGAGATGGTCTGGCACAAGGACGCCCGCCTGCCCGAGGGGCTCTGCGGCCTGGGCGTTCCCGGCGGCTTCTCGTACGGTGACTACCTGCGGGCGGGCGCCATGGCGCGGTTCTCGCCCGTGATGGCGGCGGCCGAGGGCTTCGCCCGCTCGGGCGGCCCCGTGATCGGCATCTGCAACGGGTTCCAGGTGCTGTGCGAGATGCACCTGCTTCCCGGGGCGCTGGTGCGCAACCGGGACCTGCGTTTCGTGTGCAAGGACGTCGACGTCGAGGCCGCCGACACGGGGCTTTTCGCGGATGGCCTGGAGCCCGGCCGGAAGCTGCGGCTGCCCATCAAGCACGGCGAGGGCGCCTACGTGCCCGACCCGGCCCGCCCGCCGCGCGTGGCCTTCCGCTACGCCGGCGAGAACCCGAACGGCAGCGTGGACGGCATCGCGGGCGTCGTGAACGAGGCGGGCAACGTGATGGGCCTGATGCCCCACCCTGAGCACGCCGTGGACGCGGCCCTCGGGGGGACCGAGGGCGCCGTGGTGCTGCGGACCTTCCTGGCGGCCTGCCAGCGCTTCAGGTCTGGCCACGGGCAGGACGCGTGAGCGATCCAGTCGTCGATCGCGCGCTGGCCCACGAGCACGGGCTCAGCGACGAGGAGTGGGAGCGGATCCTCGACATCCTGGGCCGCGCGCCGACCTACCCCGAGCTCGGCGTCTTCTCGGTGATGTGGTCCGAGCACTGCTCCTACAAGTCCAGCAAGACGCTGCTCCAGACGCTGCCCACCGAGGCGCCGTGGGTGGTCGAGGGGCCCGGCGAGAACGCCGGCGCGGTCGACGTGGGAGACGGCCTGGCGGCGGTCTTCAAGATCGAGAGTCACAACCACCCGTCCTACGTGGAACCGCACGCGGGCGCCGCGACCGGGGTCGGCGGCATCCTGCGCGACATCTTCACCATGGGCGCGCGGCCGCTCGCCAGCCTGAACTCGCTCCGCTTCGGGCCGCTCGACGATCCCCACCAGCGCTTCCTGGTGCGGGGGGTCGTGGCAGGCATCGCCGACTATGGCAACTGCTTCGGCTGCGCCACCGTCGGCGGCGAGGTGACCTTCCACCCGCGCTACCGCGCGAACATCCTGGTGAACGCGATGAACGTGGGGATCGCCCAGATCGACGGCATCTTCCGCGCCAAGGCGACCGGGCTCGGCAACCCCGTGATCTACGTCGGCTCGCGCACCGGCCGCGACGGCATCCACGGCGCCAGCCTGCTGGCGTCGAGCGAGTTCGACGAGCACACCGAGGAGATGCGGCCCACCGTGCAGGTCGGTGATCCCTTCACCGAGAAGCTGCTGCTCGAGGCCTGTCTCGAGGCCTTCCAGACCGGTGCGATCGTCGGCATCCAGGACATGGGCGCCGCGGGGCTCACCTGCTCGAGCTTCGAGATGGCGGCGGCGGCCGGCACCGGCATCGAGATGCACCTGGACCGCGTCCCGCAGCGCGAAGAGGGCCTGACGCCCTACGAGTTGCTGCTCTCCGAGTCCCAGGAGCGCATGCTGCTCGTCGCCGAGAAGGGCCGCGAGGCCGAGCTCGCGCGGATCTTCGACAAGTGGGACGTGGACTTCGCCGTGGTCGGCGAGGTGACGAACGACGGCTGCATGACGGTCTACTGGAAGGGCGAGCCCGTCGTCGCGATCCCGATCGATCCGGTCTCGAAGAACTCGCCGGTCTACGAGCGGCCACGGCACGCGCCGGCCGACCTGGCCGAGCGCCAGAAGCTCGACCTGACCGAGCTCGACCCGCCCGCCGACCTGTCCGCCGTGCTGCTCGACATGCTGGCGTCGCCCAACCTGTGCTCGCGCCGCTGGGTCTACGAGCAGTACGACCAGCTGGTCCAGTCCGCGACGGTGATCCGGCCGGGCGGCGACGCCGCCGTCGTGCGCATTCCGGGTACGCGGCGCGCGCTCGCGCTGTCGACCGACTGCAACCCGCGCTACTGCTCGCTCGACCCGTACCTGGGCGCCATGCACGCCGTGGCCGAGGCGGCCCGAAACGTTGCCGTGACCGGTGCGCGGCCGCTGGCGGTCACCAACTGCCTGAACTTCGGCAGCCCCGAGCGCCCGGAGTCGATGTGGGAGTTCGCCGAGTCCGTGCGCGGCATGGCCGACGCCTGCCGCCTGCTCGAGACGCCGGTCGTGTCGGGCAACGTCAGCTTCTACAACGAGACGTCGGGGGAGGGCGCCATCCTGCCGACTCCGACCATCGGCATGCTCGGCCTGGTCGACGACCTCGACCACGTCCTGCGCGCGGAGTTCCAGGGCCCCGGCGACGCGATCGTGCTGCTCGGCGAGACCTTCGACGAGATCGGCGGCAGTGAGTACCTGTCGGTGCACTACGGGCTGGAGCGCGGGTCGCCTCCTCGCCTCGACCTGCCGGCGGAGCGGCAACTCCACACCTTGCTTCGGACCGCCGCCGGCGAAAGCCTGCTTCGATCCGCCCACGACCTGTCCGACGGGGGGCTGGCGACGGCCGTAGCGGAGTGTGCGATCGTGTCGGGCACGGGCTGTGACCTGGGGCCGATCCCCGCGGGCCGCCGGCCGGACCTGTGGCTCTTCAGCGAGTCGGCGACGCGCGCTCTCGTGACCTGCGCAGAGGCCGACCTGGAGGCGCTGCTGGCGCTGGCGTCCCGGCTGGGCGTCCCTGCCGAGCGCGCAGGGCGCACGGGCGGTGACCGGATCCGCATCGGGGACGCGATCGACGTGGCACTGGGCGAGGCCGAGGCTGCCTGGGCCGATACGTTGCCGGAGAGCATGGACGCATGAACAATCACTGGCTCCAGGACCCGGACGACCGCTTCCACGAGGAGTGCGGGGTCGTCGGCATCGCGGGCCACGCCGAGGCGTCGAACCTGGCCTACCTGGCGCTCTACGCGCTGCAGCACCGCGGCAAGGAGTCGTGCGGCATCGCCACGCGCGACGGCAAGCGGGTTCACGTGCACAAAGGCATGGGGCTGGTCGCGGACTGCTTCGAGCAGGCGACGCTCGAGAGCCTGCCCGGCCGGCACGCCATCGGCCACGTGCGCTACTCGACGGCGGGGTCGAGCGCGCTGCGCGACGCGCAGCCCTTCCTGGCCAGCAGCGGCAGCATCGACATCGCCGTGGCGCACAACGGCAACCTGACCAACGCCCTGGCCATTCGCGGCGAGCTCGAGGGCTACGGCTCGATCTTCCAGTCCATGGGAGACTCCGAGGTCTTCGTCCACCTGTACGCGCGAGCGCGGGGCAGCGTCGAGGACCGCGTCAGCGACGTGCTGTCGAGGGTGCGCGGGGCCTACTCGCTGGTGATGATGGTGGACGACGTGCTGGTCGCCGCGCGCGATCCGCACGGCTTCCGGCCGCTGTCGCTCGGCCGCCTGGACGGGGCCTGGGTGGTGGCCAGCGAGAGCTGCGCCTTCGACCTGATCGGCGCCGAGTTCGAGCGCGACGTGGAGCCCGGCGAGGTGGTCACGATCCGACGCGGGCGCCTGAAGACGATGCAGCCGCTGCCGAAGACGTCCGAGCGCTTCTGCGTCTTCGAGCACATCTACTTTTCGCGGCCCGACTCGGTCGTCTACGGCGCGGGCGTCTACCACGTGCGCAAGCAGTTGGGCCGCGCTCTCGCCGCCGAGCATCCGGTCGAGGCCGACCTGGTGGTGCCGGTGCTCGACTCGGGTGCGGTCGCGGCGCTCGGTTACGCCGACGCCTCGGGCATTCCTTACGAGCCCGCGCTCATGCGCAACCACTACGTGGGGCGGACCTTCATCGAGCCCGAGCAGTCCATCCGGCTCTTCGGCGCCAAGGTCAAGCACAACCCGATCCGCTCGGTCGTGCAGGGCAAGCGGCTGGTCGTGGTCGATGACTCGATCGTCCGGGGCACCACGCTCGACAAGCTCACGACGCTGTTCCGTTCCGCGGGCGCGCGCGAGGTGCACGTCCGGGTGAGCGCGCCGCCGAGCACGGGCCCCTGCTACTACGGCGTCGACACGCCGAGCTACGCGGAGCTGATCGCCGCGAACCACACCGTCGAGGAGATGCGCGAGATGATGGGGCCGGACAGCCTGGCGTTCCTGTCGCTCGACGCGCTCCGCGAGGTCGAGGCCTCGATGAAGCATGGCTTCTGCGACGCGTGCTTCTCGGGCGACTACCCTGTGCCCGTCGCCGCGGAGGACACCGATCGCGCCCAGCTTCCGCTCTTCCGCTCCGACGCGTCGGGTGGCTCTCCGGGCGCGTCGGACGACGAATAGGGCGCTCTGGTGAAGGTCGAGCCGACGCGCCTGCCCGGAGTCCTGCTGATCGAGCCCGAGGTGTTCGGCGACGCGCGCGGCTTCTTCATGGAGACCTTCCGGCAGTCGCGCTACCGCGAGGCGGGCATCTCCGCCACGTTCGTCCAGGACAACCTGTCGTTCTCGCAGCACGGCGTGCTGCGGGGCTTGCACCTGCAGTCCCCTTCGCTGCAGGCCAAGCTGGTGCAGGTCCTCCAGGGATCGGTCTTCGACGTGGCGGTCGACGTTCGGCGCGGCTCGCCGTGCTTCGGCCGCTGGTTCGGCACCGAACTCTCGGCCGACAACAAGCGCCAGCTCTTCATCCCCGAGGGCTTCGCCCACGGCTTCTGCGTGACCAGCGACGCCGCGCTCTTCGCCTACAAGTGCTCGGGAGACTACGCCCCAGACGAGCAGGTCTCGGTGCTCTGGAACGATCCGGCCATCGACGTCGACTGGCCGGTCGAGGACCCCGTGCTCGCCGACAAAGACCGCGTCGCGCCGCTGCTCGCAGAGGTCGAGCCGTCGCGCCTTCCGGAGTACGACGGTGACTGAACGCGCGCCCGAGCTGACCGTCGTCATCCCGGTCTTCAACGAGGTGTCGACGGTCGAGGCCCTGATCGAAGAGGTCGAGGCCGCGGCGCCTTCGGCCGAGATCGTGGTGGTCGACGACGGCTCGACCGACGGCACGGCGGCCACGCTCGAGAAGTTGGCCGAGGACGGCCGGATCCGCCTGCACGCGCACGTCAGCAACCGTGGCAAGGGGGCAGCGCTGCGCACCGGCTTCGCCGAGGCGACGGGGGACTTCGTGATCGTGCAGGACGCCGACCTGGAGTACGACCCGCGCGAGTACCCGAAGCTGCTGGCTCCCCTCGAGGCGGGCAAGGCCGACGTGGTCTACGGATCCCGCTTCGTCGGCGGTGACTCGCACCGGGTCCTGTACTTCTGGCACTACGTCGCGAACCGAAGCATCACGCTGCTCTCGAACATGCTGACGGACCTGAACCTGTCCGACATCGAGACCTGCTACAAGGCGTTCCGCCGTGAAGTGATCCAGGCGATTCCGATCGAAGAGGACCGCTTCGGCGTCGAGCCCGAGATCACCGCAAAGGTCGCGCGCATGGGCTGCCGCGTCTACGAGGTCGGCATCAGCTACAGCGGCCGCACCTACGAAGAGGGCAAGAAGATCGGCTGGCGCGACGGCATTCGCGCCATCTGGTGCATCCTCAAGTACAACCTGCGCCGCTAGTCTCCCGGCCGTCAGCCCCCGGGCGGGGCGTCGCGGACCAGGTCGGTGTCGACGGCTTCTGCCGTCATCTCGGCGTGGTCGGGCGTGTAGTGGAGGCCGCGGCTCTCGCGGCGCGCGCTGGCGCTGCGCACGATCAGTTCGGCCACCGTGGCCAGGTTGCGCAGTTCCACCAGGTCGGGCGTCAGCTTGAAGTCCCAGTAGTAGGTCCCGATCTCGCGCTGCAGCATCTCGATGCGCCGCGTGGCGCGTGCCAGCCGCTTGTCGGTGCGCACGATGCCGACGTAGTTCCACATGAGCCGGCGGATCTCGTCCCAGTTGGCGTTCACGAGCACGGCCTCGGTCGGGTCGGCGGCGCCGGCGGGATCCCAGTCGGGGATCGCCGGGGAGGGCTCGATCCCCTCGGCAAAGCGCTGCGCTGCGCGCTCCGCCGCCGCTTCGGCGAAGACCACGCCCTCGAGCAGTGAGTTCGAGGCCAGCCGGTTCGCGCCGTGCAGTCCCGTGCAGGTGACCTCGCCGGCGGCAAAGAGGTTGGCGATGCTCGTCTCGCCGGCCTTGTCGGTGCGCACTCCGCCGCAGGAGTAGTGTGCGGCGGGCACGACCGGCACGGGCTGCTTCGCCATGTCGATGCCGAAGGACGCGCAGGTGGCCGAGATGTTCGGGAAGCGCCCGCGGATGAAGCCCGGGTCCATGGCCGTGCAGTCCAGGTAGACGCAGTCGTCGCCCGAGCGCTTGAGCTCGAAGTCGATCGCGCGCGCGACCACGTCGCGGGGCGCCAGGTCGGCGCGCTCGTCGTGCTCGCGCATGAACGCCACGCCGTCGGCGCGCCGCAGCACGGCGCCCTCGCCGCGAACCGCCTCGCTGATCAGGAACGACCGCGCGTCGGGGTGGTAGAGGCAGGTCGGGTGGAACTGGATGAACTCCATGTTCGAGATGGTGGCGCCGGCGCGGTACGCCATGGCGATGCCGTCGCCCGAGGCGATCTCGGGGTTGCTCGTGTACAGGTAGACCTTGCCGCAGCCGCCGGTGGCGAGCAGCACGACGGGAGCCTCGAAGGTCGACACCTCGCCGCTCTCGGCGTCCAGCACGTAGGCGCCGGCGATGCGGGGCGGGCCGGGCAGTCCGAGCCGTTCGGTCGTGACCAGGTCCACGCCGAGCCAGTTGGGGAGCACGCGGATCGAAGGGTGGCGCTCGACGCGCTCGAGCAGCACCTGCTCGATCTCCTTGCCCGTGAAGTCCGCCGCGTGCAGCACGCGCCGCTGCGAGTGTCCGCCCTCGCGTCCCAGGTCGTAGCCTCCGGGCCGCTCGGCGCGGTCGAAGCGCACGCCCAGGTCGACCAGCCTGCGCACGGCCGCCGGGCCGCGCTCGATCACGAAGCGCACGACGTCCTCGTGACAGAGTCCCGCGCCGGCCACGAGCGTGTCGCGGACGTGGTCCTCGAACGAGTCCTCGGGCGAGGTCACGGCCGCGATCCCGCCCTGCGCGTAGTTGGTGGCGGACTCGGCGCTGCCCTTCTTGGTCACGACGACGACCGGGCCGGACTCCGCCGCGCGGAGCGCGAAGCTCAATCCGGCGATGCCGCTGCCGAGCACGAGGAAGTCGCTGCGGGCGCGCATTTGGCTGCATTCTATCTGCCGACCCCGGGGCAGGCCAGCACGGGAGCGCAGGTCACAGGCAGGCGGGCTTCTGCGGTGCGCAACTCGCTGCGGAACCCGCCGCCGCGTCCTGTGGTGACTCAACCGCTAGAGAGCGACTTCCGATGAGTGGAAGAGGCCCATGTCCCCCCGAATCCCCCCGTTGCTGGCTCTACTGCTGCTGCTGTTGCACCCGCTCGGCGAGCGTGCGACCGCGGACGTGTGGGTCTACGAGGACGAGCACGGCAACGTGCACTTCTCGGACCGACGCCAGCACGAGGGCTACGAGCGCAAGAGCCTGACGCGGCGACGCGCCGCCCGCGGCCACAAGACCGTGCGCTTCGACGGCCCCACCAATCGCTGGGACGGCGTGATCGCCCACGCCAGTCGCGACTACCGGATGGACCCCGCGCTGATCAAGGCGGTGATCCACGCCGAGTCGCTGTTCGACGCGTACGCGGTGTCGCGCGCGGGGGCGCGCGGCCTGATGCAGCTCATGCCGGCGACCGCCCGCTCGATCGGCGTCGACAACGCCTTCGACCCCTGGCAGAACATCCGGGGGGGGACCCGCTACCTGCGCTACCTGATGCGGCGCTTCGAGGGCAACCTCGAGCTCTCGCTAGCCGCGTATAACGCCGGAGCAGACACGGTGCTACGCTACGGGGGTATTCCGCCGTACCGGGAAACCAGGCGCTACGTCAAGCGCGTGCTCCATTTTTACAGGCGTTATGATGCAGACTTCCAGTGAGCCGACGCCCGGGCATCCCTCGCACCCGGCACGCATGGCCGCGCGCAAGCGCGAGAACTTCTGGAACGCCCCGAACGCCATCACGCTGGCGCGCATCGCTTCGGCACCCCTGCTGCTCCTGCTGCCGTTCTACGACGGCCCGACCGGGAGCGCCGTCATCGGGGCCGGATTCCTGGCCGTCTCGCTGACCGACCTGCTCGACGGCTGGCTCGCTCGGACCTACGGCTCGGTCACGCAGATCGGCAAGCTGCTCGACCCCCTGGCCGACAAGCTCCTCGCCATGACCGCCCTGGTGCTGCTCGTGGCCATGCCCGACCGCATTCCCCTCTGGGGAGTGCCGCTCGTGATCCTGATCCTGGCTCGTGAGCTGGCCGTGACGGCGCTGCGGGCCATGGCCTCGGCCGAGGGCGTGGTCATCTCGGCCTCGAGCCTGGGCAAGTGGAAGACCGGCTTCCAGATCGCGGCGCTGACCGGCCTGCTGATCCACCACCCCTGGTTCGGCCTGCCCATCCACGCGCTGGGCATGGTCCTGCTGATCGTCGCCACCGGGTTCACCGTCTGGTCCGGCATCGACTACTTCACGGCCTACCTGGGCGGCCGCATCGAGGACGCCTGAAACGCCCCTCCCGGGGCCGGCCCTGGCGCGGCCCGGCCCGGACTTGACGGCAGGCCCCGGAGGCCGCATCCATAGGGTTCGAGCGCGAGTAGCTCAGTGGTAGAGCTCCACGTTGCCAACGTGGTTGTCGCCGGTTCAAATCCGGTCTCGCGCTCCACGCAT
>JAFDDB010000204.1 GCA_019311115.1 Deltaproteobacteria bacterium
CCCCTCGGTCTGAAGAACGGACAGGATGAATCGATCTCTATCGTCGAGCATTCTGAAATTCTCCGATTTTCAAGATGATAGCGACAATCAAGGCTCGATTTCAAGCACGATCGACGATCTCACTCTAGCCCACCCTGCTGCCACGATGATGTCAGTAGCACTGGGTTAGACTGCCGATATGCCTACCAAAATCCCTTCTGGGCGTCAGCAGGCTGCCAGCCTGCTGCGGGTGCGGAGCATCTGACGTGCGCCGGGCCGACCGTCTCTTCCAGCTAGTGCAGCTGCTGCGCGCGCGCCGCTTCGCCACCGGCCAGCAGCTGGCCGACGAACTCGGCGTGTCGAAGCGCACGGTCTACCGCGACATCAGCGACCTGGCGGGCTCCGGGGTGCCGATCCGCGGAGAAGCCGGCGTGGGCTACCAGCTCGACCGCAGCTACGAGCTGCCGCCACTCACGTTCAACGCCGAGGAGGTGCAGGCGCTCGTCCTCGGCGCGCGCATCGTGTCGGTGTGGGGCGACCCGGAGCTGGCGGCCTCGACGCGCACGGCCATGACCAAGGTCGAGGCCGTGCTGCCCGAACCGCTGCGGCGCGTCCTGCTCTCGACCCCGCTCTACGCGCCCGACGTGTCGGGCTCGGCGCAGGTGCTGGCGGACATGCCCCTGCTGCGGCGCGCGATCACGGAGCAGCGGCACATCCACTTCGCCTACCAGCGCGCCGACGGAGAGCAGAGCTCGCGGCAGGTGCGCCCGCTCGGCCTCTACTTCTGGGGAAAGAAGTGGACGCTCGCCACGTGGTGCGAGCTGCGCCGGGACTACCGCAGCTTCCGCCCGGACCGCATGCGCGACGTGAAGCTGCTCGACCTGCGCTTCGACGGCAGCGACGGGATCAGTCTGGCCGGGTTCATCGAGCACAGCGACGAGACCGACGAGTACGAGGTGCGCGCCGGCTGACCGGCGGGCTATGGTGGCTGCGTGGCGCTGCAAGAACGCGACAGCTGGATCTTCGATCTCGACGGCACGCTCAGCGTGGCGGCGCACGACTTCGCCGGGATCCGGCGCGAGCTCGGACTGCCGCCGGGCGAGCCGATCCTCGAGGAACTGTCGAAGCTCCCCGAGACCGAGGCCGCGCGCCTGACCGAGCGCCTCGACCAGATCGAGTGGGACCTGGCGTGCCGCGCCGAGCCCGCGCGCGGCGTGATGGCGCTGCTGCAGGTGCTGAGCTCGGGCGGCGTGCGGCTCGGCATCGTGACGCGGAACAGCCACCGGAACGCCCTGCGCACGCTCCAGTCGTGCGGGATCGAGGCGTTCTTCAAGCCCTGCTGCGTGATCGGCCGCGAGGCCGCGCGCCCGAAGCCCCACCCGGAGAGCGTGCTCAAGCTGCTGTCCCACTGGGATGCGCGGCCCGAGCAGGCGGTGGTCGTCGGCGACTACCAGTTCGACCTGCTGGCCGGACGCGCGGCGGGAACGGCCACCGTACACGTCGATCCGAGCGGCGAGTTCCCCTGGGAGGAGCACGCCGACGTGCAGGTGCGCGGGCTCGACGCGCTGCGCGCCGTGCTCGCGACCGGACCGCTGCGCTGAAGCTCCTCGAACCGGATCGTCCGTTCGCGCCGCGACGCCTGCCCTTCTTCTACGGCTGGGTGGTCGTGGGCGCGGGCGCCGTCGGCGTGCTGATGAGCATCCCCGGCCAGACGATGGGCGTGAGCGTGTTCACCGACGACCTGCTCGCCGCGACGGGCCTGTCGAGGATCGCGTTGAGCAACACCTACCTCGTCGGGACACTCGCGAGCGGGCTGCTGCTTCCCTTCGGCGGCGTGCTCTTCGATCGCCACGGCGCGCGGCCGCTCGCGATCCTGGCCTGCTGGGGACTCGGCGCCACGCTCTGCTTCCTGACCGTGGCGGACCACGCTTCGCGGGGGCTCGCGTCCGCGCTCTCGGTCGTGTTTCCTGTGAGCCCGACCGCCGCCGCCGCGGTCGTCCTCTGCGTCGCGTTCACGGCGTTGCGCTTCAGCGGCCAGGGGATGCTCACCATGGTGAGCCGCGCCATGGTCTCCAAGTGGTTCGACCGGCGCCGCGGACAGGTCGCGGGGCTGCTCGGCGTGGTCATCAACTTCGGCTTCTCGCTGGCGCCCGCGCTGCTCGGCTTCTGGATCGGAGCGGCGGGTTGGCGCGGGGCGTGGCTCGGCATGGCAGCGACGGTCGGCATCGGCATGTCGGGACTCGCCTGGCTGCTCTTCCGCGACAACCCCGAGGAGTGCGGGCTGCACATGGACGGGGGGACGAGCTCGCCGGCTCCGCTCCCGCCGGATCAAGGCCCGGCTCCGAAAGACGTGGCCGCGCTCGAGCCCGAAGAGCTCGGCTACACGCGCGCCGAGGCGCTCCGCACGCTGGTCTTCTGGGTCTTCGCCTTCGCGCTGGCGATCCAGAGCATGGTCTACACCGGCATCACCTTCCACATCGTCGATCTCGGTGCCGAGCACGGCATGGGACGCGTCGAGGTCGTGAGCCTCTTCATCCCGATCGCGGTCGTGAGCATGTCGATGGGCTTCGCCGTCGGGCTCGCGGCGGACCGCCTCCGCCTGCAGTGGCTCGTGATGGCGATGATGGTGTTCCAGGCCATCGGGTTCGTGGGCTTTGCGCAGCTTCAGGATCCCGTGTGGCGCGCGGTCGGTGTCGCGGGCTGGGGACTGTCGGGCGGGTTCTACGGTCCGCTCACTACGGTCGCGATTCCGAAGCTCTTCGGGCGTCGGCACCTGGGCGCGATCTCCGGAGCGCTGATGAGCCTGCTGGTCATGGCGAGCGCGCTCGGACCCTCGGCGCTCGCGATGTCGAAGCTCGTGCTCGGCGCGTACCGCCCTGGACTGCTCGCGCTCTGCGCGCTCCCGGCCATCGCGTTCGCGCTGGCGCCGTTCGCCCGCACCCCCGGACCGCGGCCGACCGCCTGACGGCCCGCTATCCTGCGGGGGTGGAGAGCGGCGAACTCCTGCACGCCATGGCCGACGTCGCCGAAGCGGCGGGCCTCGAGGTCCGCGGCGTCGGACGCGGCGCCGTCACCGACGGCGGGCCCGCTGCGGAGAGCGGCGTCGTGCGGCTCCGAAGCAGGGTGATCGTGATGCTGTCTCCGAACGACCCGCTCGACCGCCGCATCGACGTGCTGGCCGAAGCGCTCCGCACCCACGCCGACACCTGGCTCGAGGCGCACTTCATTGCGCCGGCGATCCGCTCCCGCCTCGACGACCCGCCCGCTCGCGCGTGACGCGCGGCGCCGCGAGGTCCCGGTTGTCGATCACCAGGTCGGCGCGCTCCAGCGGCCGCGCGTTGTCGAAGTAGAGCGACTGCGCCGGAAAGTAGCGGCGCGCGTAGATCGCGCGCGTCTCGGCTTCGTCCACGCCGACCCGTCCGCTGTCCCGCACCAGCGCGCGCTCGAGACAGGTCCCGAAGTCCACGTCCAGGAAGATCGCGTAGTCGAGCAGACCGCGAAGCTCGGACCGGAGCAGGAAGATCCCGTCGAGCAGCAGCACGGCCCCCTCGGGCGCGGTGCGCTCCGGCTCTTCTACCGGGCGGTCGTCCCACACGTCGAAGACCCGCGTCACGTAGCGGCGCGACCCTCCGGGCCCGAGCGGCTGGAGCAGGCGCGCGCTCAGCGCCTCGAGATCCGTCGTGTCGCGGTAGTAGCCCTCGGGCGAGTAGCGCCCGCGCGCGTACCGCTCGTTCCGGGGCCGCGCGAAGTCGTCTACCGATGCGCGCACCACCGGACATCCGAGCGCCGTCATGCACTCCGCCAGCTCGTCGGCGAACGTCGTCTTGCCCGCGGCGTCCACGCCGTTCACGCCGACGCGCAGGCCGAGCTCGGACGTCCGCGCGGCCAGGTCGCGAGCCACCCCGTCGAGCAGCTCCGAGCGTGTCACAACGAAGAGAAGTCCGGCTCGCGCTTGTCGCGGAACGCCTGGACGGCCTCGCGGTTCGCGGGTCCACCCATGAGCCGCGCCAACCCCCGGTTCTCGGCCGTGATCGCCGCCTTCATCGGTCCGCGCAGGGGATCCATGATCAACGCCTTGGTGGTCGTGAGCGAGGCGAGCGGAAGCTTCGCGAGCTTGGCCGCCTGCTCCATCGCGCGCGGCATCAGGGCGTCGTCCGCCACCACCTCGAATGCGAGCCCCGCCTCGGCGCACTCCCGCGCGCTCATCCACTCGGCCGCCAGCAGGAACCAGCTGGCGCGCTGGCGGCCCATGAGCCGTGGGAACGTGAACGTGCTCGCCGCCTCGGCCGTCACGCCCAGCGCCGAGAAGGGACAGCGCAGGCGGGCGCCTTCGGCCATGAAGGTCAGGTCCGCCAGCCCGCAGATCGTGGCACCGATCCCGGCCCCGACCCCGTTCACGGCGACGATGAACGGCTTCGGAAAGTCGACGATCGCCTCGAGCATGGCCGCAAACCCGTGCCGCGGCTCGTGCTGCCCGCCGCCCATGTCCAGCAGGTCGGCGCCGGCCGAGAACGCGCGTCCAGCACCCGTCAGTACCAGCACCTTCACGGCGTCGTCGGCGGCCGCGTCGAGGAACGCGTCGGCCAGGTCGTCGATCAACACCGCGTTGAACGCGTTCAGCGCTTCGGGCCGGTCCATCTCGACGACGCGCACGCCATCTTCGTCACTCAGGTTCAGGGTTTCCACTCGCGACTCCCCGCTGCTTCCACAGCTGCGACGCATGCTAGCAAGAGCGCGCGCG
>JAFDDB010000005.1 GCA_019311115.1 Deltaproteobacteria bacterium
GGGTTTGTCGCCAGCTTGTCGCCAAGGCAAAACGGCGCTTGTAACTATTCGAAATTGCTAGCGCTTTCGGTCCTGCCCTCGGGTTCGAGTCCAGGAGGGCCCACCAGTCAGTCAGCATATGGCTCGGCCCGTTCCGCAGGATGTCACGCGCTCGCCGGCCTCACCTCCATCGTCACGCCCCGAGCCTCGGGCTCTGCGGTGCGTTCAGTCGGTCGTAGTAGGCCGGTCGGTCACGCTGGGCCCGGCGGCGCTGTCGGTCGCCAGGCTTTTGTCGACGACGCTGCGGATGGTGTCCTCCATCATGCGCCAGGCGATGCGCTTCAGCGCCCAGCGCGGGGCCCAGAAGTCGGGCTCGATCTCCACTCGATGGCGTATCCGCGTCCCGTCACCCGACGGCGCCAGCTCCCACGAGCCCACGAACCGGCGGAAGCTTCCCTCGAAGGCCTCGAACTCGATCGACTGCATCGGCGTCTCGCGAACGCGGAAGGTCACCGTGAAGCCGCGCTCGAAGATCCACAGCCCCGCCCGTCCCTCCTGGTACAGGAGCTTGGTTGCCCCCTCGTGCCCGATGATGCGGCTCATCGTGACGGCCGGCACGACGTCGTCCAGGTGGCCGTAGTCCGTGAGGACCCGCCAGACCTTGGGGAGTGACTGCGGCACCACACATTCGGCCGTTACGCTGGACACGTCCGCAACGCTCCCAGTGATACGGACCGTAACGTCGTGGGGCTCCAGCTCGATGACCCGCGTATCGACATCGGCGGCCGCATGTGAAGCGGCAAGCACCACACCGGCTAAGCAGGACAGTAGCCATACGGGGTGCTGCATCATCGTGGTGTCTCCATCGCGGAGCTGCGGACGCCGCTGCCGTCGGCGCCATGAATGTAGCCCCCTGACCCCGAGGCGGCCGACGACTCTGCGACCTACAATCGACTCTGACGCGACGGCCGGCGTGAGCCGAGCCGCTATCATTGCGCACGGATGACGAAGAAACGCAGAGGCGCCGCCCCGGTCGTCTACAGCAGCGCGCATGGGCGCATCTGTCCGAACTGCGGACGACCCACGAAGAGCTGCGCGTGCCGCCTGAGCCCGCATGTTCCACAGGGCGATGGCATCGTGCGCATCCGCCGCGAGGCGAGCGGCCGGGCCGGCAAGACGGTGACGACCGTCTCCGGTGTAGGGCTGCCGCCCGGCGAACTCAAGGAACTGGCGGGCGAGCTCAAACGCGCGTGCGGTACGGGCGGAGCCTGCAAGTCCGGCGTGATCGAGATCCAGGGCGATCACCGAGAGACACTCGTCGAGCAACTCGAACAACGCGGGTATACAGTCAAGCTGGCCGGCGGATGAGGAGGCTCTCGAGGGCGCTGCTAGCTCTGGTCGGCGAAGGCCGCGATCCGGTCGGCCATCATATCGGTGTGCGTGATGGGCAGCATGTGGCTGCCGCCCTCGACCACGACCAGCTCCGAGCGCTTCGCGTGACGGTCGATCCACTCACCGATCGCCAGCGGGGCCAGACGGTCGTCGTCGCCGTGGATCAGCAGGATCGGCTGGGTCACGCGCTCGACCACGAACTCGCCGGCCTGTGCGATTCCCGCGATCTCCTCGACGTAAGTCGGGCGCGTGTTCGGCTGGCCGAAGTTCGCGCTGAGCTGCGCCGGCCACCAGTCGGGCACGGGCCCATCACTGAAGGCGGCATCGGTGGCGGAGCGCTGGATGGCCTGGCCGACGGGCGGCACCGCGCCGACCCAGCCCATGATCAGGCGGAAGACGGGACCCACCGACGGCGGCTCGTCTTCGTCGTTGGAGGGACCGCCGCTCCCCACCAGCACCACGCGACCGACTCGCTCGGGCGAGAGGACCGCGGCCTCGATCGCGACCGGCCCGCCATACGACCAACCGACGACTGTCGCATCGCGCAGGTCTTCGCTCTCGAGCAAGCCGACCAGCTCGAGCGCGTTGGCGGCGGGAGTGAAGTCGCCGTTCGTGCGGCCGTCCGAGCGACCGTAGCCGATGCGCCCGTAGGCGATCGCGCGCCGGCCCCTGGCGGCCAGCGCGTCGACCAGGGGCGTCCAGTCGTAGGCGCAGCCGGGCAGGCCATGGACCATGACCACCGGCGGTCCGCTGCCGCGATCGAGCGCGTTCACCGTCAGCCCTTGCCCGACCGCGATCCGGCGCCCGGCGGGCGGCAGGTCGGGCCGGTCAATCGGAAACAGGCTGAACCAGAGTGGCGGCAGCGCGAGCACGGCGACCACCACCACCAACGTGACGAGCAGGAGACGCCTCATCGTAGTTCTCCCGGCAAGGGCGCGCCGCTATGCGGCGCACTGCGCGACAGATCAACCTGGTCGAATTCGATATCGGACCGGCAGGTTCTTCAAGCCCACCACGAAGCTCGCCGAGATCCACTCCGGCTCGCCGATGATCTCCCAATGCTCCACGCGTCGGGCGAGCTCTTCGACGATCGCGCGCATGGATCGACGGGCGAGATGCGCGCCCATGCAAAAGTGCTCTGCGTAGCCGAAGGCGAGATGATTGTTGGGAGAGCGGTCGATGTCGAAGCTGTAGGGGTTCTCAAAGACCGACTCGTCGCGGTTTGCGGATCCGTAGAACATCATCACCGCTTCGCCTTCCCGAATCTTCTGACCGTTGACCTCGGTGTCGCATGCGGCCGTCCGCTTCATGTAGTTCACCGATGATGTCCAGCGCAGAATCTCCTCGACGACAGCGGACGAGCGGTTCGGGTCGGATTTGACCGCATCGAAGGCGTCGGGGTGCTCGATGAGCGCTCGGAAGCCGCCCGCGAGGGCGTTCTTCGTCGTGTCGTGACCGGCGTTGAAGACGATGAGGTAGTAGCCGAGCGTTTCGGCCGGTCCCATCGCCTGGCCATTGATCTGGCCGTTCGCCAGTAGCGATGCGAGATCGTCTGTCGGATTTGCCCGGCGATCGGCGATGATCGGGAGAAAGAGCTCGAGAAATTCCTGGCCGAGGCGGGCGAAATCTTCGGGCGTCCGACCCGCACCGAGATCTTCGTCATCCGGGGCGAACAGACGATTCGAAAGCTCGAGGATCTTCGCCTCTCCCTCCTCGGGAACACCGAGGGCCGACGCGAGGATGCGGAGCGGGTGGCGGACGGCAATTCCGCTTGCGAGGTTGGTCTCGCCTTCGCCGCCGTCCTTGGCCAGCTCGTCGACGAGTTCTTTGGCGCTCTTGAGGATCGCCGGATCGATCGATCTCAGGGATCGCGACGTGAACCACGGACTCGCGACCTTGCGCAAGTCTCGATGCTCCGGCGGGTCGGTGCTGATGACGACTCTCATCGAAGCGACGCCTTGATTCCGGTTCAACGCCGGATCGCGCGGTAGCGGTGTAATGCCCTTGCCGCTGATGAAGATGTCGGGCTGGCGAGAGATGAACCGGATGTCTTCGTGGCGTGTGATCGCCCAGAAGGGCTCGATTTCTGGCACCTCACACCAATGGACGGGCGACTCGGCGCGAAGCCTCTTCCAGATCTCGTGCGGCGGCCCGTTGGCGCCGTAAGAGGTGGGGTCAAGCAGTTCAAGTCCGGTCGTTATGGCCATGGGTTCTTCCTTGTCATTCGGCGCTCGGCGCTCAGCGAGTCGGCGAGTGAGCAGCGGGATGCCCGGATCATATCGCACCATGGCCTACTCCGAGCTCGTCATCATGCGAACGTCCCTCACCGAGAACGCTGCCATGCACGGCAGAAGGATCGTCAGCGACGCGATCAGCAGTGTGGCTCGGTAGCCGATCAGCTCGAACGAGAATCCCGCCACGACTACGCCCAGGGGCGCGAGGACGATCGAGCCGAGGTGATCGTAAGCGCTGACCCTGGACAGCAGGTGGGGCGGGATTCGCTGCTGGAGCGTCGTGTACCACAGGACGGCGAAGAGTTGGCCCGCGACGCCTTCGACGAAGGCGGCGGCGGCGATGAGAGACAGGGAGAGTGGAACGGACAAGGCCAGCGGCACGCCCAAGAACGTAAACGTGCACAGCGTCGCGAACCGCATGGGGTACCTGGGCCTGACTCGCAGGGCGAGAACTCCACCCAGCAGCGTTCCCCCGCCGAAGCTCGCCGCGATGAAGCCCCAGTCTCGCGCTCCGTTCAGGTGCTCGAGCGCCACCGCCGGTCCGAGCAGCCCGAACACGCTCTCCATCACCGCAACCAACAGGGAGAACTGGAGCACGATGACCCAGAGCCAGGTGTGGGACCTGAACTCTCTCCATCCAAGCCTCAGGTCCTGGACCACCGATGCTCGCTCGGGACGCGCTTGAAGCCTCGGCCGGAGCGACATCACCAACAGCGCAGATACGCCGAACGAAGCCGCATCGATCGCCAGGGTCACTCCGGCTCCGAACGCGGCCACCAGGATCCCGGCGAGGGCGGCGCCCACCAACATCGCCCCGTTCCGAGCCGTGCCGAGCAGCGCATTGACGGTCTGGAACTGGTCCCGGTTCACGATCTGGATCACCAGCCCGGCCGAAGCGGGGACGTTGAGAGCCATGGCGACTCCCAGAGCCAGCATGAGGGCGGTCAATACGGGCACGGTCGCGGTGTTGGACAGGAACTGATGCGCGATCAGCAGCTGGACGACCATCGCGAGCCCTTCGGCAAGGACGATCATCCGCTGCCTGGACGTCCGGTCTGCGAGCACCCCGCTGATCAGCAGAACCCCGACCGAAGCGATCGCCGGCGCGGCGATGACAATCGCGGAATCGCGCGTCGAGCCCGTGAGCTCGAGGACCCCGAACGCCATCGCGATCGGGGCCATCGCCGTACCCGTGTAGGTGATCAGATAGGCGACGATCAGCTTGGCCACGTCGGGCTGGCGGAACAGCTTCGGCGCGTCGCTGAAGCCGCTACTCGACAACGTGCCCGAACCCGGATCGAGCGGTGGGATTGGCGTGCGCGTGTTGGACAGACGCTGCGAGGTCGCTGGCCATCACGACATCATGCCATCCGGACCTCGACCTTCCCGGCGCGTCGCCTCCCTGCTTCCCGAGGACCGGCTGGGCGGCGGGAAGAAAGAGCTCAGCTTCTACCTGGTGCAGGGCAGCCCGAGCGCGCCGAGCCTCGCTCCCTTGACCGTCAAGTAGCTCGCCGCTCTCGATCGATCACTCGACGCAGCGCCACTCGAGCGTCATGGGGACCCAGCCCCCGAGGGTCAGGAAGCCGGCCCAGATGAAGGCCAGGTTCGTCTTTGCCCGGGCTGCGTAGAGCCCTTTGCTTCCGCAGTCGTGGGCAACGACGATCGGATCCGCATCGATCAGGTTCCAGGCGTACGAGTGAACCGTCTTGCTGCGCCAGTCGACGATCTGGGTGTTCTCCGGTCGCACGGTGAAGCGGTAGCAGCCGACGCTCGTCACGCAGAGGGCCAGAACGAGAAGCAACGAGAACGCCCGATCCCATCGGGCCCCGTGAGCTGTTTCCGGCTGGGATTCTTCTCTGAGACCGATCATGTCGTTCCTTTGCTGATGCAAGAAGGCTGGCTCACTGCTCGATCTGGAAGCATGTCGCTGGCGCGAGCTCCGTTTCCAGCTCCGCCCTTCGGGTAGAGAACGCATCGAGGTCCCGCGCCATCCACCGGGCGAAGGTGCCGATGCCCTCGTTGACTGTGTCGGTGAAGAGCTTGCCGTCATGGAGGAGCCAGTCCTCTACGTCCATCGTAGAAGACGTGTACACGTACTCGCATGTATTCGTCTTCGGCGGGCCGCCGTTGCTCTGCCATTCCTGCATCATCGACGCCTTCATTCGCAGCGACAGCCGCTGCCTGAAGTGCTGGCGGAGATCGAACTCGTCCACTCGCGCAGTCACGATGGCCTCGGCGCGGTCCTTGCCCACCTGCCTCTTGCGCGGTACGGCCGTCTTCACGGCCTTCTCGAGCTCCCTCGTGACACGGCCCGGCTCGTGCTGGAGCCGCTCGAGAATCGTGTTGACCTCGCCCGTTGTCTTCCACGGCAGCCCCGTACTGCCGCCGGCTACCAGACCTGTCCCCGCGCCGACTACAAACCCGACGAAGGTCGTAGCCACCACGCAGAAGGGGTAGAAGAAGGCGGTCGGCACGCAGACGATCAGTCCATACCCGAATCCGGCGCCGGCACCGGTGATGGCGCCGGCACCAAATCCGATGGTCACTCCCTTGACCGCCGAGTCACCGTGCAGGTCGCCCTCGAGCTCGCCGTCGTCGGTCACGACCTGGCTCCGGAGGGAGATCCGATTGAAACCGGGCGGCACGGGATCTGTTCCCTGGAACAAGGCGCAGCCCGAGCCGACCTGGAGCGCGAGCAGCGCGATCAGACAAGCTCGGAACCGGTGACTCGAGCGCCGCACAGCGCTGCGATACTCGGCTCGCATCATGGGGTTGCCTTCCGTCGCTCCGCGAAGAACGGTCCAGGGTCAGGGATCAGGACACAGTAGCGAGGCCAGTTACTTCCGCGATTGACTTCGCACGAACGGTATACCAGATGGCCGCCGCGGGGGGAACCTGGACTTTGACTCGGCCACCCGCGGCGCCCGTGGCCCGGGTGCCTGACCAGCCCCCGTCTACGCCAGCCGATACTCCCGCGGCACCCGCAGACCGGGCAAAGGGGACACGGACTCGATGGGCGACCACGCGCCAGGCGATCACGACCGACACGACCTCGGTCGAGACGATCTTCGACCCCGACGCTACGCCGATCCCACCGGCGTACCGGCCCGATCCGCTGGTCGGGTACACGTACGTTCCGGGCAACGACTCGGGGGACCCTGGCGACGAGCGACGAGGAGACCCTCGCCTGGCTGATTCAAGACGCGTTCCCCGGCCACTGCGGCGCGAGATCCGGGCTACGCCTTCCGCGCCACCACCTTGATCTCGGCTCGCGCGCCGGGAATGACCAGTTCGCTCACGCCGATCCAGGTCGACGCCGGATAGGGCTCCCGAACGAACTCGTCCTTCACCTTCGCCATCGCGGGCACGTGCTTCTGCAGGTCCACGATGTAGAGGGTCGAGTCGATGATGTCCTCGAAGCCGACGCCGGCTTCCTTGAGCGTCGCGCCGAGGGACTCCCACGCGTTGCGGAACTCGTCCTCGGCCGAGTCGCCGCGGCCGACGACGCCGGAGCAGAAGATCAGGTCGCCGTGGCGGACGGCCGGGGCGAAGTGGAAGTTCTCGTAGGTCTTGCGGTCGGACTCGGGGACGATGACGTCGATGGGCACGGGGGGTCTCCTCCTGGGTTCGAGCGGAGGCTACCACGCGGGAGCGTCGGCTCAGTCCAGCTCGACCGTCTCCAGGTACGCCGGGACGCGTGCCGGGTACCCGGATGTGTCCTGGATCCGGCGGCGGAGCGTGTCGGCGGCGGCGGGCTCGCCGTGCGTCACGAAGACCCCGCGAGGCGGTGACTCGCAGGCGCCGAGCCACGCCAGCAGGTCGGCCTGGTCGGCGTGTGCGGAGAAGATGTCGAGCTGGAGCACCCGCGCTTCCACTGGTATGTACGCGCCGTGGATCTTGACCTCGGTCGCACCGTGGACCAGCGCGTCGCCGCGCGTGCCCGGCGCCTGGAAGCCGCAGAACAGGATCGTGTTGCGCGCGTCCGGTGCCAGCGCCCGCAGGTGGTGCAGGACGCGTCCGCCGGACGCCATGCCGCTCGCCGAGATGATCGCGCACGGCTCGCGGCGGGCGACCAGGCGTTTCGACTCCTCGATTCCCCTCACGTAGTGGGCAACGTCGCACACGTTGCCGCAGAGCTCGTCGGGCAGACGGTGGTACTCCGACGAGCGGCGGAAGAGCTGTGTCACGTCGGTGGCCATCGGGCTGTTCATGAAGATGGGGACCTGTGGCACCAGCTCGCGCTGGAGGATCTCGTGGAAGCAGAACAGCAACGTCTGCGCCCGGCCGACCGCGAACGACGGGATCAGCAGCACGCCGCCCCGGTCGACGGTGTCGGTCAGCACCTTTGCCAGGGACTCGAAGGGATCGGCCTTGTCGTGCCGCCGGTCGCCGTAGGTGGACTCGATGACGACCCAGTCCGGCGCGCCGGGCGGCGCCGGCGGGCGCATGAGCAGGTCCTCGGAGCGCCCCAGGTCGCCCGAGAACAGGATGCTCCGGCCCGCGTGCTCGACCTCGACCGAGGCCGCGCCCAGGATGTGGCCCGCTGGGCGGAACCGGAAACGCAGTGGACCGGTCTCGCTCCACCGGTCGAAGTCCAGCGCGGCAAACTGTCCGAGCGCGCGCTCCGCGTCGGCCTCGGTGTAGAGCGGCAGGGCAGGGTGGTGCTTCGAGTAGCCGCGGCGGTTCGCGTACGCCGCGTCCTCCTCGTGGATCCGGGCCGAGTCCGGCAGCAGGATCCCGCACAGCTCGCGCGTCGGCGGCGTGCAGAAGACGCGGCCCTCGAACCCGTCGCGGGCCAGGGCGGGCAGGAACCCGCTGTGGTCGATGTGCGCGTGCGTGAGCAGAACGGCGTCGATCGAGCCGGGGTCGACGGGCAGGGCCTCCCAGTTGCGCAGGCGCAGCTGCTTCACGCCCTGGTAGAGCCCGCAGTCGATCAGCACGCGGTGGCCGTCGGCCTCGAGCAGGTACTTGGAGCCGGTGACGGTTCCGGTGGCTCCCAGGAAGGTGAGCTTCACGCGCGCGGCCTCCACCGCCCGGCGCACGGACCGGGCCCCACGACTAGGACACGACGCCACACGCTGCGTCAACCTGTCGCGTGTCGCTGTCGCGACGTGGTGTCAGTCGCGAGTCCAGTGGACGCGGACGAGGTTCTCCTTGTCGCTCGACGTCGCCGGGTGCTCGAGCTTGCCCGCGTAGGCCTTCGCGAGCGCCTTGCCGAGCGCCTGGGCGAGCTTCGCGTCCGTGGTCTTGACGACCAGGGCTGCTCCCTCTTCCTCGATGGACATCACGCGCTTCAGGGGATGCTCGGTGCGCTCCCGCTCCTCCACGTTGTGGACGAGACCGATCACGTCGTCGCGGTGCGATGCTGCGAATGCGCCCTCTACGGTCAGGATACCTGCGGGATAGTCGCCTTCGATTCGCTCGCATGCCGGGCAGACGTGCTCGTAGGAGCCGACGGGCGCCCTCTCCCAGGTCCAGCGGCCGTTCCGGTAGCTCGCACGGCACTTGGGACAGTCCGCGATCTCGCGCAGCTTGCCCGTCTGGGCGGGTGGGTCGTCGTGGACGTGGCGGGAGGCGCGGGACGTCCTGGGGGCCGGGTTCGTCGGTGGGGGCTTTCTGGGCATGGCGGGGCATCCTCGATGGATGCGCTTCAAAATGCAAGCGGCGTGCCGCGCAGAGCTGGTACGATCGGGGCCGCCGATGGCCCGAGTTTCCCTACCTCTCTCCTTGCTCGTCCTCGCGCTGCTGGCGTGCGGCCCCGGCGTGCCGACGAACGGCGAGCTGCACGTCGACATGAAGCCCGGCGACATCGTGGGCCGCGCGTTCCTCGGCAGCGTCGACGTGAAGGGCGTGGGGCTGGTCAAGCTGTCGGCGCGCAACCAAGGCGACCGCATCGCGATCTACGCGACCGCGGTCGACGGTGCGACGCTCGGCCGCGCCAACGCGGATCCAGCACTCGCGCAGACCCTGGTGCAGGTCCGCACCCCGGACGGGCTCGAGGACGTGACGATCTTCTGGGACTCCTCGGGCGGCTGACCGGCTCCGCCTAGCCCGCGACCTGGCAGGCGGGGCCTGCCGACAGGACGTGCTCGGCGCCGATCGACGCCAGGTCGACCGTGCCCATTCCCTTCATGGTCGTCTCGAACTCGCTGCGTAGGATGCCGAGCACCGCCTCGACGCCCTCCTGGCCGAACGCGGCCAGCCCCCAAAGGTAGGGGCGGCCAACGCACACGGCGTCCGCGCCGAGCGCCAGCGCCTTGAACACGTCGGTCCCGCGGCGAAAGCCGCTGTCGACCAGGATCGGGATGCGTCCGCCGACTTCTTCGACGATCGGCGGCAACGCCTCGATGGTGGAAAGTCCGCTGTCCACGGCGCGGCCACCGTGGTTCGAGACCACGATCCCGTCGACGCCGTGCTCGATGCACAGGCTGGCGTCTTCGCGCGTCACGATGCCCTTGACGAGCAGCTTCATCGACGTGGCGTCGCGGATCCGGTCCAGGTAGTCCCAGTCCAGGATCATCATGTTGTCGAACCGCTTTCCCAGGTCGAAGCCGACCGCGCGCGCCGCGCTGATCGTCCCGTCGAGCAGGTCGTCGGTAAAGGACTGGTGGCAAGACTGACACTCCGCGTTGTCGTCCCTGCGGTAGCGGCGGATGCGGTCGCGGTTCTGGCCCCAGATCGTCGACATGTTGTCGACCGTCAGGGCCACCGCCGGACATCCCGCCTCCTCGGCCTCGCGGAGCTGCATGCGCGTGGCGGGCCAGATGCCCGGCGTGTAGAGCTGGAACCAGATCGGGGCGCCGCGCGCGTCGACCACCTCCTCGAGCTCGGTCGAGCTGCTGGTCGACAGGATCTGCAGGTGGTCCCGGCTCCGCGCCGCCCTCGCGACTGCCAGCTCTCCCTCCGGATGGAACGCCTTCTGCGAGCCCACGGGCGCCAGGACGATGGGCGAAGACAGCTTGGTCCCCAGCAGCTCCATCGACGTGTCGACCTCGCGGACGTCGACCAGGCGCCGCGGCCGCAGCTTGAACAGGTCGAAGGCCGAGCGGTTGGCGCGCAGCGTAACCTCGTGCTGGACGCCCATCGACAGGTACGTGTAGTGCGCAGGCGACAGGTTTCGCTCCGCCACGGGCTCGAAGTCGAAGACGTTGATCGCATCGCGCGCCGCCGCGATGATCTCGCGCACCTCGTCGGGGCGCAGCACGCTCTCGCCAGCCGCGGCGAGCAGGTGCTCGAACGCCTCCACGGGACGTGGGACGAGCAGGAGGGGACTGGCCAGGAGCCAGCGAAGAAGGGAACGCCGATTCGGTTCGAGCTGTGTAGCCATGCGTGCCCGAAGGGGCAAGATGTGTGCCCGCTGCCAGCTGCGCTACGCGATCTTCGCCCGGCGAACCGGGCGAGGCGGTGCAGCGATCACGCGCAGCTGCAGCGCGCGAGCTGCGCTCTCAGGCGTCGGCGTCCCGGACCGTCCCCGCCGAACCGTCCACCTCTACGATCTGCCCGTCCTCGAAACGCGTCAGCGCGCGCTCGATGCCCGCGACGCAGGGCTTGCCGTACTCGCGCGCGACGACTCCCCCGTGCTGCATCACGCCGCCTACCTGCAGGACGATCGCCGCGGCGTTGACGAACAGCGGAGTCCAGCCCGGGTCGGTGGTGTAGGCGACCAGCACGTCGCCGGGCTCGATCTCCTTCTCGTAGGGATCGTGCAGGACCTTGACCGGTCCGCTCGCCACGCCGGGCGAGATGCCCAGGCCGTGCGCCGCGCCGTCGTCGGGCTCGGGCGCCGGGCGCAGGATGCGCCCGCGCGAGTCGATCATGTGCGGGAACTCGCGGACCTGCGCCTCCAACAGGTGGAAGTAGCGGGCGGGCTCGCGCGCCGCCGCCCGCAGGTCGAAGTCGGGATCGCGCTCTGCCTGCTCGAGTTCCTGCCAGCTCAGGTGGAAGACGTCGTCGGCTTCGTCGAGGCGGCCGGCCTCGACGTACCGTTCTCCCAGCCAGAGCGCGTTGCGGCGCGTCACGCCCGCCTGCATGACCCAGTGGTGCTTCGCCGTGTCGCGCTCTCCCGCGTAGTGCTCGATCCAGCGATTGGCACGGCGCAGGAGCGCGCGGCGGAACCAGCGGGAGCGTCGCATCAGATCGGCGTAGGCGTGCTTGCGGTCCTCGACGCCCTTCCGGTGAGCGATCCCCGGGTCGGCCTCGGGCTCGGCCTTCGCCATGAACGACAGCTGCCGCAACAGCAGCATCGGCGTGTCGCCGTAGCGCGGACTGCGCAGGTCCATCTCCATGGGTCCGCGGCAGCCGTAGCGAAACAGGAACGAGTCCCACGCCTCGAGGAACGGCTCCGGCAGGTCGTGCGCCTCGATGCGCGCGGCCAATGCGTCCAGGTCGTCGAAGAGCGCGGCGTCGAGCTTGCGTGTCATGGCGAACATCTCGATGCCCATGTCCACGACCAACTCGCCCTCGTAGCCGCGGTTCATCTTGTCGAGCAGTTCCGACGTCTCCGGATCGCTGCGCTTGCGCATCGCCTCGATCATCCAGCCCGCCGCCGCGTAGGGGTAGATCGCCGGCATGTCCGCTTCCATCAGGATGGTCGCGAAGTCGTCGCCCAGCGCGAGCAGTTCCGGGATCGGCGCATCCACCGGCGTGGCCCGGATCTTGTGCTCGTAGACCTCCCTCTCCCGCGCGAAGTGACGCAGGAACCGTGGTGGCGACAGGTAGGCCAGCACGGCGCGCCACAGCACCCGGCCGCTGTGCCAGATCGCGCTCCAGAGTCCGCGCAGGATCCTGCCCGCCGAGAGCGCCTTCGGTCTGCGAAGGGGCTTGTACCGCTCACGATCCACGTTGGCGAGCGTGCGCGAGAGCAGCTGGTCCATGATCTCGAGAGCCGGCGCCATCTTCTGCGGGCTCACCCACCAGAAGATCTGCGAGTAGTCCACGTACAGACGATTGCCGGCGACCTGCATCAGGGCGGTCTCGCCGGGCTCGGTCTCCTCCCACGGGATCCCGAACATCGCGCACATGCTGGCCAGCATCCGCTCGGCCGTGTCGAGCGTCAGCCGCGCGAGCGGCGTGTTCGTGGTGAACCCGTCGGTGAGTCCGCGGTCGACGTAGACGCGGCGCCTCTCGCCGGGCTCCGTCAACATGGATGGAGGAAGCGGAACGTACGTCGTGATGGGCCGAGCCTGCAGCAGGTGGAGATCGCCCCCCGCCCAGGCCCACTCGACGTCAATCGGCAGGTCGTAGAGCTTCTCGACCTGGCCGACCACGTCGGTCAGCTCGAGCACCTGCTCGTCGGTCAGCGACGCCTCTTCGCTGCGGTCCTTCTCTTCGACCTCGACGCCGCCTCCGTCGCCAACGGTCCGCGACACGCCCTTCGAGCCGATCCGCCGCTCCAGGATCTTCCGCGCCGGCCGGTCGACGATGAAGTGGTCCGGCGTCACCTCGCCCGACACGACCGTCTCTCCGAGTCCGAAGCTCGCGTCGATCACCGCCTCGTCGAAGTCGTTGGTCAGCGGGTTCAGCGAGAACGCGACGCCCGCGACCTCGCTCTCGATCTGCCGCTGCACCAGCACGGCGATCCGCGGCTGGCGCACGTCGAACCCCTGCTGCTCCTTGTAGACGAAGACGCGCTCGTCGAGCGCCGAGACGAAGCAGTCGCGCACGGCGGCGTCCAGGTCGTCGGCGCGCACACCCAGCACCGTGACGTACCCGCCCGCGAACGACGCCGCGGCCAGGTCCTCTTCGGGCGACGACGAGCGCACCGCGCAGGTCGCCCCGTCTCCCCACGACGCGACCCGCTCGCGCACCTGCTCGAGGCCCGATCGCATCTCGTCCGTGCACGACAGCGCAGATGCCGCGGCCTGCAGCGCCGCGCCGTGCTCGCGCCAGGGGCCGCCGTCCGCACGCTCGAACGCCGCCCAGGCTCCGGTGCCGCGAAGCTCCCGCCACCACGGCTCGAACCACGCGACCGGAAGCACCACGCCGTCGGGCACGCGGAACCCCGCCTGCGCCAGCCGCACCAGCGACGCCGCCTTCCCCCCGATCTCGGAGACGCCCGAGTCGGCCGCCTTGGTCAAGGGGATGGGCGCGGCCATCTACTCCGGCGATTCCGGCTTCGGGTCGCGATCGACGGCGCCCGGTCCGTCCGCCTCTTCGATCAGCGCGATCATCCGGCGCAGCGTGTCGAGCTGGGTCTCCACGTCGTTCGGGCGGCCCAGGGTTGCGCCGATGTTCAGGCGGCGGATCACCTGGCGCGGTGGCCGCGCCGCGCTGCTGAGCGGGGGCAGGACCGACACCAGGCAGGTGGCGATGCGCGCCTCTTCCAGTCCGCGTGCGACCAGACTCACGGTCTGGTGGCACACGGGTCAGGATGGGACGAGCAGCGCCGCCTCGACCCCGTCCGACACGAAGCGCTGCACGATGGTCGGGATCGTCTCGCGGATCAGCGGGACGACGTTCGGCACCAGGCCCATGAGGACCTGCGTGTCGGTCGACATCGTGCCGATCTCGCCCGACTGCACCAGCTCGGTCAGCCGGTCGAGCGGCAGGTTCACGTTGATGTCCTGCTCGGCAAAGCGATGGTCGTAGCCGGGGTGGTCGATTCGCAGCTTCGACCGGTCGACGTCGAACGGAATGGTGCGAAGCTCCGGCGTCTTGTCGTCGAAGCTCGGCATGGGTACGAAGGGCTCCTGCTCGCCCTCGATCGAGTAGCCGCCGGTCGTCACCAGCCCGAAGCGCGCCTGGCGCGCCGGCTTCCGCAGCTTCTTGAAGGGATCTCCGGGCTCGGAGAACCACGGGTAGCGCGAGAAGGCTTCCTTGGCCTTGCCCGACATGATCTGGGGCACGGCCTCTTCCTTCCATGCCTCGAACTTGGGGACCCACGCGTCGAGAGCGGCTTGTTCGGTCATCTGGATTCCTCCGCTTGGCCGGTCAGGCGTCCATTGGGCCACAGATCGGGCACCCGCGGGAACCCCCGCTCCGCCCCCTGGCCTGGGCCGTCAGGGTAGAATGCCGCACGCATGACTCCGGCTCCCACGGAACTCCGGCACCGCGTCGACCTCCGCACGAAGATCTTCTTCGGCGTCGGCGAATTCGCGACGGCCACCAAGGGCTACGCGATGCACGCGTTCCTGCTGTTCTACTACACGCAGGTGCTCGGGCTCGAGGGCTGGCTCACGGGCTTCGCGCTCGGCATCGCGATCGTGTTCGACGCCGTCAACGACCCGATCGTCGGCTCGGTCTCGGACAACTGGCGCTCGAGTCTCGGCCGGCGCCACCCGCTGATGTGGATCTCGCTCGTGCCCATGTGCATCACCTTCTACTACCTGTGGATCCCGCCCGAGGGGCTCGGGCAGTACGCGCTCTTCGCCTGGCTCACGGTCTTTGCGGTGCTCGCGCGCTCGTTCATGACGTTCTTCCAGATCCCGCACAACGCGCTCGGCGCGGAGCTTTCGCCGGACTACAGCGAGCGCAGCCGCATCTGGGGCTTCGCTCAGCTCTTCGGCTGGCTCGGCGGCGGCAGCTTCGGCGCGTTCGCCTACATCGTGGTGTTCAAGAAGAGCGAGGCGTTCGAGAACGGGCTGCTCAATCCCGCGGCCTACCCGGACCTGGCGATGCTGGGCGTGCTCTACATCTTCATCGGCATCACGCTCTCGACCGCGTTCACGCAGCGGGCGGCGCGCGCGCTCCCCGAGATCGCCGCGCCGAAGGAAGGTTTCAGCTTCCGCCGGCTCCACCGCGAGGGGAAGCAGGCGCTCCAGAACAAGAACTTCCGCGTGCTCTTCTTCGGCATCCTGCTCGGCGGCGCCATCGGTGGCATCGGCGGGACGCTGGCGCTGCACATGCAGACCTACTTCTGGGGCCTGCTGCCCGCGCAGATCATCTACTTCATCGCGGCCGGCTTCACGGTGAACATGCTGGTGTTCATCGGCATCCAGACCATCGCCGCGCGGTTCGAGAAGAAGAAGCTCCTGATCGGCCTGTCGATCTTCGCCATGGTGGACTCCATCACCGTGATCAGCGCACGGCTCATGGGGTGGCTGCCCGACAACGGCGACCCGCTGCTGCTGCCGATCATCGTCACCACCTACGCGCTCGGCACGGCGGCCGGCGCCATCACGCACATCGTCGCGCGCTCGATGATCGCCGATGTCGTAGACGAGCAGGAGGTCGTGACCGGCGAACGACAGGAGGGGATGTTCTACTCGGCGCTCGCGTTCTCGGGCAAGGCCGTGTCGGGCGTCGGCGCGATGACCGGCGGGTTCGTGCTGAGCGCGATCCAGTTCCCCAGCAACGTCGACGCCACGGGCGTGTCGGCCGACGTGGTCTTCCGCATGGGCGTGTTCATGGGGCCGATCCTGAGCGCCCTCTACCTGATCCCGATCGGGATCTACGTGCTCTACCACCTGGACCGCGTGCGCCACGCCGAGATCCAGCAGGTGCTGCACGAGCGGCGCCAGGCGCGCGTCGAGCCCGCGTCCGCGTCGCTGGCGGCGGCCGGCGGCGACTAGCTAGGACAGCACCAGCTCCGCCATCGTGCGCAGCGTGTCGGTTCCCTGGTTCGCGAGCAGCAGCGTCGTGACCGGCGTCTCGCGCCACGCGTCCAGCCGGTCGCGGATGCGCTCGACGGGTCCGCAGAGCGAGATCTCGTCGGCGAACGCGTCGGGCACGACGGCGGCGGCCTCGGCCTTGCGGCCCTCCAGGTACAGCTCCTGGATCTTCTGCGCCTCCGCCTCGAAGCCCATGCGCTCCATCAGCCGCGTGTGGAAGTTGTGCTCCTTGGCGCCCATGCCACCGATGTAGAGGCCCAGGAAATGCTTGACGGGTACGAGCGCGGCCTCGACGTCGTCCTGGATGTTGACCAGCACCATCTGTGCGATCTGGAAGTCCGGGCCGGCGTGCGCCAGCGAGTCCGCGTACACCTCCTGCCGGTACGGCGAGTAGTAGAGCGGCAGCCAACCGTCCGCGATCTCGGCCGCGAGCGCCACGTTCTTGGGGCCCTCGGCGCCCAGGAAGATGGGTACGTCGGCGCGCAGCGGGTGCGTGATCGACTTGAGGGGCTTGCCGAGTCCCCACGAGCCCTCACCGACGTAGGGCAGGGGATAGTGCGGGCCGTCGCTGGTCACCGGCGCCTCGCGGCGGAGCACCTGGCGGATGATGTCGATGTACTCGCGCGTGCGCGACAGCGGCTTCGAGAACGGCTGCCCGTACCAGCCCTCGACCACCTGCGGGCCGGACACGCCGAGTCCCAGCATGAAGCGGCCGTTCGACAGGTGGTCGAGCGTCAGCGCGGCCATCGCGGTGGCGGTGGGCGTGCGCGCCGACAGCTGCACGACCGACGTACCCAGCTTGATACGCTCGGTGTGCGAGGCGATGTAGGCCAGCGGTGTCAACGCGTCGGAGCCGTACGCTTCGGCCGACCAGATCGAGTCGAATCCTAGGCGCTCCGCCTCCTGCGCGGCCTCGATGATGTTCGCCGGTGGGCGGGCGCCCCAGTAGCCGAGCCCCAGTCCCAGGTTCAGTGACGCCATGCGGGTCGCTCCTACCGTTCGTCGAGCTGTGTGAAGTCGGGCTTGCGCTTCTCGCGGAAGGCCGCGATCGCCTCGCGGTTGGCGGGTCCGCCCACGAGCTTGGCGAAGGCCGAGTTCTCTCTCTCGCGCGCCGCCTGGATCGCGTCGATGCGCGACGCGACCAGCAGGCGCTTGGTCGCGATCAGCGACGGGATCGGCATGGCCGCGATCTCGCTCGCGACCTCCATCGTCTGGTCGAGCAGGCGCTCGGGTGGGCAGGACTTCCAGGCCAGGCCGATGTCCACGCACTGCCCGGCGTCGAGCCAGGCGGCCGTGTAGAGCAGGTGGGCGGCGGCTTGCGGGCCGACGGTCGCGGGCAGCAGGTAGGAGTTCCCCGCCTCGACCGTCACGCCGAGGCTCGCGAACGGCGCGCGCAGGCGCGCGTCCTCCGCCATCAACACCAGGTCGCAGTGCGGCAGCAGGGTGAGTCCGATCCCGACGCCGATCCCGTTCACCGCCGCGATCAGCGGCTTGGGAAACGCCTCGACCGCCTCGATGAACGGGGCGAAGCCGTGGCGCTTGCCGTCGTCGTGGCGGCGCGGGTTGCCGAGCTCTCCCAGGTCCTGCCCCGCGCTGAAGGCCCGGCCCGCGCCGGTGATCACCACCACGGCGACGTCCGGGTCGTCGGCCGCCGCGACGAGCGCCGCGCAGGCGGCGTCGTAGAGGTCGTCGTCAAAGGCGTTCAGCGCCGCGGGGCGGTCGAGGGTCAGCAGCCTGACTCGTTCGCGATCGTCGACCAGCAGCATCCGGGACTCCTCCAAGGACATTCTACCAGCCCCACTTCCGGGACGGGGACGGGGAGTGACACGGGCCTACTCCAGGTAGCCGACCGCCCGCAGGCGCTCGCGGTCCTCGTCGCTCAGTCCGGGCTCGGTCGTGCTCTCGGGCGCGTCCCGCGGCACCCAGAGCCTCTTGCGCGCCAACAGGCGGCTGAGCGCCGCCATGCGCTTGCGATGCGTACGCGCGATGACCGCGTGCCGGCCCGCGACGTCGCGCGTCTCGCCGGGGTCCTGCTTCAGGTTGAAGAGGTAGCTCCGCTTGCTGGTGCGCCGCTGCAGGGTCTTCCAGTCCCCGCGCCGGTAGGTCTGCCAGGCCATCTCGGTCAGGAACAGCTCGTTCGGGTCCAGCACGGTCTGCGGCTCGTCCGCGTTCCGCTCGGTGCCGGCCAACTCGAGCAGCATCCCGTACAGGTCTTCGCTGCGCACCACCGGACGCGAGTTCTCGAACCGCGTCGGCGAGACGATCAGCGGGATCTGCACCAGGTAGTCGAACGACGGGTTCCCCTCGTGACCGCGCAGTCCGGCGACGGGATGCTTCTCGCCGCGGCGCTCGCCGTGGTCAGACGTCAGCACGACGACCGCGCCTTCGAGCAGGTTCCCGGCGCGCAGCAGGTCGAGCAGCCCTCCGACGCCCGCGTCGGCGCGCGCGACGCCGCGCGCGTACGACTCGTCCTGCATGCGGTAGTCGTGCGCGTCCATGTAGTGGACGTACAGGAAGAAACGGTCGCTCTCGCGGCGGGCCAGCGCGCGCGCCACCGCCGCATTGACGGCGGAGGCGTCGTGAGCTCCGCGCACGTCCTGCCAGTCGTCGAAGCCGCGCTCGAATCCGGCTCCCGCAAACAGCAGCGCGTTCGACTGCACGCCGAGCGTCGCGTAGCCGGTCCGCTTCATGTGAGTGCCGAGCGTCGGCAGGTGCGCGGGAATGCAGCTCCGGTCGGGCGGACGCCCGAACCTCGCCAGGCCGCACCAGGTGCGGCCGTTCCAGTGGATCGGCGACCGGCGGCGGCCGCTCTCGATGCTCGGAGTCCGCCCGGTGAAGAGCGCGCCCATCGACATGGTCGTCATGTGGAACGAGGACAGGGCGTTGTCGAAGCGCTGGCCGCTCTCGGCCAGCGAGTCGATCTGCGGCGTGGGACGTTTCGCGCCGTAGGCCGACACGTAGTCGCGCCGCAGCGTGTCGATCATGACCAGCACGATGCGCTCGGGCGGCGCCGGCGACGGTGTGCAGCCGGCCCAGAGCAGCGCCGCAACCAACAGCGCGGGCGTCCAGCGCGCTATCACTCCACGTACCCCAGGCTCTTGAGCGCCTTCTGCGTCTCGGAGTCCATGGCGCGCGGTGCGCCCTGGGCCAGCGGAGCGGGCAGGCTCGCCAGGTACTCGTCGAGAGACGCCGCCATGGCCGCCGCGCGCTCGGGATCGCGCGCCGCCAGGTCGATCCGCTCGTGCGGGTCGCGCGCCAGGTCGTATACGGCGAGCCGTCCCCGGTCCTTGCGGACCAGCTTGTGGCCGTCCGCGATCAGCGCCTGCACGTCGCCGTCGGCGTTCGTCATGAACGGCAGCGGGTAGACCTCGGCGACGACGGGGTGGCCGAGCCGGCCGAGCGCGTTGCCTTGGATGTCGTCGGGGATGGGCAGGCCGAGCGCGTCCAACAGGGTGGGGAGCACGTCGGTCAGCTGTACGCGCTCGTCGCTCCGCTCCGGCGCGTGCCCCGTGCCGGGGTACTTGACGATGAAGGGGATGGCGAGCACCGCGCGCTCCAGTGCCGTGCCGTGGCCCTGGATGCCGTCCTCCCACAGCGCCTCGCCGTGGTCCGCGGTCACGATGATCCAGGTGTCGTCGAACAGGTCGAGGTCCCGCAGCCCGTCGAGCAGCTTCCCGACCCAGAAGTCCATGAAGCGGATCTCCCCGTCGTACAGCCAGCGCGCGCGCGTACGGATGCGCTGCTCGCGCGGCATGTCGCTCGTCAGCCGTGGCGGCGCGCCCCGAAAACGTGCCGGCGGATCGTACGGGCCGTGCGGGTCGAAGTAGTTCAGGAACAGGAAGAAGGGCCGGTCCCGGGGGCGCGAGCGCAGCCAGTCGAGCGCGGCTCCGGTCACGCTCGGCGCGAGACGCCCGTGGGTCGGGTCGATCCCGCCGTCGTCGTAGTGGTCGAAGCCCAGGTCGAGTCCCGTCACGCGCTTGAGCCACGGGCCGGCCACGATGCCCGCCGTCGCGTAGCCGTGCTCGCCGAGCAGCAGTGGCAGCGGGCGCTCGTGGGGGCTGAGTCCGCGCGCGCGGTAGCGCTCGAACGGTCCCTCGATCGCGTCGGCCAGCGAGATGGGCCCGTCCACGTCGAGGCGCGCGCCGTGACTGCTCGTGAGCTTGCCGGTGAGCAGCGTCGCGTGACCCGGGAGCGTCCAGCTCGTGGTGGACACAGCGCGCGTGTAGACCACCGACACGGCGGCGAGCGCGTCGAGGCTCGGGCTCGTCTGCTCACCGTATCCGTAGCAGCCCAGGCGGTCCGCGCGCGTCGTATCCAGGCTGATCAACAGGATGTGCGGATCCTGCGGTCTTCCCGAACACGCGCACAGCGCCAGCAACAGGGCCGCCGTGGCGATCGTTTTGTCTGGCAGCCCCACTGGACGTCGTGGTCAGGCGACCTTCACGGTCTCGGGAAGCTTGCGGGTCAGGATGTCGGCGGCTTGTTCGACCAGGTCGGCGACGATCTGGCCGGCGGGCTTGATGTCGTGGATCAGGCCGGAGACCTGGCCGGCGAACGGCGCCACGTACTCGGTCTTGCCCGCCTGGTTGAACATGTCGACCATCGCCGACGCCAGCAGGGCCTGCAGCGGGAAGGGCAGCGCCTCGAGGCCCGACTCCTCCCACAGGTCGTGGAAGCGGTTGTAGGTCGTGCGCGAGGTCTTTCCCGTGTAGATGTAGGTGCGGCGCGTGTCCTCGTCGGTGGCGTCCACCATGTGCTGCTTCTGCACGTCGAGCGCTCCGCCCTCGTCGGACGCCAGGAAGCGCGTGCCGACCCAGACTCCGATGCAGCCCATGGCGAGCGCCGCAGCCACGCCGCGGCCGTCGCCGATCCCCCCCGCGGCGAGCACCGGTGTCGGCGCGCAGGCGTCGATGGCCTGCGGCCAGAGCGCCATCGAGCCGACGCGGCCGGTGTGGCCTCCGCCCTCGTGCCCCTGCGCGACGACCAGGTCCGAGCCCGACCGCGCGATGCGGCCGGCGTTCTTGGAGTTGCCCGCGATGCCCAGCACCTTCATGCCCGCGGCGTGCGCGGACTCGACCATGAAGCCGGGGTCGCCGAGGCCGGCGCAGAAGAGCGGCACCTGCTGCTCGATGCACGCTTCGACCGCGGCGTGCGGCCGCGACACGGTCGATCCGGCGCTGATCGCCACCTGGATGTCCGGCAGGCCGAAGTCCTCCTTCACCTTCATCATCCACTCGAAGTGCGCGCGCGGCAGCGCCGCGAGCGCGTCGGCGAGCGGGATGTTGCCGGCGTCGCGAACGGGCGCGTCGCCCTGCCGGACCTGCTGTGCGGGGAGCAGCAGGTCCACGCCGAACGGCTTGTCGGTGAGCTTGCGGATCTCCTGGATCTTCTCGCGCAGCTCCTCGACGGAGTAGCCGGCTCCGCCGAGCACTCCCAGGCCTCCGGCCTCGGAGACGGCCACCACCAGCCCGACCGGCGCACCGGTTTCCTCGCCGATCAGGCTCGGTCCCATTCCCGCGCTCAGGATCGGGTACTCGATCCCCAGCATGTCGCAGAGCGGCGTTCTGAGTGTCCGTCGTGCCAAGGGGGCCTCCTCGCAGGGATTTGCGTGGGGCGGCGAGCTGCCGTGGTGCCCGCACTCTACCCCAGCAGAGACGCCGAGAGGCGCGTCCCTCGGCACGCCTCGGGCGTCGGGGCGCGAAGAAGTGCTCAGTCGTGCGAGCAGGCGGGGCGCGCGTCGGTCACGCCGAAGCGCTCGGGGAAGCGGGCGTCGTACGCGATGGTGCCGCGCGACGGCGGGCCGAAGCGGTCGGGGTCGAGGGCGCGTAACGCCTCGGCGGCCAGGATGCCGCCGCAGATCATGTTGGTGCCCGGCAGCGTCAGGGCCTGCGCCAGCGAGCAGGTGGCGCGGTCGCTCTCTTCGTCGGCCAGCTCGGCGAGCCGCGGAATGCGGTGTGCCAGGCACGCCGTCTCGCCGGGCAAGTAGACGCGGTGCTGCGCCGCGAGCGGGGAGCTGCCCGCCTCGGCGAGCGGCACGCCGTCGGCTAGCGAGCAGTCGTTCAGGTAGCGGCGCGCGGCAAAGGTGTCGGGACAGGCGATGCGCAGCGACGGCCGGCCGAGCCGTACCAGCCGGTCCTCGTAGCGGACCGGCATCGGCCGTAGGTCGACGCCGGCGTCGGTCAGGACCGCCAGCTTCTCCGCCATCACGACCGCCTTCGGCCGGCCGATGTCGTCGGCCGAGAAGGAGGGCTGGATCGCCAGGTTCTCGGGGCCCACCCGGTCGAAGTCGAAGATGCGCAGCTCGCAGCGGTCGCCGAGCAGCGGAGCCAGCGACTCCAGCAGGTGCGTGCCCACGCCGCCGGCGCCGATCACGTCGATGATCGCGTCCTCGACGAACGCGTCCTTCCAGTCGCTCGCGTCCGTGCCCGGCGCCGGCGTCCGGTCTTCGCCCGCCACGTCGAAGCGGACCTCGGCCGCGGCGGGCGCAGCGTCCACGAGCCGTCCCGCGCCGATCAGCGCCTCTTGGAGCAGCAGCCCCGCGGCGATCCGCGCGACCGGCGCGATGGGCTCGGCCGCGGTCCGGACGGCCGCGGCTTCGTCGACGGCCAGCGCCAGCATGGACACGCCGGTCGAGGTCCAGTCGAGCGAGGCGAACGCGCTCGTGTCGTTCGCGAAGTGGGCGCAGCGGCGGCGCACCTGGGGAGAGCTTCCCAGGTGCAGGACGACGCCGAAGGTCCCGTCGTCGGCGCGTCCCAGGTCGCCCAGGTACAGCGTGGGCATCGACTCGAACTCGGCTGCGGGCATCAGCGTCGACAGGTCGCCGACGGACGGGCCCGACGCGGCGAGCTGGACCTGGCCGAAGCCCAGCGCTTGCAGGCCGCGGCAGAGCGCCCACGCCGGGTGGTCCCACGGAAGGCCGCGAGGCGAGTCGTCGAGCACGACCAGCACGCCGGTCTCGGCGATGCGCAGCGCGTCGGCGCCGGCCTGCGCCAGGCGGTCTTCGGGGCGGGCCGTCACAGTGTCTCCGCGAGGGCAGGTGCGGGGGTGGGGTCGAACACGACCTTCTCGGCGATCTCCAACGCCAGCCGGCGCCGCAGCGCGTCGCGCTGCGACGTGGACAGGATGACGCGGCCGGCGCTCTCGAGTTGCGCGGGGATCTCGCGGACCTGGCGGCGGCCGCACATTGGACAGGTGTCGACGCGCGCCGCGTAGATCTCGTAGTCGCGCTCGCGGTTCACGATCAGCGAAAAGCAGACCGCGTACTCCTGGTGCAGGTTGCGGATCACGCCGCCGGTAAAGGCGGCGTCGCGCCAGAGCTGGACCATGCCCGCGCAGCCGCAGCGCGGGTGTCCGGGGCCGATCGGCACGGCCTCGGTCCAGCTGATCGCGGTGGACACCTGGTCGATGAACACGCCGGTCAGGAACTCGCGATCGACCACCGAGGCGGTGCACGGCCCGGGATGCCGGTGCACGAACGTGATCGGCACCAGGCGCCGCCCCATGCGCGCGGAGAGGGTCTCGATCTCGCGCCGCATCCGCAGCACGTCGTGCCCGGACTGCTCGACCGTCGAGACGGTCACGCGCTGGCCGCGCAGCAGCGGCGTGGCGATCACGTGGAACGGGTCGTCCTCGGTCGCCAGGCCGAGCATCGCGTACTCGGACCTGGGGCTGGCGAAGTCGTAGGCCAGGATGTCGGCGGCCAGGAAGCAGCGCTCGAGCGCGAGCGCGTCGAATGACAGCGCGGCGCCTGCGTACAGGTCGAACATCAGAACGGGACCTCCTCTTCGTGGCGCGCCGTGCGCTCGCGCCACATGCGGTGGAACTCCGGCCGGTCGGTCGCCAGGATCGCCCCGGCGTCGAGCCACTGGACGACGGCCTCGGCGTCGCTGAAGCGCTTCGACAGCAGGCGCTGGTACTGCGCGAGCGTGCCCATGCAGAGGCCGGCGCGCACCGGTTGGCCCGACCGTCCCCACAGGCCGCGCTCGCTGCGCGACAGCGACGGCGCGAGGGAAAGACGTTCGGCCCGGGTGCGGCCCCGCACGTTCAGCGCGACGAACACGGTCCCCTGTCCGGTGCGAACCGGCAGGGGACCGCGCACCAGCAGCCAGGACCCCCCGCAGTACTGGAGCTGGTGTTGGTCGTCGCGGTGGAAGACGCTGCGGCTGCCGCGTTTCTCGGGCTCGTACAGGCTGAGGATCGCGTGCACGGCGCCGGAGAACTCCTTCAGCCGCGTCTTCGTGCCCTCGTCGGACATCACCGCGACGCGCATGTGCGCGCGCAGGGCGACCCCCGCGCGACGGACGAACTCGTTCAGCGACTCGGTGCGGTCGAGGCAGTAGCGGTAGGTGTGGCCGTTCAGCTCGACGTGGAAGTCGGACTTCCGCTTGCGCGTGGCCCGCTCGATCGGGATCACCGACCGCGCCAGGATCGCGCACGGCGCGCCGAGCGACTCGGCGAGATCCTCGGCGTACGGCTCCAACGCCAGGTGGTCGTCGACCGCCGCCTCGAGCTCGCGGGCACGGCGCGCCAGTTCGTCGAGCGTCCCCGGCGCGCCCGCGGGGGGCGCGCCGGAGAGGGACTTCAGGTAGGGGAGCAGCTCCGCCAGGCAGAACTGCAGGTCGTGGACCCGGGCCAGCAGCGGCCCGGCGTCGCCGAGCACGTCCGGGTGGTACTGCGCGCGGCCGGGGCGGATCCCCGACACCGTCTGCGCGTAGTCCCCGACCGATCCGACGCGACGGACCTTCGCCTTGGGCCCGGGGCCCGCGGAGAAGACGCCCCCTTCGAGGAGGAACGTCCTTTCGCGCGGGCCGCGGGCGAAGCGCGGGCGTTCCAGGTCGATCACGCACCGCCCCCGCGGTAGCTCTCGGAGATCATGATCGTGTACTCGTCGGTGTCGGACTTCTGGTCGCCGCCGGGGCCGTGCACGACCGTGTCGTCCAGCGAGATCGGCTGCCCGGTCGCGCTCGAGCCCTGCACCACCTCGATGTCGATCTGGCGCGTGCTGCGCAGCACCTCGCCCACCACCGCGGCGGTGCGCGACGCCGGGCCGCGCACCTGGCGGCACTCGATCACGCGGTTTACGAGCTGGCGGGCCGACAGGCCCTCGACCGTTCGGCGAGCGAAGCGGCCACCGCAGCTGGCGCCGAGTCCGTAGGCCACGCCGATCGTGACCTCTCCGGGGGTCTTCGAAATCCTCATGGTTCCTGCCTCTCTTCTGTTTGGAGTTGTGCGATTCCCTCAGTCGTGAGAGATTCGGTACATCGGGGCGGGTGAGACGTTCACGGCCGATCCGGGTACAGGAGCCATGGTGCCATGCGGCAAGTGAAATGCAAGATTGAAATCATCACTAAAATCAAATAGTTACGACAGTTTGCCGAGTCTGGCAGGCTTCCGGGGGGACGGGTTCCACGGTTTGGTCGTGTCGCTATGCGGTGGTGACTCTATTTCTACAATCGATTACTGATCGACATAGATCATGGAATGTTTTGGGATCCGAACTACAGAACCGACAATTCTGATGGAATCGTAGAAATGCAAGGGTCGAGATCGACGAGGAGGGACAGGATCCATGACCGGCGGGCAGGTGAGCGACACGACGGAGACGAGCAACGACGGCGGAACGGGGCGGGCCAAGGCCAGCGAAGAGGGGCGCAAGCCGCGGAAGAAGCGGGCCAACGCCAAGCGGGGCGACCTGGAGCGCCCCGAGCTCGAGGCGGTGGTCTGTGACTACTTCTGCCACCAGGGGCTGACGGCCCCGGAAATCCAGAAGAGCGTGCGCAAGGAGTTCGGCATCCGGATCACGCGCGAGGAGGCCTACCGCTTCGTGCGCAAGGCTGCGCGCAGCGGGTGGATCACGTACACGCCGCCGCAGGACTACGCCCTGCACCGCGGCATCAAGGAGCAGCGCTACCCCTGGCTGCAGGGTGTGTCGGTGGTCGAGACCGGCAACTGCGAGGGCGTGGCGTCGCGCGGCGCGCAGATGCTGATGGAACTGCTGCAGCAGCACTACGCCGGCAAGGAGGTACACGTCGGTTTCTCCGGCGGATACGGGCTGCGCAAGCTGGCGATGGCGTTCAGCCGCATGTTGCGCGAGCCGACCGAGCGGCTGCCGGAGCGCATCGTCTTCCACGCAATGGTCGCCGGCTTCGACGTCGACGAGCCGACCACCGATCCGAACGCGTTCTTCGCGTACTTCGTGCAGGATCCGGCGATGCAGGTCGAGACGTCGTTCGTCGGACTCCACGCGCCGGCGATGGCGCGCCCGGGTCTGCTCGAGGAGCTGACCGACCTGCCGGGCATCCGCGAGGCGTACCAGCGCTCGCACGAGATCAACGTGATCGTCAGCGGGGCCAGCTGCTGGAGCGACGACCACTCGCCGCTGCGCCGCTACCTCGACGTGGCGGGCGAGCCGCTCGGCGCCCTCGGAGAGGCGGGCTGCGTCGGGGACTTCCTGTGGCAGCCGGTGGGCACCGAGGGTCCCCTCGAGATGGACACCGCGCTCAAGGCGATGACCCTCAAGCAGCTCGACGAGGTCGGCACCTTCGTCGAAGAGAAGAACCACGTGCTGCTCGTCGCCGGCCCGTGCAGCCAGTGCCACCATCCCAAGACCGAGGTCGTCAACGCAATCCTCAACCAGGACCGCCAGCTCATCACGCACCTGGCCATCGACAGCCGCTGCGCCCGCGACCTGCTCGCGCTCTAAGAAAGGAAGGGAGGGGCCATGAAGGACGGCGTGGTGGCGGTGCTGGTGCGCGGCGACCGCGTGCTGTTCATCCGGCGCGCGGAAGCCGTGCCCTACGGCGGCTACTGGTGTCCGCTGAGCGGAAAGGTCGAGCCCGGCGAGAGCCAGGCCCACGCCGTGGTCCGCGAGGTGCGCGAAGAGGTCGGGCTCCGGGTGCGCGCCGTGCGCAAGGTCTGGGAGTGCCCGACCGAGGGCGCAGACTACCTGCTGCACTGGTGGTTGGTCGAAGAGGACGGGGGAGAGTTGGTCCTCGAGCCGCGCGAGGTCGCGGATGCGGGCTGGTTCACGCGCGACGAGGTCCACGCGCTGACGCCGACCTTCGACGTGGACCGGGTCTTCGTGGACACGATCCTTCCCGGCCTGAAGGACGGCGGGTAGGATGGCGCCCAAAGGGGGCGCCGCATGATCGAGGGCTACGCAGAGTCGGAGTTCACCTGGGACGGCGTCACGCGCCCGGTCTACCGCCGCGGGCAGGGGCCGGGCGTCATCGTCATGCACGAGATCCCGGGCATCCACCCCACGGTCATCCGCTTCGCGAACTGGGTGGTGGACGCGGGCTTCACCGTCGTCATGCCCGAGCTGATGGGCCAGGCCAACCGCGCAGTGACTCCCGGCTACACGCTCGGCTCCATGCTGCGCGCCTGCATCCGACGCGAGTTCGCCGTGCTGGCTGCGCACCGGTCGAGCCCGATCACCGACTGGCTGCGCGCGCTGTGCCGCGAGACGCACCGGGACCTGGGCGGTGCGGGCGTCGGCGCGGTGGGCATGTGCCTGACCGGGAACTTCGCGCTCGCCATGATGCTGGAGCCGAGCCTGCTGGCCCCGGTGTTGTCACAGCCGTCGATGCCGTTCCCGCTCGGCAAGACGCGCCGGGCCGCGCTCCACCTGTCGCCCGAGGAGCTCGAGGCGGTGCGCGAGCGCGCGCGCCAGGGCTGTCCGGTGCTGGGACTCCGCTTCACCGAAGACCGCTGGGTGCCGCCCGAGCGGTTCGAGACGCTACGCCGCGAGATCGGCGACCGCTTCGAGGCGATCGAGATCGACTCGGCGGTGAGCCGGCCCAGCGAGAACCCGGCCGGACCGCACTCGGTGTTGACCGAGGACCTGCGCGACGAGGACGGTCACCCCACCGTCGCCGCGCGCGACCGCGTGCTCGAATTCTTGCGCGAGCGGCTCGTAGACGGCCCTCGGCCCTAGAGCAGGCCGTCCCAGGCGCGGCGCTCCTCGTCGCAGGGCGCGTGGCGCAGCTCGACCTGGCGGTCGAAGACCAGCGTCGCTCGCCGCTCCTCGTCGTAGGCCGGCCAGTCCGGCAGGTCGCCGCTCGCCGGGTCGCCCGTGCGGGCGAAGGCGAGCCACGCGTCCATCATTCGCTGCGACAGCCGCTCGGCGTCGGGTCCCTTGCCCGCCCAGCCCTGCAGACCCTTCAGGCCGAGCGTCCCGAACACGAACGGAAGCTCCAGCGCGTGGCAGGAGCCGAGGCGCCCGTCGAGCAGCTTCGACTCCCACGAGAACAGGTACTTGAACACCCGGTCGGTGTGCGCGCGCTGCGCCTCGGCCAGGCGGATTGCCGGGATGCGGAACACGCGGTCGGTCTCGATGGCGGTGAACACCTCGATCGGCTCCGTGCTCGACCGGCCTTCGCGCGCCTTCCGGTAGGTCTCGTAGACGCGCTCCGCGTTGCGCTGCGGCTCGGCCACGCGCGCCGACAGGCGCTTCAGCGCCCCGGCCTCGTCGAGCGACTCCCCGCCCGGGTCCATCAGGCGGAACAGGTTCCACTCGTCCCGCGTCGTGCCGACCAGCACGTCGACGCCCCGCGCGCTGCCCTCGCGGATCGCGTCGAGCGGAGGCCGCGGCAGCACGTCGCCGTCGAGCACCGGCGTGAAGGCCATGCCGATGTTCTCGGAGCTGCGCGCCTTCATCAGCGTCTTCGTCTGCGCGGCGACCAGGTCGGCGACCGGGACGTCGCGCAGGCCCGCCGCCGAGTCCAGTCCCAGCTCCGCCAGCAGCGTCGCGCGCGTGCGGGCCGCGCTCTCTCGGCCCTGTACGTTGTGTGCGGCGCCGCTCTGCGGGATCGCCCGGTGGAAGAGGCCCCGGGCGGCCGGCGTTCCCATCAGCGTGCCGACGCTCATGCCACCGGCCGACTCGCCAAAGATCGTGACGTTGCCGGGGTCGCCGCCGAACCGCGCGATGTTGTCGCGTACCCACTCGAGCGCGGCGATCTGGTCGAGCAGCCCCGCGTTGGCGTCGCCGTCCTCGGCCAGGTCCAGGAAGCCGAGCGCGCCGAGCCGGTAGTTGATCGTCACGACGACGACGTCTCCGCGCCTCGCCAGGTGCGCGCCGTCGTACATGGGACCCGAGCCGCTGCCGCCCGTGAAGCCTCCGCCGTGGATCCAGAACAGTACGGGTCGGCGCGCGTCGTCGGCGCCGGGAGTGAACACGTTCAGGTAGAGGCAGTCCTCGCTGCGCTCCTCGGGCTTGCCGGCGGGCAGGAACCCGATCGCCCGCTCGCCCTGCGGAGCCGTACGTGCGAACGAGCTGGCGTCGCGCACGCCGCTCCAGGGCTCGGCGGCCTGCGGCGCGCGGAAGCGCAGCTCGTCGACGGGGGGCTGCGCGAACGGCACGCCGCGGAAGACGTGCAGGCCCGCATCTTCGACGCCGCGTAGCCGTCCGAGGGTCGTCTCTACCGTCGTCGTCACTTCCGATTCTCCCTCAGGCGCTCGCCGACGGGCGTGCGCTCACGCTCTGGTGCCAGCGAGTCAGGTTCTTCTGGTCGGGTGAGTGCGCCAGCTCGAGCAGCGCGGCCGCGAAGTCCAGCGTGCAGAGCGCTGTGATGTCCGCGATGGAGTAGGCGCCACCGGCGATGAACTCGCGCGAAGCGAGCTGGTCGTCGAGGAAGCCGAAGTAGCGCTCGACGATCTTCCGGTTCTGGTCCGCCACCTCGGCGATCTGGTTCGGGTTGACCGCCCGGGTGAGCGGCGAGCCGTGGATCCAGACCATGCCGACCGGCGTCATCAGGTTGAGCTCGATGCGCCGCAGCCACATGTCGGTCACGCCCTGCTCCTTCGGCGTGCGTCCGAAGAGCGACGGCTCCGGCTGCTGCGCCTCGAAGTAGCGGCAGATCGAGATCGACTCCGCGATGTGCGACCCGTCGTCCAGCTCGAGCACCGGCAGCCCGCCCATCACGTTCACCTTCTCGATGAACTCGGGCGTGCGGTTCTCGCGCTTCATGATGTCGGTGTGCTCGAAGGGGATCTCGATCCCCTTTTCGGCCAGGTAGATGTGCACGCGGCGCGGGTTCGGCGCGCCGGCATAGGTGTACAGCTTCACGAGTCGTCCTTTCGACACAGCAGGAAGTAGTTGGGAAGCTCACGGCCGTCCCGCGTGGCGCGGCCGATCAGCAGGTGCTCCGAGACGCGGCGCAGGTAGTCCACCATGCCGTTGTAGATGAACCGCGACAGGCGCCAGGTATTGTCGTGGATCTCGGGCCAGTCGTCCGGGCGCGCCGTCGGGATGCGCCGGTAGTCCACCGCGACTCCCCCGAAGGACTCCTGCGAGTCGTAGGCCACGAAGTAGCCGGGGCCCGTGAGCGGCGCGAGCCAGCGCGTGGGCTGGTGGTTGTAGCCCCACAGCTCGTCGGCGTCGTTCGTGGGCCGGCAGAACCGCTTCTGGAAGCGGCTGAACGCCGCGAGCGAGTTCTTGCCGTGGAAGATGACGGGATCCAGCGGCGCCCTCGTGCTCGGCACCATCTGCCCGATCGTCACGCCGTGCCCTTCGCTGGCCAGCCAGAGCCGCGCCTGCGCGCGCCCGTCGATGGCCTCGGTCATCTCGACCCGTTCGTCCGGGGACGCCTCGTCAAAGAGCTTCGCGACCTGGGTCGTGTCGATCCGGTCGGACGCGAGCAGGGCCAGGCAGTCATTCTGTCTCTTCATGTCCCGATCATATCCGCTCGGCGATGCCTGCGGCGACCCGGTGTGCCAGCGCCATGCAGGTCAGCATGGGGTTCACGGCGGGGCTCCGCGGCAGGATGCCGGTGTCCGCCACGTACAGGTTGTCCAGGTCGTGGCAGCGTCCGTCCTCGCCGACCACGCCGCGGTGCGGGTCGCCGTGCATGCGCGTCGAGCTGAAGGCGTGGTTCCCGCCGCAGGTCAGGTCGTCGGCGCGCAGGTCGTGTCGGCGCAGGGCCTCGGCCTCGTCGAGCGAGTGCATCTCTTCGGGAAGGCGCCCCACGCCGGGCAGGATCTTGCGCGCGCCCGCCGCGAACAGCAGCTCGGCCAGCACCTGGAGGGCGCGTTTCAGGATCTGCACGTCCTGCGGGTCGAAGCGCCAGTGGAGCGCCGGGTCCATGCCGCGCCGGCGCGCCCGCACCCGGCCGAGCGAGCGGTTGCACGAGGCGATCGCGTCCCAGACGGCGCAGTAGGGGATCTCGGCCAGGCGCTGCTTCAGCTCGGTGCCGATGCCCGGAAGCCGCACCGCGAACACGCCCGGCGGCGCCCAGAGCGTCTCGAGCTTGAAGCCCTCGGGAATGAACTGGAGCGACTGGTAGCCCTGCGTGGCCCCGAACTCCGGGTGCGTGCGCTCCGGAAACACTCCCATGATGGCCACGCCCGGGTGGAACTGCAGGTTCTCGCCGGCCTGCCCGGAGGCGTTCGCGAGCCCGCCGCTGCGCTGCAGCAGGACCGGCGTTGCCATGCAGCCGGCCGCGAGCACGACGACCTTGGCCTCGATGCGCACGCGGTGCGACAGCTCGCCCGTGAACGGCCGCGCGACCTGGCCCGCGACGCCCGTCGCGCGGCGTCCGGCGGTCGTCACCTGCTGGACCTGCACCGACGTGAGCACGCGCGCCCCCGCCGCGATGGCGGCGGGCACGTACGAGATGTCCATCGACTGCTTGGCGCGGGCGCGGCAGCCGGTGAAGCACTCGCCGCTTCCTCGGCAGCCGCGCACGTTGCGCGCGATCGGCTCGCTCGAGTAGCCGAGCGCGTTGCAGCCGTCCCGAAAGAGCAGGTTCCGGTCGCCCTGCACGTCGTCGGGCGTGGGCTCGATGCCCAGGAACTTCTCGACCGCGTCGTAGTGCGGGTCCAGGTCGGCCCGCGTCGTACGCTCGAGCGCGAAGTCGCTGCACCAGCCGTCGAGCGTCTCCTGCGGTGAGCGCACGCAGATGGCCGAGTTGACCAGCGAGCCGCCGCCGAGCGCGATGGCCTGCATGGTCGACAGCATGTAGCCGCGCGTCGCGCGGAGTCCGCCCTCGCGCAGGGTCCGCGCCATGGAGCGCGCGCCGTCGAGCTCGAAGTCGTCCGGCGTGAAGGGCGGGCCCTCTTCGACCAGGATCACGTCGTGTCCGGCGGCCGCGAGTCCGTGCGCCACCACCGCGCCGCCGGGACCGGAGCCCACCACCACGACGTCGGCGCGCTCGTGCACGTCGCCCGTGTAGTCGGCGAAGATCCGGACCGCACCGTTCATGCCACCGCTCATGAGTCGGGACCGAGCGGTGAGCCGGCGCCCGGCACGGTCACGTCTTCAGGTCCGTACGCGATCTCTTCGCGCGTCCGTCCGGCGCGCGGCCAGAGCAGGTCGGCGGGGCAGACCGGAGTGTCGATCGCCATGGGCGCCAGGCCGAGCTCGCCCAGCACTGCGGGATCTCCCAGGTAGGCGAGCGTCAGGATCGCCCGCAGGCTCGTGAACACGAGACGGCGCGCCGCAAGCCGGCTCTCGCCCCAACCCTGCAGGTACGACGCGCGCGCGGCGACGGGGAGCCGCGTAAAGCGCCGCCGCCCGCCGCCGCCCGGTGCGGGAAAGACGATCGTGGCGTGCTCGCACAGGAAGAAGAGCAGCCGCATCAGCAGTCGAAGCTGCGCGGGCCGCTCGGCCACGAAGTCGTCGACGTAGCCGGGCACGCTCTCTCCACCGGGCGGCAACGCGCCGCCCGCCGGGAACATCGCCTCGGACGCCGCCGACACGAAGGCGTGATCGCGAGCCCCGAGCGCGCGCAGCCCGGGCGGCGGCGCGGCGTAGGGACGAAACACGCGCCAGCTCGCCGCTACCGCGGCGAGTGCCATGAGCGACCAGAACAGCATCACCGATACAGTATCAGCCGCCCGGCGTGGCGTTCAGAAGCCCATCGAGCGGGACAGCGGCCCCACCACGCTCACCAAGGCGAAGCTCACGCCGCCGACCAGCAGGGCCGCGCAGAGTCCGACCGCGAGCGGCTTGAGGCCGAGCGTACGCAGGCGCGAGAAGCTGGTGCCGAGCCCGACCGACGCCATGGCGACGATCAGGCAGAGGCTCGCGAGGCGCCCCGTGCCGCTGATTCCAGCCTTCCACGTCTCGTGCGACAGAACGCCGAACGCGGAGTCGCCCAGGTCTCCGACCGAGCGCACGGCCGTCATCGCCACGAAGCCGAAGACGAAGAGGGGGACCGCCTGGCTGAAGCGCGGGCGGATCAGCCGGCGCGGACCTTCGGGGTCTCCGCGGTGGTACATCACCGCGACCAGCGGGATCACGCCCAACATGAACAGGTTCCGGACCAGCTTCGTGACCGTCGCCGTGTCGAGCGCGGCCGGAGCGCCGAACTGCTGCACGTACACGAGGCCGGCGCCGGCGACCTGTGCGGTGTCGTGGATCGCCGTGCCGAGGAACAGGCCAGCCAGCGTGGGATCGCCGGCGAAGAGCCAGTGCGACAGGAACGGGTAGCCCATCAGCGCGATCAGCCCGAAGACCGTGATGCAGCCGACGGCGTAGCTCACCTCGTCGTCCTTGGCGCCGATCACGGGGGCGGTGGCGACGATCGCGGTGTTGCCGCAGATGGCGGTGCCCACGGCGATCAGCGTGCCGAGCCTGCGCGGCAGTCCCAACGCGCGGTTGATCCATGACACCAGCAGCAGCGCCGCGGTGATGCAGCCGATCACGATCGGGACCGCCACCAGGCCGATCGCGCCCGCGGCTCCCAGGCTCAAGCGGATTCCGAGCAGCGCCACGCCAACGCGCAGGATGCGCTTGAGGCAGAGCTGGAGTCCCGCCTCGTAGACGGCGGGTAGCCCCAGGCTGTTGCGCACCAGTACGCCGAGCAGGATCGCGACCAGGATGGGAGAGAGGGGCGTGCGCTCGAAGCCGAGCACGTCTACGCCGATCGCCTCGGCGGCCCAGCCGCTCAGCAGTGCCAGCGCCGCCGCCAGCACCACGCCGGGCATGGTCGTGCCGATCAGCTCGAAGACGTGGTTCGCGCGCCGCTGCCACGGGCGCCGGGCGGCCCGCTCGTCCTGGGTCTCGGCCGGGTCGGCCCACTCGGGCACGCCCTCCATGCTGCCGACGAAGCGGAACAGTTCGGGGTTCTTGTACGGATCTCCCGAACGCGTTCCGACGACGACCTGCGGCATGCTGCGGACCTCGCTCACCCTGCGCGGTGGTGCAGACGGGTGAGCGAGTGTATCGCAGCCCGGTGCGCTTGCGGCGCTCCCTCCGGTCTGCGGGATCAGAGGTTCAGGAGCTGGTCAGGCGCTTCAGCATCTCGCCGAGCTCGCCTTCCATCCAGTGTCCGCCGTTCTCCAGGATGTACTGGGCCTCGTCGGCCGGCACCGGGCGGCTGAACAGGTAGCCCTGGATCTCGTCGCAGCCGCAGCCGGCAAGGAACTCGAGCTGCGCTTCGGTCTCGACGCCCTCGGCCACCACGTTGAGGCTCAACGCATGGGCCATCGAGATGATCGCCCGCGTGATCGCCGCGGTGTCGGGATCGGTCGTCACGTCGCGCACGAACGAGCGGTCGATCTTGACCGTGTCCACGGGAAAGCCCTTCAGGTAGCTGAGCGACGAGTAGCCCGTGCCGAAGTCGTCGAGAGACACGGTGACTCCGATGCCCTTCATGCGCTGGAGCGAGTCCACGGCGACGCCCTGGTTCTCCATCATGGTGCTCTCGGTGATCTCCACGTCGAGCGACCGCGGGCTCAGCGGCGTCTCGCGCAGCACGCGCACGACGGTGTCGAAGATGGCCTCGGTGCAGAACTGGTGCGCCGACATGTTCACCGACATGCGCAGCGCGTTGAACCCCATCTCGCGCCAGTGTTTGGTCTGCTCGCAGGCGGTGCGCAGGACCAGCTCGCCGAGCGGAACGATCAGGCCCGCTTGCTCGGCCACGGGCAGGAACGCGTTCGGCGGCACCAGTCCCTTCTCGGGGTGTTGCCAGCGCACGAGCGCCTCGAAGCCGGTGATCCGTCCGCTGGGCAGCTCGACCTTGGGCTGGTAGTGCAGGATGAACTGCTCGTTCTGGAGCGCCGCGCGCAGCTCGCTCTCGAGCTCCAGGTTCTTGCCGGCCAGCTCGCTCATCGACGGCTTGTAGAACTGGTAGTGGCCGCGCCCCTGTCCCTTTGCGTAGTACATGGCGGCGTCGGCGTTGTGGAGCAGGGTATCGACGTCGTCGCCGTCGGACGGCGAGACGCTGACTCCGGCACTCGCGGTCACGACGATCTCGGTGCCTTCCACGTCGTACGGGCGTGAGAGCACCTCGAGGATGCGCTCCGTCACCTGGCCGACCTCGGCCGCATTGCGCACGCTCGAGAGCGAGAGCATGAACTCGTCGCCGCCAAAGCGGGACACGGTCGGACCGGCGTCGTCCGGCAGCGAACGCGACACGAAGTCGCCCTCGCGGACGCAGTTCGTGAGCCGGTCCGCCACGCTCACCAGCAGGTTGTCGCCTACCGGGTGGCCGAACGTGTCGTTGATCCGCTTGAAGTGGTCCAGGTCGAGCACGATCACCGCGACGATCGTCTGGTGACGCCGCGCCTGGGCCAGCGAGTAGTCGAGCCGCTCACGGAACAGGTGGCGATTCCCGAGCCGCGTCAGCGTGTCGTGGTAGGCGAGGAAGCGCGCCTCCGCCTCTGCCCGCTTGCGGTCGGTCACGTCCTGGGCGGTGCCCGAGAGCTCGTACGGTTGGTTCTGCGCGTCGAAGGCCACCTCGCCTTGCAGGTAGATGAAGCGCGTCTCGCCGTTCGGGAGGTTCACGCGGTGATCGACACCGAACTCGCCGATTCCGCCGCCCTGGGCCCGGCGCAGCGCGCGGGACAGCGCGTCGCCGACGGCGCGCTGATCGCTGTCGACGATCCTGTGCAGCAGATCGGACGGTCGCACGTCCAGCGAGGGGCGCAGTCCGTAGAGCTGCAGCAGCTCGTCGGATCCCAGGAAGTCACCCGACTGCAGGTCCAGCTCCCAGTTTCCGAGATGCGCCGTGCGCTGCGCCTTGGCGAGGCGTTTCTCGCTGGTGCGGAGTCTCTCTACGGCGTCGGCCATGCGCAGCATGTAGCGGACGCGCTGCGACAGGATCAGCCAGTTGATCGGTTTCGGGATGAAGTCCGTAGCGCCGGCCTCGTACGCGCGCCGGATCGAGTCGGCGTCGTCCGCCGCCGTCATCATGAGGATTGGAATGTTCGGGTCCGCCTCGCGCACGGTCTCGCAGGCGCCGCAGCCGTCCAGGAGCGGCATGTTCACGTCGAGGAGCAGCAGGTCGGGCTGGTACTCCTCCCACGCGGCGAGCGCCTGCTCTCCGTTCTCGACTTCCACGACTTCGTGGCCCGTGGCTTCGAGGGCGTCCCGCGCCATGCGGCGCAGAAGCTCCGTATCGTCGGCGATCAGGATTCGCGGCAGCTGTGGGTTCGAGGACTTGGACACGCAGTGATCCCCTCAAGTGACTGCTTCGGGAATCGGTCCCTCTCGACGCCGCCTTGAGCCGCAACGCGTACAACCGGCGACAGGGGCGACAGGCGGGCCGGGCGCGACGTACGCCGGACAGGGACCGTTGCGCCGCGCCGCCCGGTGGGTGACTCATTGGCGCGGGCTTCCGCGGAGGGGCGGAGGGAGGGGCATGACGGACGAACACCAGCCGGCCGCAGCCGGCGAAGCTGCGCGGTCGCTGCCGCGCTACGCGCCCTATGCGGCCCTCTTCGCGCTGGCGCTCGCGGTGCGTGCGATCTACCTGCTCGAGTGGACGGGCTCGCCACTCTGGGACGTGCTGCTCGGCGACGGCCAGGGCTACGATGCGTGGGCCCGGTCGATCGCGGGCGGCGACTGGCTCGGGGACGAGGCCTTCTACCAGGCTCCGTTCTACCCCTACCTGGTGGGGATCCTGTACTCCATCACCGGTCCCTCGCCCGGCGCGCTGCGCGTACTGCAGATCATGCTCGGCTCCGCGGCTTGCGTCGGCATTGTCCTCGTCGGCCGCCGCTTCTTCTCGGAGCGCGTCGGCTGGTGTGCGGGCGTCGGCCTGGCGCTCTACGCGCCGGCCATCTACTACGAGGGCCTCGTGCAGAAACCCGCCCTCGGCGGCGCGTTGATGGTGTCGTCGCTGCTGCTGCTCGCAGAGTTCGAAGCGCGTCGGCGCATCGCCTGGATCGCCGGCGCTGGCCTGGTGCTGGCGGCGTATGCGCTGACGCGCGAGAACGCGCTGCTCCTGCTGCCGGTGGTGGCGGTCTGGCTTGCACTGCGGTTCCCGGACGAGCCCGTCGCGGTGCGTGGCCGCTGGGTGGGTGCGCTCGTGCTCGGCGCGGCGCTGCTGCTCGCGCCGGTGGGGCTGCGCAACCTGGCGGTGGGGGGTGGCCTGCAGCTGACCACCTCGCAGCTCGGGCCGAACCTGTACATCGGGAACAGCGAGGCGGCGACGGGCCGTTACGTGCCCCTGCGGCCGGGCCGTGGAAGCTGGCGCTACGAGCGGATCGACGCCACGCAGATCGCCGAGGCCGACAGCGGCCGGGCGCTGAGCGCCGGCGAGGTGTCGAGCTACTGGACCGGCCGCGCGCTCGCCTGGATCTCGGCCGAGCCCGGCGCCTGGCTGGCGTTGATGTTCAGGAAGGGCTGGCTCGTGTGGCGCGCGCCCGAGCTGATCGACACCGACGCGATCGGCATGTACGCGGACCAGTCGTGGCTGCTGAGCGTGCTCGGCTGGCTGCTGCACTTTGGCGTGATCTTCCCGCTGGCCGCTCTCGGGGTCTGGCTGACGCGCCGCGAGCGCGGCCGGCTCTGGCTGCTCTGGGCGATCGGACTGGCCATGGCGGTCGGGCCGGTGGTCTTCTTCGTCAACGGTCGGTACCGCTACGCCCTCGTCCCCGTGGCAATCCTGTTCGCGGCGGCGGGCGCCGTCGAGGGCGTGCGGCTCCTGCGTGGACGCGAGTGGCGCGCCGCGGGAGTCGCCGCGGCGATCGTCGCGCTGGCCGCGGTGGTGTCGAACTGGCCGATGCGCCTCTACCCCGAGCCGCGCGCGGTCGGGTACTACAGCCTGGGGCTCGCTCTCAAGCAGCACGCTCGCCTCGACGACGCGTTCGACGCGCTGCAGACCGCCGAGGAGATGTGGCCGACGTCGCCCGACGTGCAGCTGCAGATGGGCACCGTGCTCCTCTCCCTTCAGAAGCCGCTGGACGCGACCCCCCACTTCGAGCGGAGTCTCGCCCTGTCGCCCGGTCAGGCCGACGCGCGCGTGGGTCTTGGCCTGGCGCTCGGCGCGCGCGACGACTTCAGCGGCTCGATGGCGAACTACGCACGCGCGATCGAGATCGACCCGAAACACGGCGACGCGAACAACAATTTCGCGAACGGCCTGGCGCGGCAGCAGCGCTGGGGCGAAGCGATCGAGCACTATCGCATTGCGGCCGAGGCGATTCCCGATCGCGCCGAGGTCCACCTGAACCTGGGAAACGCGCTGCTGCAGTCCGGCCAGCCGACCGAGGCGCTGGCCGCGTACCGTCGCGCACAAGCCGTGAGTCCCGCGTTGCCCACCGCGCGCTATACCGAGGCGCTGGCGCTTGACTCGCTCGGGCGGCGGGGCGCGGCGGCCCAGATCTTCGCCGACCTGCTGCGGCAGCCCTCGGCGCCGCAGTGGACGTTCTCACCGGACGTCATGTCGCGGCTGGCGGACTACCTGGCCACCTGTCAGGAGCCCGGGCTGCGCAACCCCGAAGAGGCCCTGAAGCTGGCGGAGACGGCGCGCAGGCTGGACGCGCCCGAGTTCCAGACCATGGTCGCGCGGGCGGCTGCGCTCGCGGCTGGCGGCGAGTTCGAGGACGCGGTCACGGTTTCCGACGCCGCGCTGCGGCTGTCGGAGGGTGCGGCGGTCCATCCCGACCGCGTCGCGCTCGCGCGCGAGCGGCGCGAGGCGTACCAGAACGGGCGGGCGGTCTACCAGGAGTGCGCGCCCTAGCCAGGTCGCAGCGTCCACGTCTCGGCGCCCAGAAGGGGGCTATGCTCCCGGAGTTGTCCTCGACCGACCCCGCCCCGAGCCGAGCGCTGCCCCCCGTGACCCGAGCCGCGGAGCCCGCCCGCGTCGAGTGGCGCGTGCTCGGTGCGTACGCCGCCCCGACGCTGGGGCTGGCGTCCCCGCTCTTCTTCGTCCAGTTCTTCTTCCTCAAGTACGCGACCGACGTGCTGCTGATGGCGCCCGCGGCGGTGGCCCTGATCTTCGGCTTGAGCCGGCTGTGGGACGCCGTCACCGATCCAGTCGTCGGTGTGTGGAGCGACGCCACGCGCTCGCGCCTCGGACGTCGCCGACCCTGGATGCTGGCGGGGACTCCGGTCGTGCTGGTCGGCTTCGTCATGATCTGGGTCGCCCCGCGCGGCCTCGGAGAAGTCGGCCTCGGGCTCTGGGTCGGCGCTGCGCTGGTCGCGTTCTTCACGGGCTTCACGGCGTGGATCGTCCCGCACATGTCGCTCGGAGCCGAGCTCAGCGACGGCCATCACGACCGCAGCCGCATCTTCGGCACGCGCCAGGTCTTCTTCATGCTGGGCATGTTCGTGGCGTTCGGGCTCATCGGCTACGTGACGAACAGCGCCGACCAGCGCGTGGCCGCCGCGCGCGCCGCGATCATCGTCGCCGTGGTGTGCGCCGGGGTGCTGCTGGTTCCGCCGCTCGTCCTGCGCGAGCGTCCGGAGTACCAGGGACGCGGCGCGGAGCGCCCGTTTCGCGCCATCGCCGACGTGTTCCGCAACCCGCACGCCCGCATCGTGCTCTTCGTGCAGTTCATCGACAGCCTGGCTGCCGGGATCCTGGGCGTGATCGCACCGTACTTTGCCGAGTACGTGTTGAAGCGGCCCGACCTGATCGCCCTGCTTCCCGCGTGCTTCGTCGTCTCGAGCGTCGCTTCGGTGCCGGTCTGGGTGATGATCTCGCACCGGCTGGGAAAGAAGAACACCTGGCTGCTGTCGATGGTGATGACGGGACTGGCCTTCGGCTCGCAGATTTTCGTTGGCGAGAACGACGTGCTCCTGGCGTCGCTCATCCTTGTGGCGGCGGGCGTCTCCTTCGGCGCGGGGGGCGTGCTCGGGCCGTCCATCCTGGCCGACGTCATCGACTGGGACGAGCTCCAGACCGGGGAGCGAAAGGAGGGCGCCTACTCGGCGGGCTGGGGCTTCTCGTTCAAGGCGGGCGCGGCCGCCATCGTGGTATTTGCCGGGGCGGTGCTGCAGGCGACGGGCTTCGAACCCAACGTGGACCAGGCGCCGCCTGCGCACATGGCGATCCGCCTGCTCAACTCGGCGCTGCCGTTCGGGGTGTTCCTGCTCGGCGCGCTGGTGTTCACGCGCTTCCGGTTCGACTCCGCGGAGCACGCGCGCGTTCGCGCCGCGCTTGCGGAGCGTCGCGAAGACAGGCCTTGAAGCTCGCTACCTCGACCTAGAGTCGGTCTCCGACCGCCGCGCAGAAGTCGGTGGTGTGCGACGTCCCGCCCTGGTCGGGCGTCAGCTGCTTGCCCTCGGCGTAGACCTGCTCGACCGCGGTCTCGATGCGCGCGGACTCCTCGGTGAAGCCCAGGTGCTCGAGCATCATGGCCGCCGACAGGATCGTGGCGGTCGGGTTGATGATGTTTCGCCCCGCGATGTCGGGAGCCGTGCCGTGCGCCGACTCGAAGTAGGCGTAGTCGTCGCCGTAGCAGCCGCTCGCCGCCAGGCCCAGTCCGCCCACGATTCCGGCCGCCAGGTCCGACAGGATGTCGCCGTACAGGTTCGGCAGCACGACCACGTCGAGCTCCTGCGTACGGGTGACCATGCGCTGCGCGAAGTCGTCGACGATGTACACGTCGAGGTCGATGTCGGGGTACTCGGGAGCCAGCCGCTCCGCGGTCTGGCGGAACAGGCCGTCGCTCACCGGCAGCATGTTGTACTTGGACGAGCAGGTCAGGTGTCCGCGCCCGCCCGCCGCCTTGCGCTTGCGCGCCAGCTCGAACGCGAAGCGGATCACCCGCTCGGAGCCTGCCTCGGTGATCAGCTTGAGCGCGTACTTGCCCGGTCCCAGCTCGCGGAGCGGCCGCCGCGCGGTGCGGCTCTGTAGATCGAGCGAGTCGAGGTCCGACGAGTCGCCCTCGATGCCCAGGTACAGGTCCTCGAGGTTCTCGCGCACCACCACCAGGTCGATGCCGCGCGGATCCGCCAGTGGGCTCTTGCAGCCGGGCATCCAGCGCGCGGGGCGCACGTTGGCGTACGTTCCCTTTCCCCAGCGCAGGTACATGAGCGCGGGCGCACTCTTGCCGCTCGTGCTGCCGAACAGCGTCGTGTCCGCCTCGTCGATGACGCGCCGCGCCTCGTCGGGAAACAGCGAGCCGTGCGCCTCGAGGCCGGCGTCGCCCACCTTGGGCCAGACCCACTCGATGTCGAGCGGCAGGCGCGAGAGCAGCTCGAGCGTGGGCCGCATGGCCTCGGGGGCGGCGTCCTCCCCTTCGATGACCGCGACCCGTCGCGTTGCGCCGGGGGCCACGCTCAGCTCGTCCCCTCGAACATGATCACCTGCCGCGCGACCTCGCCCGTCTTCAAGGCGTCCATCGCCTGGTTGATCTCCTCGAGCTTGATGCGCGACGAGATCAGCGCGTCGAGCTCCAGCTTGCCGTTCAGGTAGAACTCGACGAGCCGCGGCATGTCGATGCGGAAGCGGTTCGAGCCCATGGTCGAGCCCTGGAGCGTCTTCTCGCGCAGCATGTCGATGCCGGGGATCTCGATGTTCTGGCCGAGCGGGATCATGCCGATCACCGTCGCCACGCCGCCCGTGCGCAGCATCGCCCAGGCCTGTTCGGCGGTCTGTTTCAGGCCGATCGCCTCGAACGCGTAGTGCACTCCCCGCTTTTCGATCTGCTTGACCTGCTCGACCGGGTCGCCCTCGGATGCGTCGATCACGTCGGTCGCGCCGAAGCGGCGCGCAAGCTCGAGCTTGGACGCGAGCCGGTCGATGGCGATGATGCGTCCCGCACCCGCGATCGCCGCGCCGTTGATCGCAGCGAGGCCGACGCCTCCGCAGCCGATCACGGCCACCGTCGTTCCCGGCTCGACCCGGGCGGTGCGGAGTGCCGCACCGGCTCCGGTCAGGACGCCGCAGCCGATCAGTGCGGCGCGGTCGAGCGGCATGTCTTCGCGGATCTTCACGATCGCGTTCTCGTGTACGAGCATCTTCTCGGCGAACGAGCTCAAGTTCGCGAACTGCTGCACCGGCTGGCCGTCCAGTGTCAGGCGCGGTGGCTCGTCGGGGCCGCGCTGCGTCACGCGGCCGCCGCAGCGGGCGGGGTGACCGGACAGGCAGTGCTCGCAGTAGCCGCAGAATACCGACAGGCAGGTGATCACGTGGTCACCGGGCTCCACGTAGTCGACGGCGCTTCCCACCCGTTCGACGACGCCCGCGGATTCGTGGCCGAGCACGGCGGGCGCGGCCATAGGGTACGTCCCCTCCACGAAGTGCAGGTCGCTGTGGCAGATGCCCGCGCAAGCCGTGCGCACGACGACCTCGCGGGGGCCCGGATCGCTGAGCTGGATATCCCCGATCTCGAGTGGCTGGTTCGGTCCCCTGAAAATCGCGGCCTTCATGGCGTTCCCCTCCGAGAGTCCGGCGTGCGGACGTCGAGCCTGAACCGTCGCGGGATCCGTGACAAGCGGGTCCTGCGCGCTTTCACCCTGCCGATCGACTACAGTCGGCTCGAGGGGGCGGGGAGTGCGAGTGCTGGTGGTGCCCGGCGAGGTCACCGAGCTCGAGGCCGTCGAGGAGTGGGCGGAGCTCGGACGGTCGAGCCACGCGCTGTCGCAGCTGCGAGCGGTGTCGCACGCGCGTGCACCCTACGCGCTGCGCGCCAGCTCCTGGGACGTGGTGCTCTGCGACCTGGCCAGTGGAGAGGAGCGGGTATTCGACCTGGCTCGCGGGGCGCGGAGTCGCGGACTCGACGTTCCCTTCGTACTGATCGAGCCGCCGGCCGGCTGCGCGTCTCCGGGACGGGTGCGGGCGCTGGGCGGTGTGCACCTGATCGAGCGCGCGCGGCTCTCGCCGAGCCGGCTGGCGCGAGCCCTCGACGCCGCGGTCGCACCCCCGGAGACGCCGCGTGCTCGACGAGCCGTCCCCCGTCCCCGGGCAGCCGTCCCGCGTCCTCCAGAAGCGGAGGTGGCGGCGGGCGGCGTCGCGGCGTCGCGGCGCAACGCCGACCACGTGCCCGCCATGCTGTTCCGCACGGACGACCAGGGTGCCTTTACGCACTTCAGCCGCGAGTGGACGCGCTTTACCGGGCGCGACGAGAGCCGCGAGCGCGGCGGGGGCTGGCTCGAGGTCGTGCACCCCGGCGACCGTCCGCGCTTCAGCGACGCCTTCGACCGCGCGCTCTCCGAGGGCTCGCCGTTCGAGGTGGACCTGCGCGTGCGCCGCGCCGGCGCCGAGTACCGCTGGCTGCGCGTGCGCGGAGTTCCGAGGCGCGAGGCGTCCCGGTTCACGGGCTTCGTCGGCTCGGCGTTCGACGTGACCGACCTGGTCAAGCGGGCCTCCGAGGCGGCGCGGCTCGAGGACGACAACCAGGACCTGCGCCAGTTCACGTACGCGGTCGCGCACGACCTGCAGGAACCCCTGCGCGCGCTCGGGTCGTGGCTGCGCGAGGCGGTTGACGTGGCTCCGGGCGAGTCGATCGAGCCCATCGGCCGCGCGCTCGACAGCCTGGAGCAGACGCAGCACATGCTGCGCGACCTGCTCGAGTGCGCGGCGGTCGGCAGCAGCGGCGAGACGTTCGAAGAGATCGACCTGGCCGAGCCGCTCGAGTGGGCCCTGTCCAACCTGCGCGCGCTGGTTCGGGAAACGGGCGCCGCGATCGAGATCGGCGCGCTCGCTCGCGCGCGCTGCGATCCGCCGCAGATAGCGCGCGTGTTCCAGAACCTGGTCGGGAACGCTCTCAAGTTCCACGGAGCGGAGCCCCCGCGCGTGCATGTCTCTGCCGTGGCGAGTGGGGGCGCCGTCCGTGTCTCGGTGCGCGACGAGGGAATCGGGATCGGTCCCGAGCACCACGCGGCGATCTTCGAGATCTTCCAGCGCGCGCCGGGCGCCGAAGCCCCGGGGTCGGGCGTGGGTCTCGCACTCTGCAAGCGCATCGTCGAGCGTCACCGCGGGTCGCTGCAGGTCGTCTCCGCGCCGGGTGACGGGGCGTGCTTCACGTTCACCCTGCCCGCGCCGTGAGCCGACTTGCCCCCCGTCGGCCGGCGCGCGGGCTAGAATGCCGCGCCATGTCCCTGCATCTTCGACTTCCGCTGCTACTCGTCGCACTGACCGCGTGCACGATTCCCGGCGCCGTGCCCGCGCCCGAGGCGGAGCTTCCGGCCCGGCCGGCGACCGTCTACCGGGGCGCAACGGTCATGACGGCCGCAGGCCCGACGCTCGAGAGCGCGGACGTGCTGGTCGTGGGCTCCGAGATCGCGGGTGTGGGCAGCGACCTCGACGTTCCCGAGGGAGCCGTGGTGGTGGACGCGAAGGGCCGCTGGATCACCCCCGGGCTCATCGACGTGCACTCGCACATGGGCGTGTACAGCGTGCCCGGCGTGCGCGCGCACGCCGACGGCAACGAGGCGACGTCGCCCTTCCGGCCCGAAGTACGGGCGGCCGAGAGCTTCTGGCCACAGGACCCCGCGCTGCGCCGTGCGGTCGCGGGAGGCATCACCACCATCCACGTACTGCCGGGCTCGGCCAACCTGGTGGGCGGCCAGGGGGTGACGATGCGCCTGGTGCCCGCGCTCTCCGCCAGCGCCATGCGCTTCGAAGCCGCCCCCGTCACCATGAAGATGGCGTGCGGCGAGAATCCGAAGCGCGTCTATGGGACGCGCCGCAAGACTGCCCCGTCCACGCGCATGGGCGAGGTCGCGATGCTGCGCCAGCGGCTCGAGAACGCGAGCCACTACTCGCCCGAGAAAGACAAGCCGATCGACTACGGCAAGCAGGCGATGCGCAAGGTGGTCGACGGCGAAATCCTGATCCAGAACCACTGCTACCGCGCCGACGAGATGCTGCTGCGGCTCGAACTCTTCTCCGAGTTCGGCATCACGCCGCGCGCATTCCACCACGCGATCGAGGCCTACAAGATCCGTGACGACCTGGTCGAGGCGGGAGTGGGCGCCGCCGTCTGGGTCGATTGGTGGGGAGCCAAGATGGAAATGCTCGACGCCGTACCCGAGAACGCGGCGCTGCTGGACGAGGCCGGCGTGCGCGTGGCGTTGCACTCCGACTCGCCCTACGACATCCAGCGCATGAACCAGCAGGCCGCTAAGGCGCTCGCCGCCGGCAAGCGCGCGGGCCTGCGCGTCGATCGCGAGCGAGCGATCCGCTGGATCACGGCGAACCCGGCCTGGCTGCTCGGAATCGAGGAGCGAACCGGCACGCTCGAGCCCGGACGCGACGCCGACCTGGTCATCTGGTCGGCCGATCCCTTCAGTGTGTACGCGCGTGCCGAGGTCGTGGTGATCCAGGGGCAGCGCGTCTACGACCGCGACCATCCTGAACTCTTCCCGCCGTCGGACTTCGATCTGGGGATCGGGGCCCAGCCGTGAAGGGCGTGCTCGCCGCGATCGTGCTCAAGGGCGCGTCCGTGTTTACCGGCGAGGGCGCGCTGGTCGAGAACGCCACCATCGTGATCGACGGCAATCGCATCTCCGCCGTCGGTACCGAGGTGCGGATCCCCGAGGGCGCGCGCGTGATCGACGCGAAGGGGGCCGTCGTGACGCCGGGCCTGGTCGACGCGGTCTCCCGGCTCGGAGTCCAGGACGTGAGTCTCGAGGCCTCGACCGTCGAGGGCACGTCCGGCCCCGAAGGCGGCCCCGTGCGCGCCAGCCTGCGCGTTGCCGACACCTACAATCCCGCGTCTTTCACGATCCCCGTGGCCCGCGGCGGCGGCATCACGTCGGCCGTCGTCTCGCCCCGAGGCGGCGTCATCTCCGGCCAGTCGATCTGGGTCGACCTGGTCGCGAAGCAGCCGATCCGCGAGCGAGCGCTCGCCCTGCACGTGAGTGTGCAGGGCATCGGCGCAAAGCCCGGAGCGCGGTCGCGCGCCTTCCACGTGCTGCGCGAAGCGCTGGAGGACGCGCGCCTGTACCGGGCGAACCGCGGACCGTACATCACCCGCAAGCTCCGCGAGCTTTCCATCTCGGCCGCGGACCTGGGGGCGATCGAGCGTGCGCTCGATCGCGAGCTCAAGGTCGCCATCCACGTCGACCGCGCGTCCGACATCCGCGGCGTGCTGGCGCTGGTCAAGGAGCACCGCCTGGACGCCATACTCGTCGGCGCTGCCGAGGGCTGGAAGGTGCGCGACGAGATCCGCCGCGCAGGCGTCCCCGTACTCGTCGACCCGCTCGCCAACCTGCCGGCCTCGTTCAACCGCCTGCAGGCCCGCGACGACAACGCCGCGCTCCTGCACGAGGCCGGCGTCCCCGTAGGCATCACCCTGCTCGGCGACGCCCACCGCGCCCACCGCCTGCGCTGGGCGGCCGGCAACGCGGTAGCCGACGGCCTCCCCTACGAAGCCGCCCTCGCCGCCATCACCCGCATCCCCGCCCAGGCCTTCGGCATCACCGACGCCGGAGCAATCGCCCCAGGCGCCCTGGCCAACCTGGTCGTCTGGAACGGCGACCCCCTAGAAGTCACCACCTGGCCCACCCACCTCTTCATCAGAGGCGAGCAGATAGACCTACGCTCCCGCCAGGACCTCCTAACCGAACGCTACCGCTAGTCCTCCCCATCCAGAACCCACCCGCGACAGCTCGACCGGGTGCCCCAAGGTGGAGTCGCGACACCGCGCAGGCGCCGGGAAGCGCCCCCCGCAGGCCGGCTGGGGGAGGCGCGCAAAGCGCGCCGACGGGCCCCCACTCCGGCCTGCGGGGGGCGCTTCCCGGCGCCCTCCTCGGTCAAGATCCGAGAAACCCCTGCACCAACTCCAGAACCCGATCGAGCTGATCGTGGTGCACCCAGTGTCCGGCGTCCTCGACCACCTCGATCTGCGCGTCCTGGAACACGTCCGCGCGGCCGTCCTTCTCGTAGTCCCCGGCAAAGCTCTCGGTGCCGCGGATCAACAAGGTCGGACAGGTGATCCGCGCCCACAGCGAGTGCGCCTCGCGCAGGTTGAACGAGTACGGCGAGTGCGCGCGCGTGTAGTTGTCGAACTTCCAGCTGTAGGTGCCGTCCTCGTTCTGGTTGACGCCGTGCGCGGTCAGGTGCCGCGCCCACTCCTCGGACAGGTGCGGATTCTCGGCCTGCATGCGCGCGAAGGCCTGTTCCAGCGAGTCGTAGCGGCGGGGCGCGCGGCCCGAGATGGTGCGGCCGGCCTCGATCCACTCGCGCATGCGCTCCTCGACCGGCTTGCCGCCGCGCATCTCGATGAACTTCGGCGACGGTCCGAGCCCCTCGATCGAGACCAGCCTGCAGACGTTCTCGGGGTAGATGCCGGCGTACTGCAGGCTGATCGACCCACCCAGCGAGTGCCCGACCACCGTGACGGGAAAGCGGTCCTGCTGGTGGAGAAGCTGCGCGATGTCGTAGACGTAGTCGATCATCGCGTAGTTCGAGCCGATCACCCACTGCGAGTCGCCGTGGCCGCGCAGGTCCGGAGCGATCACGTGGTAGTGCTCGCGCAGCACGCGGGCCATCCAGTCCCAGTTGCGGCAGTGGTCGCGGGTGCCGTGGATGAGGATCATGAGGGGAGCGTCGGGGTTCCCCCAGTCCACGTAGTGCAGCCGCAACCTCTGCGAGAAGTAGTTGTGGGACGTGGGTCCGTGCAGGTCTGTCTCCATGGGCCGAGAGTAACGGACTTGGCCGCGTTGGTGATTTCGACTACAAGAGAGCGCAGGGAGACAGCGCATGAGTGATGCGGGGCGGCTCGGCCGCGAGGAACTCGAACAGGCCATTCGAAGCGGCGAGATCGACACGGTGATCACGGCCTTTCCGGACCTGTACGGCCGGCTGATCGGAAAGCGCATCACGGGCAGCTTCTTCCTCGACGAGGTCGCCGACCATGGCATGCACGTCTGCGACTACCTGCTGGCCTGCGACATGGAGATGGACCCGGTTCCCGGCTACGGCTTCACGTCCTGGGAGACGGGCTATGGCGACATGCACTGCCAGCCCGACTGGTCCACCGCGCGCCGCGCCGCCTGGCTCCCGCAGACCGCGATCGTGATCTGTGACTGCCTCGACGACGACGGCGGGCCGATCGGCGTCGCGCCCCGGCAGGTGCTCCAGCGCCAGACGGCGCGCGCGCTCGAGCGCGGCATCGTGGCCAAGGGCGCCTCGGAGCTCGAGTTCTTCGTCTTCGCCGAGACCTACGAGTCGGCGCACGAGAAGGGCTACGCGAACCTGAGCACCTTCGGGAACTACGTCGAGGACTACCACCTGCTGCAGAGCACCAAGGTCGAGCCGCTCGTGGGCGAGATCCGGCGGCGCGTCGCCGAGTCGGGCGTGCCGGTCGAGTTCAGCAAGGGAGAGTGGGGACCGGGGCAGCACGAGATCAACCTGCGCTACGCCGAGCTGGTCGAGATGGCCGACCGCCACACGCTCTACAAGCACGCGGCCAAGGAGATCGCCTGGGCGCAGCAGCGCAGCATCACCTTCATGGCCAAGTGGCACGCGGAGCACGCCGGGAACAGCATGCACGTGCACGCGAGTCTCTGGGACGCAGAGACGGGAAAGAGCCTCTTTGCGGGCGACGGCGACCCGATCCCCGGCACGCGCGCGCGTCCCTCGAAGCTCTTCCGGCACTGGCTCGCCGGACAGCTCGAGCATGCGCGCGCCATGACGCTGTTCTTCGCCCCCTACGTCAACTCGTACAAGCGCTTCGTCGCGGGCACGTTCGCGCCGACGGCGATCGGCTGGGCCTACGACAACCGCACGGCCGGCTTCCGCGTGGTCGGCCACGGGGAGGCGCTGCGGACCGAGTGCCGCATACCCGGCGGCGATGCCAACCCGTACCTGGCGTTTGCCGTCATCCTGGCGGCGGGTCTGGACGGGATCGAGCGCGAGCTCGAGCCGCCGCCGATCTTCGAGGGCAACCTCTACACCGCAGAGGACCTGCCCCAGGTGCCGCGCACGCTCGGCGACGCGATCGCCGAGGCGGAGTCCTCCGAGTTCCTTCGCAAGGCGCTGGGGGACGACGTGCTCGAGCACTACCTCCACTTCGCGCGCACCGAGAAGCGCAAGTTCGACGAGACGGTCACGACCTGGGAGCGCGCACGGTTTCTCGAGCGGGCGTGAGCTCCGGAATCGTCATCGGCGTGTACCGCGGCGGCTGCGAGGCCGTCGAGGGCGCGCGGGTGGTCGAGTTGCGGCTCGTCGGCCGTCACGCGCAGGACGAAGTGCAGCTCGCGGTCGGCGACGAGGTGACCTTCGACGCGGACAAGGGCATCGTCCTCGAGGTCGCGGAGCGCCGCACCGAGCTGAGTCGTCTGCGCCCGCAGGGGGGGCGGCGCCGGCGCGACCCCAGCGGACGCAAGCTGATCGCGGCCAACATGGACCGCCTCGCGATCGTCTGCGCCGTGCGCGAGCCGCCGTTCCGCTCGGGGCTGGTCGACCGCTTCCTGCTGGCGGCCGTGGCGGGGGGACTCGACGCCATCCTGATCGTGAACAAGATCGACCTGCCGGGTGCCGACCCGCTGCCCGAGGAGATCCGCGCGTACGAGCGCGTCCTCCCCGTGCTGGCGGTGTCGGCATCGGAGCGCCGGGGGCTCGACGCGCTGCGCGACCAGCTCGCCGGACGCCGCACGGTCTTCGCCGGGCACAGTGGAGTGGGCAAGTCGTCGCTGCTGAACGCCTTGGAGCCACTGCTCCGGCTCGAGACCGGCGAGATGAGCCGCAAGAGCGGGAAGGGACGCCACACCACGACCCACGCGGTCTGGCTCGAGCTCGGCAACGGTGCGGTCGCGGTCGACACGCCGGGGATTCGCGAGCTGGCGACCGGACCGGTCGATCCGGACCTGCTCGACCGCGCCTATCCGGACGTGCTCGCACCCGCCGGGGAGTGCCGCTTCCGCGACTGCCGCCACCTGCGCGAGCCCGACTGCGCGGTGCGAGCGGCGGTCGAGCGCGGCGAGGTTTCGGCCGCGCGCCTGCAGGGCTACCACAAGCTCATCGCCGAGCTGGCCGAGCTCGACGCCGACTAGAGAGTGCGGCGTCCGATCAGTCCGCCTACGCGCCGGACGAGCCAGCGCGGGTACATGCGGACGAGCGTGGTGCCGAGCGCGTTCGGCAGCCCCGGTGCCACGAGCGCGCGCCCCTTCATGCAGGCGTCGTAGCCCTCCTGCGCCACGCCGCGCGCGTCGCCGATCAGGAACTCGGGCAGCCAGTCGCCGGCCGGGCTCTCGCGCTGCGCGCGGTCGACCATCTCGGTGCGGGTGAGTCCGGGGCAGAGGGCCGTCACCGTCACGCCCGTGCCGCGCAGCTCCTCTCCGAGCGCCTCGGAGAGCGACAGCACGTACGCCTTGCTGGCCGCGTACGAGGCCAGCGAAGGCACCGGCTGGAACGACGCGATCGACGCCACGTTGAGCACGCGGCCTCGGCGGCGGCGCAGCATCGGCGGCACGAAGAGGCGGGCGAGCGAGGTCGGCACAGCCACGTTCAGCTGCACCAGCCGTTCGTGGCTGTCGAGCGGGATCTCGGCGAAGGCGCCACTCTCCGCGACGCCCGCGTTGTTCACCAGCACCTCGATCGGTGCGCCGGAGTGCGTGATCTCGTCATAGAGATCCTGCGCGGCGTTCGGCTCGGTCAGGTCGCGCGCGATGCATCGAACCGTCGTCCCGTGCTGCGCGCGGCAGCGGTCCGCGATCTCGTTCAGCTGCTCGCGGCGCCGCGCCACGATCACCAGGTCCCAGCCCTGCCGGGCGAAGATCTCGGCCAGTTCGCGCCCGATGCCCGAAGACGCACCGGTCAGGAGCACCGCACCCTGTCTCGCTTCCGCCATCGGACGCATTCTGCCACGCCGGGCTCAGGTCAGATGGAAGTCCTCGGCGTAGGCCAGGGCTCCGAGCGCCGCGGCGACGGCGAGCGAGGCGCGGTTCTCCCACCACGTGCTGTACAGCGGCAGCCGCCCCGAAGCGCGCACGTGCGCCGCCCAGGCCGCGACGGCCGCCCGGGCGTGTCCGCGCCCGCGGGCAGCGGGCACCGTCTCGGCTCCGGCTTCGGCCGCCCGGACGCCGCGCCGCGCGCAGTGGCAGACCGAGACGGTCTCTCCGCGCTCGACCACCACCACCGTGGGCGAGATGTCCGCCAGCTCAGCGGGGATCCAGTCGAAGGGTCCCGCCAGGCGCGCGGCGTTCGCCGGGGTGACGAGCTCGGCGCGCGACGTGTCGTCACTCGCTTCGAGCAGCAGGAAGGCCGGCCCCCGGTACTCCCGCTCCCAGGAGCCGAGTGCGTCGCCCAACGTCGCGGCCGGGGCGGGTGGCGGCGCGGATTCCGCGAGCCGTGCGAGGGGTGGCTCGCGCGCCGCGATCGACCCGAGCTCGGCCACCAGCACGTCGGGGATGTCGGCGCGCGCGTGGAAGCGGTTCCCCTCGGTCGTGCGGCCCAGGAAGAGCTGCGCGGCCTTCGGCGCACCGGCGGGGGACCTGATCCGGCCACGCGTGTCGAGATCGAAGAGCGTCGCGACCTGGATCTCGAGCAGCTCGAGCGGCCGCAGCAAATGCAGCGCCGCCTACGCGGCGGGAGGGGACACTGCGAGGTGTCGCTGCAGGAACGCTTCGGACGCGTCGAACTCCTCGAATGGCACGTCGACGTGCTTTCCCGGGTTCGCGTGCAGGCGCTTGTCCGGCGAGGCGATGCGGTCGAAGAGGTGCTGTGCGCTCGCGCGCTCGACCAACTCGTCGTGCCACTGCAACAGGAACAGGACGGGGCAGTGCACGCGGGCTGCATCTTCTTCGAGGCGGTCGCCCGTCGGGCCCATCACTCCCATCAACCCCAGCACGGCGACGCAGACGCGCGGCTCGGCAGCGACGAACGGAAGCCCGAAGATCGTGCCCATCGAGAGGCCCCAGTAGCCCACCGGCGCGACCCCGACCCCGTCGAGCTTCTGGAGCGCGTCGATGGTGGCCTTCCAGTCCTCGATCATCTCGTCGGTGTGGCGCTTCCTCCACCACCGGCGGCGCGCCTCCTCGATCGATGCGCCCATGTCGTCGGGTGCGCGGTCGCCGTGCGCGGGCCCGTCGATTGCCGTGGCGGCGTAGCCCAGGTGCCGCACCACGCGGCGCGCCATGCTGGTGATGTAGTCTTGGCGCTTGTGGCCGCTGCCGCCGTGGCCCAGCAGGACGAGCGGCCGCGGGCCGATCGCGTCCTCGGGCATCCAGAGCACGCCCGGAACGTCGCGGGCGCCGGCGCGGAGCACATAGCCGCGCTCCGAGACGCCCCGTGCTGAGACCGCTTCACCGATGAACATGCCCGCGAGTCTACCACCCTGTGGCACCATGCCGGGATGGAACTCCGTGAGATCGCGACGAACGTCTACGCGTGCCTGCAGGAAGACCGCGGGCTCGGCTTCTCGAACTCGGGCCTGGTCAACCAGGCCGGCGGCCTGGTGATCGACACGTTCTGGGACCTGCCGCACACGCGCGAGATGATCGCGCAGTACGGCCGGGTCTGGTCCACGCCCGCGCGCCGCGTGGTCAACACGCACCACAACGGCGACCACTGCTGGGGAAACCAACTCTTCGAGGACGCGGAGATCATCGCGCACCGACTCTGCGCGGAGCGCTTTGCGTCCGAGAACCCGGCCGGCATGCTCGCGCTGTCGCGCCAGGCAGAGAACGCGAATCCCGCGGTCGCCTCGCTGGCCCGGAGACTCGGGGAGTGGGACTTCGAGGGCATCGACCTGACGCCCCCGACCACGCTGGTCGAGGACCGCATGACGCTCGACCTGGAAGGCGTGGCGACGGAGCTGATTCACGTCGGACCCGCGCACACCGACGGCGACCTGATCGTGCACCTTCCGGAACACCGCGTGGTGTTCACCGGAGACGTGCTGTTCCGGCTCTGCACGCCGATCGGCTGGGAGGGCACGTACCAGCGCTGGATCGAGGCGCTCGACTTCATCGTCGGGCTCGAGCCCGAGGTCGTCGTGCCGGGACACGGCCCGATCTGCGGGATCGAGGGGCCGATCGAGATGAAGGAGTACCTGATCTTCGCCCGCGCCGAGGCCGCGCGGCACTTCGAGAACGGCCTGACGGCGCTCGAGGCGGCCAAGAAGATCGACCTGGGACCGTACGCGGGCTGGACGGAGCCGTCGCGGCTGATCTTCCAGGTCGAGCGCGCCTACCGCGAGTTCCGCGGCGAGCCGTACGACGCGCCCATCGACGTGACGGCGTCGTTCGCCGCCATGTACGAGCTCGAGCAGAGCTGGCAGGCGAGTTGACGCTCGCGATCGTCGGCGTCCGCGTCTGGGACGGCAGCTCGGACCGGCTCTCCGATCCGTGCACCATCCGCGTCGAGGGCTCGCGGATCGCCGCGATCGGACCGGTCGGCGACGGGTCGACGCTTCTCGAAGGCGCCGAGGTCGTGGAGCCCGGGCCGGGCTGCGTCGCGCTCCCCGGCCTGATCGACGGGCACGTGCACCTGACGCTCGATCCCCAGGAGCGCGACGCGGCGGCGCAGGTGGCGCGCTCGCCGGAGGACACCGCGAAGGCGGCGGCGGAGCGCGCGGCTGCGATGGTGCGAGCCGGAATCACCACCGCGCGCGACCTGGGCGGGGGCCCCGGGCACCTGGAGTTGACTCTCCGCGACCGGATCGCGAGCGGCGAGGTCGCCGGACCGCGGCTGCTCTGTGCCGGTCAGCCGCTGACGAGCCCCGGTGGGCACTGCCACTTCTGGGGTGGAGAGGTTGAGGGCGACGACGAGATCCGCGCGTTCGTCGCCAAGCAACGCGACGCCGGCGTGGACTGGATCAAGATCATGGCCACGGGCGGCGTGCTCACGAAGGGAACGCGTCCGGGCGAGCCACAGTTCGAGCAGGCGCGGATCGAGACCGCCTGCGATGCCGCGCGGCTCGCAGGACGCCGCATCGCGGCGCACTGCCACGCGACCGAGGGGATCCGCCGGGCCGTGCGAGCGGGGGTTGACAGCGTCGAGCACTGCTCGTGGTCGGGTGCAAAGGGCTTCGGCTCCGACGTGGACGAGGCGCTGGCCAGCGAGATCGGCGAGCGCGGCACCTGGATCTCGCCGACGGTAAACGCCGGTTGGAAGCGCTTCATCGAGGACAAGGAAGGCGTCGAGACGGAGTTCTTCTCGAACATGCGCCGGGCCTTCGAGGCGCTGCGCGGCGCGGGCGCGCGGCTGATCGTGTCGACGGATGCCGGAATCCCGAACGTGGCGCACGACGCGCTGCCCCGCGCGCTGCCAATCTTCGCGCGGTTCACCGGGCTGTCGCCGGTCGAGGTGCTGCGCTGCGCAACGTCGGCAGCAGCGGCGGCACTCGGAGTGGACGACCGGACGGGAAGACTCGAGCCGGGTCTCGAGGCCGACGTGCTCGTCGTCCAGGGCGATCCGCTCACGAACCTGTCGGCACTCGAGCGCCCCGTACTGGTGCTGGCCCGCGGCGTCCGCGCCTAGCCCCGATCCGAGATCAGTGGGTGGGCGCGGCAGATGGTGGGCGGCGTACGGCTGGGAGCCCTGCTCGGCGCCGGGGTGGCGTGTCTCCGCTTCCTTCCCCCGAGGCCGCGCCGGATTCGGCCCGAGAGGGGTCGACCCGGGCGCAGTCCGGATCCTCGGGGGCGTTGATCTCACTTCGGGGCTAGCGGCCTAGCGGAGGTACGTGCGCCAGATGTGCAGGATCTCGAGTACCGCGCGGGCGAAGTCGCTCGCGTGGAGCTTCGAGCCCGCCACGTCGCGCCACTCTTCGAGCGGGTACTCGTAGATCGACTCTGCGACGTCCGCGCCGTGAGTGAGTCGCCGGGCCTGGATCAGGCGCGCGATGATCTCGACGTCGAAGACCCAGGTCGTCGTGAACGGATCCGCGAACAGTGCCTGGATCTCGGGCGTGGCCCGGAACAGCTTGGCGCCGCACTGTGTGTCGTAGATGCCCAGGCGCAGCATCACCGAGACCACCGTCGCGAAGACCCGTCCCAGGTAGTGGCGCGCCATCTTCCGCTCGATGGAGCGCCCGAGCAGCTTGACCCGCGAGCCGAACACCATGTCGATCCCGGGCTTCGCGTCGAGCACGCCTCGAAGCTGCGGGATGGCGGCGAGCGGCGTCGCGAGGTCCGCGTCCCAGAAACCGACACAGCCCACGCCCTCGCCGAAGCTCGCCGAGATTCCGCGGCGCACGGCTTCGGCCTTGCCGCGGTTCGGATCCAGGTCGAGGACCGAGAAGCGCGACGGGTGGCGCGACTCGAGGAGGCGTAGCCGCTCGAGCGTGTCGTCGCTGCTGCCGTCGTTGACGAGCTTGAAGTCGATGTCGTCGTGACGTTCGACGAACTCCGCGAGCGCGTCGGGGTCGAGGCGGCGGGCTTCGTTGTAGCAGGGGACGACGATGACCGTCCGGCTCACGGGCTCTCCTTCCTGCTGGCGACGGGGGACACGGCTTCCCTCAGCGCTTTTCTGCGGACTCTTTTCGAGGCGTGTTGACCCGGCGCATCAGACCTTCTTGCGCGACCGACGCGACCAGCCGGCCCTCGCGCGAGAAGATCGTGCCGCGTGCGAAGCCGCGCGCGCCCGAGGCGGCCGGCGAGTCCTGCGCGTAGAGCAGCCACTCGTCGGCGCGGCTCGTGCGGTGGAACCAGACGGCGTGGTCGAGACTCGCCGTCATCACGTTGCGCTCCGGCCAGCCGCGTCCGTGGCGCCGCACCGCGTTGTCGAGCAGCGACATGTCGGACGCGTAGGTGATCAGGCACTGGTGCAGGCGCGGGTCTTCGGGGAGCGTGCCGTTCGTGCGGAACCAGACCAGGTTCGGTCCCGGATCCGGGTCGGCCTCGCCGCCCATCATGCTCATCGCGCGGCTGGAGCGCAGGTCGATGGCGCGCTCGCGCTGCATCCACGTGCGCATCTCTTCGGGGACCTTGCTGCCGAGCGAGGCGAAGCGCTCCTGCCAGGTCGGCAGCGTCTCGGGGTCGGGAGCGTCGGGCATCTCGTCCTGGTGCTCGAAGCCCTCCTCGGGCTTGTGGAACGACACCGACATGTTGAAGATCGCGCGGCCCCGCTGCAGCGCGACGGTGCGCCGGGTGGTGAACGAGCTGCCGTCGCGGATCGGGTCGACCGTGTAGATGACGGGAACTTCCGGGTCGCCGGGCCGCAGGAAGTAGGCGTGCAGCGAGTGGGCGAGCCGCCCCTCCACCGTGCGGCCGGCAGCCGCCAGCGCCTGCGCCGCGACCTGCCCGCCGAATAGCCGCCCCCAGCCGGGGCGCTCGTTGCGGCCGCGGAAGAGGTTGACGTCGAGCTCTTCCAGGTCGAGCAGCGAGATCAGCTCGCGCAGCGGCGCGTTGGGTTCGGTCACGTGGGATCCTCGCCTTGCCTCGGGTGCGGCTCGGGTTCGCGGGGTCAGGTAGCATAGGGCGTGATGAGCGACGAGCCCGCCCTGGTCGACCCGGTCTGTGGAATGACCGTCTCGAGGGACTCCCCGCACCGCTTCGAGTACCGCGGGGAGAGGTACGGGTTCTGCTGCGCGCGTTGCGCCGAGCGCTTCGAAGCCGACCCCGAGAGCTTCCTGTCCGGGGATGCGGACGCTGCGGCCGCCGACGCGGGCGACCCCGACGCGCTCTACATCTGTCCCATGGACCCCGAGGTCGAGCAGCGCGGTCCCGGCACCTGCCCGATCTGCGGCATGGCCCTCGAGCCCGCGGTGCCCGTGCTGGCGGAGTCCGAGCCGAACGCGGAGCTGGTCGACATGGGCCGCCGCTTCGCCTGGAGCCTGCTGCTCACGCTGCCCGTCTTCGTGATCGCCATGTCCGAGATGCTGCCCGGCGACCCGTTCGGCAGCGTCCTGTCGCCGCGGTCCCGCGCGTGGTTGCAGCTCGCACTGTGCGCTCCGGTGGTGCTCTGGGGCGGGGCACCCTTCTTCGTGAGGGGCTGGATGTCGCTGCGGACGTGGCACCTCAACATGTTCACGCTGATCGCGCTGGGCACGGGCACGGCCTTCGGCTACAGCGTGGTCGCGACGCTGGCGCCCGGCATCTTCCCCGAGTCGTTCAGGGGCCCCGGGGGACACGTGGCGGTGTACTTCGAGGCCGCCGCTGTGATCGTGACGCTCGTCCTGCTGGGGCAGGTGCTCGAGCTTCGGGCGCGCAGCCGCACGGGCGCCGCGATCCGCGCGCTGCTCGGGCTCGCGCCGAACACCGCCCGCAGGATCGACTCCGACGGGTCGGAGCACGACGTGCCGCTCGAGGACGTGCGCTCGGGCGACCGCCTGCGCGTGCGCCCCGGAGAGAAGGTGCCAGTCGACGGCGACGTGGTGGACGGGTCGAGCGCGGTGGACGAGTCGATGGTCACGGGCGAGCCGATGCCCGTGCCGCGAGTCGCGGGCGACCCCGTGATCGGCGCCACCGTGAACGGGACCGGAACGCTGGTGATCGAGGCCCGCCGCGTGGGGGCCGACACGCTGCTCGCGCAGATCGTGCGCATGGTGGCCGAGGCGCAGCGCAGCCGCGCGCCCGTCCAGCGCCTGGCCGACGCGGTGGCCGCCTGGTTCGTGCCCGCGGTGATCCTGTCGGCGGGCGTGGCGTTCGCGGCCTGGGCGGTCTTCGGTCCGGAGCCACGCCTGGCCTACGCGCTGATCAACGCCGTGGCCGTGCTCATCATCGCCTGTCCCTGCGCGCTGGGCCTGGCCACGCCCATGTCGATCATGGTGGCCGCGGGGCGCGGGGCCGCAGCGGGCGTGCTGTTCCGCAACGCGGAGGCGATCGAGGTGCTGCGCAGCGTCGACACCCTGGTCGTGGACAAGACGGGCACGCTCACCGAGGGCCGGCCCCGGCTCGTCAGCGTCGTCCCGTCGCCGGGACAGGACGAAGAAGAGCTGCTCCGCCTGGCGGCCAGCCTGGAACTCGCGAGCGAGCACCCGCTCGGAGCCGCGATCGTCGAGGGCGCGCGGGCTCGCGGCGTGGAGACCGCCCCGGTCGCCGAGTTCGAGTCCGAGACGGGCCGCGGCGTGATCGGCCAGGTGGACGGACGCAGCGTTGCCGTCGGCAGCCGGCGCTTCATCGACGAGAAGGGCGAGTCCACCGGCGCGCTCGACGTGCGCGCGGACGCCCTGTGGGTCGAGGGCCAGACGGTCGTCTTCGTCGCGTTGGACGGTCACCTGGCGGGTCTGCTCGGCGTGAAGGACCCGATCAAGGAGTCCACGCCCGAGGCCATCGGGCGGCTCCACGCCGACGGCGTGCGCATCATCATGCTGACCGGCGACAGCCGGGCGACCGCCGACAGCGTGGCGCGTCAGCTGGGCATCGACGAGGTGATCGCGGACGTGCTGCCCGAGGGCAAGCTCGACGTGATCCGCGAGCTGCAGACCACGCACATCGTGGCCATGGCTGGCGACGGCATCAACGACGCGCCGGCCCTGGCGCAGGCCCACGTCGGCATCGCCATGGGTACGGGCACCGACGTGGCGATGGAGAGCGCCAGCGTGACTCTCGTGCGCGGCGACCTGCGCGCCATCGCGCGCGCCCGGCGCTTGAGCCGCGCGACCATGGCGAACATCCGCCAGAACCTGTTCTTCGCGTTCGTCTACAACGCGCTCGGCGTGCCCCTGGCGGCCGGCGCGCTCTACCCGGTCTTCGGCCTGTTGCTGAGCCCGATGGTGGCGGCCGCGGCCATGAGCCTGAGCTCCGTGTCGGTCATCAGCAACGCCCTGCGCCTGCGCCGCGTACGCCTCTGAGCCCCCTGGGCCCTTCCGGGGGCCGATTCCTGTAAGCTGGCCCTCCGGTCCGCGGGACCGACGGGAGCACGGCGATGGTACGTGGCAGCTGTCTCTGTGGAGACGTCGCCTGGGAGGCGACCGGCCAGTTCGACCTCATGTCGCACTGTCACTGCTCGATGTGCCGCAAGACGCACGGGACCGCCTTCGCGACCTGGGTCGCGACCGAGACCTCGGGCTTCCGCATGGTGCGGGGAGGCGACGGCGTCGCGCGCTACGAGTCGTCGCCCGGCTTCCAACGCTGCTTCTGCGCGCGCTGCGGCTCATCGGTTCCCAGGGTGCCGGGGGACGGCGAGCCGGGCGGCGAGCGCGTGTTCGTGCCCGCGGGCTGCTTGGACGACGACCCGGGCGTCCGTCCCCTCTCGCACATCTTCGTCGGCTCCAAGGCGCCGTGGTTCGCGATCAGCGACGACCTGCCTCGGTTCGACGCGTACCCGCCCGGCATCGGGGGCGAGGTGAAGCGCGGCGCTCGCGCACCGGCCATCCGCGAGGGCGCCCTGCGCGGCAGCTGTCTTTGCGGCGCGGTGGCCTTCGAGCTCGACGCAAAGCCGGCGCTCCTCGTCCACTGCCACTGCTCGCGCTGCCGCAAAGCGCGCGCCGCCGCGCACAACTCGAACATGTTCGTCCGCGAAGGTGAGCTCCGCTGGGTCCGCGGCGAGGACCACGTGACGCAGTTCGAGCTTCCGGAGGCCGACGTGTTCGGCACGCGCTTCTGCTCGACCTGCGGGTCGATGACGCCGCGTCCCGGCGAGCAGAGTGGCGCGGTCCCGGTGTCCGGGGGCGCGCTCGACGACGACCCGGGCGACCTTCCGGTGATCCGCATCTTCTGCGGGTCCAAGGCTCCCTGGTTCGAGATCACGGGCGACCAGCCGGCGTTCGACGCGTACGCGCCGGGGCGGAGCTAGCGATGTTCGACCTGTCGCCCGGAGAGGACCTGGAGCTGCTCGTCGACACGGCGAGGAGCTTCGCGCAGGACGAGCTGGCGCCGCGCGTTCGCGACGCCGAGTCCGCACGCGAGGTCGACGCCGAGGTGCGCGCGGCGTTCCGGCAGATCGGGTTCGCGGGTCTGGAGCTTCCCGAGGCGCTGGGCGGCGCGGCTCTCGGTCCGGTGGCGCGCGCGCTCGTCAACGAGGAGCTCGCCGCGGCCGACGCCGGCGCCGCGCTGGCGCTCGATCCACTCGGTCCCGCGCAGTACGCGCTCGCCGAGCTGGGGGGCGAAGAGGCGCTGAAGGAGTTCGCGCTGCCGCTGCTCGACGCCGACGGCGCCCGCGCGCTGCTGGTCACGCGCAGCGAGTGCCGGCTGCACGACGCGTCGTCCGACCGGGTTACCGGGCGCGTGCCCTGGGTGCCGGCCGACCGCGTGGACCTGCTGGTGGTGCTGGCGCCCGACGGAGCGTTCGCGATTCGCGAGGGTATCGAGGTCGAGACGCTCCGGGGAAGTGGTCTTCGGGCGGCCGGTGCGTCGGAGCTCCGGTTCGACGGCGCGCCCGTGGCCGCGCGCTGGACGGGTGCGGCTCCCGCCACGCGTGCCCTGGCGCGCGCGCGCCTGTACGTGAGCGGGCTGCTGGTCGGGACGTTGCGCCAGGCCGCGGAGTTCTCTCGAAGCTACGCCTTGGAGCGCACCGCGTTCGGCCGGCCGATCGCGCACCACCAGGCGCTCGCGTTCCTGCTCGTAGACATGTACGCGGCCGTGGACGGTGCGCGCCTGCTGCTGCACGAGGCCGCCTGGCGTGCGGAACGCGGGAGCGGAGGAGAGGCGCTGGCGGCGTCCGCCTTCGTCGAGGCGGTCGAGGTCTCGCGCTTCGTCGGACCGAACGGCGTGCAGGTGCTCGGCGGACACGGCTTCATGCAGGACTACCCGGTCGAGAAGTACATGCGCGAGTCGCGGGCGCTGGGACTCGTGCTCGGCGGCGTCGACGCCGCGATCGAGGAAGCCGGCCGCGCGCTCTGCGCGGAGGAGGCTCCCGTCTCGCTCTCGTTCGCGGAGGGTCCGTGATGGAGTTCAACATCGACAAGGCGATGCGCGAGCGGCTCGAAGAGACCCGCGAGCGCGGCCGCCGCGAGATCCGCCCGATCGGCCTCGAGGCCGACCGCCTGGGACGCCCGATCCCGCCCGACGATCCGTACTTCGCCATGCTGATCGCGCGCGGCGAGGGCCGCTCGCGCTGGCCGGGCCCCGCGGGCCGGCCGAAGACCGCGGGGACGGGCGGCGCGAACAAGAGTTCCGCGCGGGCGACGCGTAGCGTCGTGATGCACCTGCTGCTGGCCGAGGAGTCCGCGTACTGGGACCGCGGCGTCGGCGTGGCGAACCCGGGGCCGGGCATGCCCGAGCCGAACGTGATCTCGATGGGCACCGACGAGCAGAAGGAGCGCTTCCTCTCGCGGTTCCTCGAGCCTGACAAGCCGCGCTGGGCGTGCTTCGCCATGACCGAGCCGGGGGCCGGGTCCGACGTGGCCGGCATCCGCACGCTCGCCCGGAAGGACGGCGACGGCTGGATCCTGAACGGGGCCAAGTGCTTCATCGGCAACGCGAGCCGCTCCGACTGGATCCTGGTCTGGGCGACCGTAGACCCCGAGGCGGGACGCGCGGGTCACCGTGCCTTCGTGGTCGAGCACGGCACGCCCGGACTCGGCGGCTTCAAGATCGAGAAGAAGATGGGCTTGAAGGCCTACGAGTCCACGTCGTTCACGCTCGAGGACTGCCGCGTGCCGGCCGGGAACCTGCTCGGCGGCGAGGAACGCTACCAGAGCCGCGCGGGATTCAAGAGCGCCATGGGCACGTTCAACGCCGGCCGGCCGATGATCGCCGCGAACTCCGTCGGCATCGGCCGCGCCGCGCTCGACGAGGCCCTGACCTTTGCGCGCGACCACGACCTGCTCGGCGACCCGCGCGTTCGCGACCGCCTCGAGCAGTCGGCGCGCAAGTTGCGGCAGGCGCGCCTGCTCTACCTTCGCGCGGGCTGGATGGTCGACGCGGGCAAGCCCAACGTGCTCGAGGCGTCGATGTCGAAGGCGATCGCCGCCACCATCGCCGCGGACGTGACGGCGCTCGGCATGGAGATGCTGGGCGGCGTGGGCGCGCGCGGGGACCACCTGATCGAGAAGCTCTACCGGGACGTCAAGGCCATGGACATCGTCGAGGGAACGGGCCAGATCCAGCGCGTCATCATGGGACGCCACCTGGTGCAGTTGCCCCGGGATTGAAGAAAGGGAGAAGACATGAGCAGGTTCTGTGAAGACCGAGTCGCCATCGTAACGGGTGCGGGCCGCGGCATCGGCCGCGAGCACGCGCTGATGCTCGCCGAGCACGGCGCCAAGGTCGTGGTCAACGACCTGGGCGGCAGCCGCGACGGCGAAGGGGCATCGGAGGGTCCGGCCGAAGAAGTGGTCGCCGAGATCAAGAAGGGCGGCGGCGAGGCCGTCGCCAACGGAGACGACGTGAGCAGCTTCGAGGGCGCCGCCCGCATGATCCAGCAGGCCGTCGACACCTTCGGCAGGCTCGACGTGCTGGTGAACAACGCGGGGATCCTTCGCGATCGCATGCTCGTCAACATGAGCGAGGCCGAGTGGGACGCCGTCATCGCGGTGCACCTGAAGGGGACGTTCGGGCCCGCGCGCCACGCCGCCGCCTACTGGCGAGAGCAGTCGAAGGCGGGCAACCCGATCGACGCGCGGCTCATCAACACGAGTTCCGTGTCGGGCATCTACGGCAACGCCGGGCAGACCAACTACGGTGCGGCCAAGGCCGGCATCGCGGCGTTCACGATCATCGCGGCGCGCGAGCTTCGGCGCTACGGCGTCACCGTGAACTGCGTCGCGCCGGGTGCGCTCACCCGCATGACCGAGGACCTGGGCCCGGGAGACCTCAGCGACGAGGACAAGGCCCAGCGCAGCCCACGCTGGATCGCGCCGATCGTGACCTGGCTGGCGAGCGCCGAGTCGAGCGACGTGACCGGCCGCATCTTCGAGGCGTCGGGACGGATGCTCGCGGTCGCCGAAGGCTGGCACCGCGGTCCCAGCGTTGATCCGGTCGAGGATCCGACGGCCATCGGTCCGATCGCGCGCGACCTGGTCAAGCGCGCGAGGATGAACGCGGGCATGAACGGGCTCGACCTCGACGGCGGCCTCGACTGAGGCGGCGGACGTGCCCTCGCTCGAAGAGCGGCTGGCGGCCTACATCTCGGGCCGGCTGCCGGAGGCGGTCGGGCTGCGCGTCGAGGGTCTCGACCGCATCTTCGGCGGGGCGTCGCGCGAGACCTACCGGTTCAACCTCCACTACCGGGAGGAAGAAGGCGGAGAGGTCTCGCGCCCGCTCATCCTGCGCCGCGACCCTCCGGGCTCGCTGATCGAGACCGAGCGTGCCATCGAGTTCGGCGCCTATCGCGCGTTCCACGGCACGGCGGTTCCGGTTCCCGAGCCGCTCTGGCTCGAAGAGGACACGCGATGGCTCGACTACCCCTTCTTCATCATGGAGCAGCTGACCGGGCTCGAGTCGAGTCCGCAGCAGCTCGTGGCCCC
>JAFDDB010000023.1 GCA_019311115.1 Deltaproteobacteria bacterium
CGTCGCGATGCAGGAGGTGGGCCCCAGCGTCTTCTTTGCGCTGCTCGTGATCACCGTGTCGTTCCTGCCGATCTTCACACTCGAGGCCACCGAGGGTCGTCTCTTCAAGCCGCTCGCCTTCACCAAGACCTACGCGATGGGTTTCGCGGCGATCCTCTCGATCACGCTCACGCCCGCGCTCGCAGCCATCTTGATTCGCGGCAGGATTCGCAGCGAGGAGGACCATCCACTCAATCGCTGGCTCATTCGGGGATACGCGCCGGTCGTCCGCCTGGTCGTCCGGCGGCGCGGCTGGGTCGTCGCCGGGGCGCTGCTTCTCATGGGACTGACGATCCCCGTCGTCTTGCGGCTCGGAAGCGAGTTCATGCCTCCGCTCAACGAGGGCACGATCCTCTACATGCCCACCGCTCCGCCGGGGATGTCGATTACCGAGGCCGCAGACGTGCTGCAGCGGATGGACCAGGAACTGATGGAGTTCCCGGAGGTCGCCCGGGTCTTCGGGAAGATCGGCCGGGCGCGCACGCCGACGGATCCCGCTCCCCTCTCGATGGTGGAGACCCTGATCACCTTGAAGCCGCGAGACCAGTGGCGACAGGGCATGACCTGGGAGCGGCTCCTCGAGGAGATGGACGAGAAGCTGGACTACCCCGGCATGCCGAATCTCTTCTGGATGCCGATCCAGACCAGCACCGAGATGCTCGCGACCGGCATCCGCAGCAAGCTCGGCATCAAGGTCTTCGGCGACGACCTGGAGACGATCGAGAGGGCGGCGATCGAGATCGAAGCCGCCCTCGCCGACGTCCCCGGCACACGGAGTGCCGTGGCGGAGAGGCTCACAGGGGGGTTCTTCCTCGACATCCGCGTCCGTCGAGAGGAAGCGGCGCGCCACGGCCTGCGCGTGCGGGACGTGAACGAGATCGTCGAGACCGCGATCGGGGGCCGCAACGTCTCGTACACCGTCGAGGGCCGGGAGCGGTATCCGATCAACGTCCGCTACGCCCGCGACTTCCGGCAGGATCTGGGCGCCCTGCGGCGGGTGCTGGTCGCGACGCCGCAAGGCGCGCAGGTGCCGATCTCTCAGATCGCAGAGATCGAGTTCGCGATGGGTCCGCCCTTCGTGCGGAGCGAGTCGGGACAGCTCGTGGGGTTCGTCTTCGTCGATGTCGCAGACCGGCCGATCGTCGACTACGTCGAGGACGCGCAGCGGGCCGTTGCCGAGAAGGTGACCCTCCCGGCCGGGACGCGACTCTCCTGGGCCGGGCAGTTCCAGTACTTCGAGCGCGCCAAGGAGCGGCTGAAGCTCGTCGTACCGCTGACGGTGCTGCTGGTGAGCCTGCTCCTCTACCTGAACACGGGATCCGTCGTCGAGACGGGGATCGTATTGCTGGCGGTTCCCTTCTCGCTCGTAGGCGCATTCTGGCTGCTCTGGCTGCTCGACTACAACATGAGCGTCGGCGTCTGGGTCGGGATCATTGCGCTCGCGGGCCTCGACGCGCAGACCGGTGTCGTCATGCTGCTGTACCTGACGCTGGCACACCGGAAGCACGTAGCCGAGGGGCGGATGCACCGCTTCGAAGACCTCGAGGAGGCCATCGTCGAGGGCGCCGCCTCGCGCGTGCGCCCGAAGCTGATGACTGTCGTCGCGATGACAGCCGGCCTGCTACCGCTACTCTGGAGCAGTGGCACCGGGGCAGACGTCATGAAGCGCATCGCGGCGCCGATGGTCGGCGGGCTCGTGACGTCCGCAGTCCTCGTCCTTTTGGTGTACCCCGCGCTCTTCGCGATCTGGAAGCGACGGTCGCTTCCAGATGCGAGCGCACTGCTGAACAGAGAGACACCATGAAGATCGCACTCGTGTTCTCCATGCTCCTGACGCTGACCGCGTCGGCCTGTGGCGACGCACCGCCAGACGCAGCGCTCGCACATGGAACCGTCGAGGGAGTCGATGTCGACGCCCGCAAGCTGACCCTCGACCATGGCGACATCCCGGGCCTGATGAAGGCCATGACCATGACGTTCGATGTGGCGCCCGGCATCGCGCTCGAGAGTCTGCGGCCCGGGGCCGAGGTCGACTTTCGGGTCACGGAGGAACGGGGCGTCTATACCGTGACCGAGATCCGGCCTTCGGGGTCGTAGGGCCGCCTGAGCCTCAGCCCGCCAGCGACAGCGCCATCACCCCTTCGATCTCTTCGGCCGAGGCCTCGACGTGCCCGAGGCGCGCGTCGAGCGGGTGCTTGCGCGCGCCGTCGAGCTCGACGTGGCCCGTGCGGGCGAGCGTCCGGATGGTCCCCATCAGGCGGTCGCGGCCGAGCAGCTCGATGATCTCGGGCACGTCGCGCAGGAAGGCGGTCGCGAGCAACGGAGTCACGCGCCGGGTGAACGCGAGTCGCACGGGCCCGAGCCGGCTGTTGAGCCAGCGCACGTGCCCGATCTCGTCGATCAGGATCTGGTCGAAGAGGCAGTCGATGCGCGCGAGCACCTCCGGCTCGTGCGCGAACAGCACGTGCGCCTCGTCCTTCATCAGCTGGAACGCAGCAATGCCGATGATCTCGGCCGCCAGGATCGTGACGTTCGAGAGCGCGTACGGCAGGTGGAGCAGCGCCCTCAAGATGAAGCGTGTCGTCGGCTTCGGCTCGGCGGCCGGCGCCATCTGGGCACCGAGCATCCGGACGCAGTCCGCCAGCAGTCGCGTGTGGTAGTTCTCTTCGAGCAGGACCCAGGCGTATGGATCGTCCGGGTCGCGGTCCGTGCGCAGCTGGAACGTGTACTGGACGCCCCAGTCCTCGGACAGGTTCACGCTCGCGGCGCAGAGCGCCCAGAGCGTGCGCCGGTCGAGACCGGGGTCCAGCCGCTTCGCTCCCTGGTTGCGCTGGAACGTGTCCGGGTCGAGCCGGGACGCGGGCGAGACCACGAGCGGCCGGGCGTCGAGCTCGGCGAAGAAGGCCTCGCGCTTGGCGCAGGTCTTCGTGTCGAAGTCCGGAGCGCCGTTGCGCTCGCGCAGATACTCGACATACGCGCGCTTCACGCGCTCCCGCTCTTCCACAGGCAGTGACTGGAAGACGTCTCGCAAGCTCCCCTCCCGCTCCTGTTCCCGACCCTCCTGTTCCCGACGGGGAGCAGGTTGCCACAAGGGGGCACCGGGGCAAAGCCGGAAGGGCCCCGCTACCGCGTCTTCGCTCCGATGGTGTAGACCTGACCCGGATGAGCACCGAGCCCGTCGAGCGCGACCGCCACCCGTACCGCTGGGTCATGCTCGCCGGCGTCTCGGGGGTCTACTTCAGCTTCGGGCTGGTGATGACCGCGATCGCCCCGGTCGTCGCCGTGGTCGGCCGTGACCTGGGACTCAGCAAGACCGCGCTGGGAAGCGCGCTGGGCTGCTGGCAGCTCGTGTACGTGGGGATGGCGATCCCCGGCGGCGCCTTCATCGACCGCTTCGGCGTTCGTCCCGCGCTGTTTCTCGCGGGAGTCACCATCGCCCTCTCGGGCGTGCTGCGCGCTACGAGTACGGGCTACGTCAGCCTGCTGCTGGCCGTAGGGGTGTTCGGCATCGGCGGACCGCTGCTCTCGGTCGGCGCACCGAAGCTCGTGCAGACCTGGTTCAGCGGCCGGGACCGCGGCCTGGCCATCGGCATCTACATGTCGAGCGTCGGCCTCGGCAGCATGGCGTCTCTGGCTCTCACGCAGTCCGTAGTCATGCCCTGGCTCGACGACAGCTGGCGAGCGGTCCTCGTCGCCTACGCCTGCGTGGCCCTCGTGTCCGCATTCGCGTGGGCACTGGTCGCACACCATCCCCTGAGCCGCGCCGCACAGGTCGAGGACCGCGCCCGCGAGGGAACCGCGGCCGGGACCTACGCGGCGTTGCTGCGGATGCCGATCGTGCAGTCGGTGTTGATGCTCGCGCTCGGCACGTTCATGTTCAGCCACGGCATCATCAACTGGCTGCCGGAGGCGCTGCGCAGCGCGGGCCTGACCGCGACCGCGGCGGGAAACTGGGCCGCCCTGTCTACGGGCGTCGGCGTGGTGGCCGCCCTCATCGTGCCGGCGCTGGCCACGCCGGATCGGCGCACCCCGATCCTGGTTGCGCTGCTGCTCCTCGCCGGGGCGTCGCTGTTCCTGCTCGACCCGTCGCACCGGGGAGCGTTCGGCGTGGGCCTCGTCGCCCTCGGCACCGCCCGCGCCTGCATCACGCCCATCGCGCTGCTCCTGCTGATGGAGAGCCCGCGCATCGGCGCGCGCCACATGGCCGCCGCGGGCGCGCTCTTCTTCACCAGCGGCGAGATCGGCGGCGCCCTCGGCCCCTTCCTGTTCGGGGCGATCGCAGACCAGTCCGGCTTCGACCGCTCGCTGCAGTGCTGGGCGGGCCTGGCGATGCTGCTGATCGTGGTGGTCCTCCGGATGCGGAAGCACGCGCACCCATCCTAGGCCGGCGCACCGCTCGTTTGCGTCGTCACACGGCAGTGGTAGGCGGGAGAGGACTCGAACCTCCGACCAACGCCTTGTAAGGGCGCCGCTCTACCAACTGAGCTACCCGCCCTTTCTTGCCGGGTTATCGGCGGCGGAGCCGCCTGCCCGGACGGCACGCTGGCTTCGCGCGTGCCTTCCGTGGCGCTGACGAAGTCCTAGTTGACTGGGGTTGGGGCTTCTACGGTGGGGTCTGTGGGGTCTACTTCTACGGGGACCTCGAAGATTTCTTCGACGGGGTATTCCATGGGCTGGTCGAGGACGTTGGGGTTGTCGAGGCACAGGGCCCTCTGGAGAACCTCGTCCATGTGGTCGACCAGGACGATGTTGAGGCCACGCTTGACCTTGGGCGGGATCTCCTTCAGGTCGCGCTCGTTCTCCTTGGGGATGAGCACGGTGTCGATCCCGCCGCGCAGCGCCGCGATCAGCTTCTCCTTCAGCCCGCCGATCGGCAGCACGCGGCCGCGCAACGTAATCTCGCCGGTCATCGCGATGTTCGCGTGGACCGGGATTCCGGTGAGCGCCGACGTGACCGCGACCGCCATCGTGATGCCCGCCGACGGCCCGTCCTTGGGGACGCCGCCCTCGGGCACGTGCACGTGCAGGTCGATCTTCTGGTGAAAGTCGCGCGCCAGGCGGAACTGCCGCGCGCGCCGCCGCACGTACGAGATGGCAGCCTGCGCCGACTCCTGCATCACGTCGCCGAGCCGGCCGCTGACCTGCACCTTGCCCTTGCCCGACGTGACGAGCGCCTCGATGGTGAGCAGTTCCCCGCCCACCTCGGTAAACGCGAGCCCGGTGGCGATGCCGACCTGGTCCGTCTCCTCGCGCCGTCCGTAGCGGTGCTTGGCAACGCCGAGCCACTTGCGAACCTGCTTGGGACCGACGCGGAACGAGACCGGTTCGTCGCCCGCGGACACGACCGCACGCGCCACCTTGCGGCAGACGGCCGCGATCTCGCGCTCGAGATTTCGCACGCCCGACTCCTTGGTGTAACGGCGCACGATCTCCAGCGTTCCCTGGTCGGTAAAGCTCAGCTGGTCCTTGGTCAGGCCGTGGGTCTCGACCTGCTTCGGGATCAGGAACCGGTTGGCGATCTGGAGCTTCTCTTCCTCGATGTACCCGGGGATGTGCAGGATCTCCATGCGGTCCTGCAGCGGCCGCGGGATGCCGTCGAGCGTGTTCGCCGTGGTGACGAACATGATGTGTGAGAGGTCGTAGTCCAGATCCAGGTAGTGGTCGTTGAAGGTGTGGTTCTGCTCGGGGTCGAGCACCTCGAGCAGCGCCGAACTCGGGTCGCCGCGGAAGTCCATGCTCATCTTGTCGACCTCGTCGAGCAGGAAGACGGGGTTGCCGGTGCCGGCCTTCTTGAGCCCCAGGATGATCTTGCCGGGCAGCGCACCGATGTAGGTGCGCCGGTGTCCGCGGATCTCGGCCTCGTCGCGCACGCCGCCGAGACTGATGCGTACGAAGTCGCGGCCCGTGGCGCGGGCGATCGAGCGGCCGAGCGACGTCTTGCCGACACCCGGAGGACCGACGAGGCACAGGATCGGGCCCTTCATCTTGCCGACCAGCGCCTGCACGGCCAGGTACTCGAGGATCCGCTCCTTCGGCTTCTCGAGGCCGTAGTGGTCGGACTCGAGCACCGCCTCGGCTTCCTGGATGTCCTGGTTCTCCTGCTTGTAGTCCTCCCAGGGGAGCGCCAGCACCCAGTCGATGTAGTTGCGCACGACGGTCGCCTCGGCGGACATCGGCGACATCATCTTGAGCTTCTTGAGCTCCTTCTCGGTCTTCTGGCGCGCCTCGTCGGGAAGCTTGAGCGCCTCGAGCTGCTCCTCGAGCTCCTGGATCTCGTTCTTGAACTCGTCCTTGTCGCCGAGCTCCTTCTGGATCGCGCGCATCTGCTCGTTCAGGTAGTACTCCTTCTGCGAGCGCTCCATCTGCTTCTTGACGCGCGAGCGGATCCGGCCCTCGACCCTGAGCACGTCGACCTCGCCCTGCATCAGGCTGAAGATCTCCTCGAGCCGCTTGTGCGGGTTCGTCATCTCGAGGATGCGCTGCTTGTCGTCGATCTTGAGGTTCAGGTGGGCAACGATCGTGTCGGCCAGCCGCGACGCGCTCGTGATGCTCTGCACCGTCGCGACCATCTCCGGCGGGACCTTCTTGTTGAGCTTGACGTAGCCCTCGAACGCCTCGTGCACCGTGCGCACCAGCGCCTGCACCTCGACGTCGTCCTCGGAATCCTCCTCGATCGTCTCGGCGTGCACGAGGAAGAACTCGTCGTCCTGCTCGAACGAGATCACGCGGGCGCGCTGCTTGCCTTCGACCAGCACCTTGACCGTGCCGTCCGGCAGCTTCACGAGCTGGACGATCGTACCGAGCGTTCCCACGTCGTAGATGTCGTCGGGACCTGGGTTGTCGGTCTTGGCGTTGCGCTGCGCCGACAGGATCAGCGTGCGGCCGCGCTCTACGGCCTCTTCGAGCGCCCGCACGGACTTGTCCCGCCCCACGAAGAGGGGCACGACCATCTGCGGGAAGACCACGATGTCGCGCAGCGGAAGCAGCGGAATCGCCTGCTCCGACGCCTGCTTCTCGGGGGTCGTCTCGTTTCCGTCGTCGTCGCCTTTGAAGATCGCCATGGATGCCGCCTATGCGCTCTCGACCTGGTCGTATACGACCAATGGGTCGGCGCCGTTCAGGATCACGTCTTCGCTGATGACGACCTCGGACACGTCGTCGCGGGACGGAATCTCGTACATGATATCCAGCATGGTGGACTCGAGGATCGACCGCAGGCCGCGCGCTCCGGTCTTGTGCTGGAGTGCCGCCTTCGCGATGGCGTCGAGCGCACCGTCGGTGATGCGCAGGCTCACGCCCTCGAGCTCGAGCATCTTCTGGTACTGCTTGACCAGCGCGTTCTTCGGCTCGGACAGGATGCGCACCAGCGCGGACGCATCGAGCTCGTCGAGTGTCGCCACGATGGGCAGGCGACCGATGAACTCGGGGATCATGCCGAACTTGAGCAGGTCCTCGGTCTGGTTCTCGCGCAGCAGCTCGCCGAGCGGCCGCTGGCGGCGCGTCTTGAGCTCGGCTCCGAAGCCGAGGCCGCGCACGCCGATGCGGCGCTCGATCACCTCGTCGAGCCCTTGGAAGGCGCCACCGCACAGGAACAGGATGTTCGTCGTGTCGACCTGCACGAACTCCTGCTGCGGGTGCTTGCGCCCGCCCTTCGGCGGCACGTTCGCGACCGTGCCCTCGATGATCTTCAGCAGCGCCTGCTGCACGCCCTCACCCGACACGTCGCGCGTGATCGATGGGTTCTCGCTCTTGCGCGCGATCTTGTCGATCTCGTCGATGTAGACGATGCCGCGCTGCGCGCGCTCCACGTCGTAGTTCGCGGCCTGGAGCAGGTTCAGGATGATGTTCTCTACGTCCTCGCCGACGTAGCCCGCCTCGGTCAGCGTGGTCGCATCGGCGATGGTGAACGGCACGTCGATGATCTTGGCCAGCGTCTGCGCAAGGAACGTCTTGCCCGAGCCGGTGGGGCCGAGCAGCAGGATGTTCGACTTCTGCAGCTCGACGTCGCCAACGATGCTCTGGTTCTCGATTCGGCGGTAGTGGTTGTGCACCGCCACCGAGAGCACCTTCTTGGCGCGCTCCTGCCCGATCACGTACTGGTCGAGGCTGTCGTTGATCTCCCTCGGCTTGGGAACCGAAGAGTGCTCCGACTCGCCGTCGCGGGTCGCCTCTTCGGCGATGATGTCGTTGCACAGCTCGATGCACTCGTCGCAGATGTAGACCGTAGGCCCTGCGATGAGCTTCTTGACCTCCTTCTGGCTCTTGCCGCAGAAGGAACAGGCGACGTTGGTGCCGTCTTCGCGCTTCTTCACGACTTCCCCCCCGGAAGCTCATTCAGGTCGTGCCGTTCCATGATCCGGTCGATGATCCCGTACTCCAGTGCCTCCTGCGCCGACATGAAGTGGTCGCGCTCGGTGTTCTTCTCCACCTCGGCGACGTCGCGGCCGGTGTGCCGGGCCAGGATCTCGTTCATCGAGCGGCGCAGCTTCAGGATCTCTTCGGCGTGGATCTCGATGTCGGCCGCCTGCCCCTGCGCACCGCCCCAGGGCTGGTGGATCAGGATGCGGGCGTTCGGCAGTGCGAACCGCTTGCCGGGCTGGCCTCCTGCCAGCAGGAGCGCGGCCATGCTGGCGGCCTGTCCCATGCAGATCGTCTGGACTTCGGGACCCACGTACTGCATGGCGTCGTAGATGCCGAGTCCCGCGTTTACATCTCCGCCGGGCGAATTCAGGTAGATGTGGACGTCCTTCTCGGGTTCCTCGGCTTCGAGGAAGAGCAACTGCGCGATCACCAGGTTGGCGACGTCATCGTTGATCGGCGTGCCCAGGAAGATGATGCGGTCCTTGAGCAGCCGGGAGTAGATGTCGTACGCCCGCTCGCCGCGGTGCGATTGCTCGATGACCATCGGGACCAACATCGACATAGGCCTTTCATTATAGCGGGAGCGGGGGCGAAGTTCTGGCCGCCGTACCTGGAGAAGACTCTGCGGAGGGGCCTAATTCGGCTTCCTTTTCAACGGGTTACGACCCCGAAAGGCTAGCTGCTGAGACCAGGAATTCAACCACCCGATCGTCCACCACGCTCGCGTGGAGTGCGTCCAGAAGCCCCCGCTCGCGATAGCTCTTCTTGAGCTCATCTACGGGCTGGTCGCTGCGCTCGGCCATCTCGGCCAGCCGCTCGTCGACGTCCTCGGGGCTCGCCTCGATCGACTCCGCCTTCGCGATCTCCGGCAGCAGGAATCCGAGGCGCACGTCGCGCTCGGCCTGCGGGCGCCACTCCTCGCGCCACTGCTCGAGCATCGGCATGAGCTGCTCGCGCGGCAGGCTGTGAAGCTGCTGGATGGCGCGCCCCAGCCGGTTGCTGAGTTCGCGCTCGACCAGGCTGTCTGGGACCGGGAACGGGTTCGCCTCGATCACGGCGTCGAGCACGGCCTCGCGCGTGCGGCGTTCGAGCTCGGCGGTGCGCTGCTGCTCGAAGCGCTCGGCCAGGTCGGCCCGCAGCTCCTCAAGCGTCTCGAAGTTCGACGCGTCCTTCGCGAGCTCGTCGTCGAGCTCCGGCAGCTCGCGCTGCTTCAGGCCGACGAGCTTCACCTCGAAGTGGGCCACCTTGCCCTCGAGCTCCTTGGCGGCGTAGTCGTCGGGAAAGGTCACGTCGAAGCCCTTCTCGTCTCCCGCGCGCAGCCCGACCAGCTCGTCCTCGAAGCCGGGAATGGTGCGCCCCGCCCCCAGCTCGACGATCATCTCCTTGCCGCTGCCGCCCTCGAAGGGCTCGCCGCCCACCGTGCCCTCGAAGTCGACGGCCGCCAGGTGGCCCTCGGCCGCGACCGTGCCGTCGGGCAGCTCGGTGATCGAGGCCTGCGACGCGCGCAGCTGCTCGAGCTGGGCCTCGACCGGGTCGGACTCCGGCTCGGGAAGTTCCGGGGCCTCGATCTCGAGCCCCTTGACCTTGACCAGCTCGATCTCGGGGCGGATCTCGAGGCGCGCCGAGTAGGCGAACGCCGATCCGGGGGCCGGCGGGTCGCCAGGCTCGAGGCGCGGCTCGCTCACCACGTCGAGGGAGTGGTCGTTCACCGCCGGCGGCAGGGTCTCCTGCACCAGGCGCTCGAGCACCTCCTGGCTGGCCTGGTCCTGGTACACGCGCTCGACGACGGACCGGGGCACCTTGCCGGGGCGGAAACCCTTGATGCTCGCCTTGCGCGTGAGGCCCTTGAAGACCTCTTCGAATGCCGCGTCGACCTCCGCGGTCGCGACCTCGATCTTGAGCAGCCGCTCGACGGGCCCGGTCTCTTCGATCTCCACCTGCATGGCAGCTCCTGGCAGTCCGCGCCGTGGGGCGCGGGAACGGGGAATCCTAGCGAACCGCAGGCCACGCGCCGGAGCCCCCGGCCGGGGCGCCCGCGGGCGGGCAGCGGGCCAGAGGCGCCGCGCCAGCGACGATCCGCTCAGCCCGTGAACTGCTTCTGGAGCCGCTGCATCCCGCGCAGCCAGCGGTCGTAGTCGCCGGCCTTTCGCTGCATGTACTCCTCGACCTCGGGGTGCGGGAGGATCAGGAAGCGCTCCTCGTCGAGCGCCTCCACCACGCAGTCGGCTACCTGCTCGGGCTCCATCATGCCGTCGACGCCGGCGGCCCCGCCGTCGCCACCCGCCGTCATGGCGGTGCGGACGGCCTGCGGGCAGAGGACCGAGACCTTGAGGCCGCGCTCGCCGTAGGTGACGGCCAACCACTCGGCCAACGCCACGGCCGCGTGCTTGGTGACGGCGTACGGAGCCGACCCGATCTGCGTCAGCAGCCCGGCCGCCGAGGCGGTGCTCACCAGGTAGCCCTCGCCCCGCTCCAGGATGCCGGGCAGCAACGCGCGCGCGGCGTAGACGTGCGCCATCACGTTGATGTCCCAGATGCGCTGCCACTCGTCGTCCGGAACCTCGACGCCACCTCCGATCCCGATGCCGGCGTTCGAGACGAAGAGATCGACGGGCCCGCTGCGCTCCTCGGCTTGAGCGACGAGCGCGCGTACGCCCGCCTCGTCGCTCACGTCGAGGGCGAAGGGCTCGCCTCCGCACTCGACGGCCACGCGGGCCGCGCCCTCTTCATCGCGGTCCGCGACCACGACGGCGCGCGCCCCCTCGGTCGCGAAGCGCAGGCAGAGCGACCGTCCGATGCCGCTCGCCCCTCCCGTCACCACGACGTGCTTGTCTGCGAGCTTCACCCGGCGGTCCTCCCTCGGCCGGCAGTATAGGCGCTAGGATCCCCGGCCATGGACACCCCCTCCGACGGCACGCGGCAGGACGACATGCAGAACGATGACATCCGGAAGATCCGCGCGGTCATCTTCGACCTGGGCGGAGTGGTGATGGACTCACCGCTGCACGCGATCGCGCGCTACGAGCGCGACCACGGCATCGAGCACAACGCGATCAACCACTCGATCGTGGCGATCGGCGAGTCCGGCGCCTGGTCGCGGCTCGAGCGCGGCGAGCTGACGCTCGACGAGTTCTTCGGACCGTTCGAGCAGGACTGCCGCGAGCACGGCATGACCGTCGACGCGCGCCACATGATGGAGTACATCGCCGAGGCCGGCGTCGCGCGCCCACAGATGCTCGAGGCCGTCCGCTGCATCCGCGCCCAGGGGCTCGGCGTGGCGGCGCTGACGAACAACTGGACCAGCGACGGCGAGAGCCCCGTGCGCTCGCTCTTTCCCGTGTTCATCGAGTCGAGCGTGGTCGGCTGGCGCAAGCCCGACCCCCGAATCTACGAGCTTGCCTGCGGCGAGCTCGGCATCACCCCCGCCCAAGCCGTGTTCCTCGACGACATCGGCCGCAACCTCAAGTCCGCCCGAGCCCTGGGCATGACCACCATCAAGGTAGACGACCCCGACGAAGCCCTGGCCGAACTCACCAAGGTCCTAGGCTTCCCCCTCTCCACGTAGCACCAAGCCGGCTCACATCGATCTCCACCCCGTGAGAAGCGAAGAATCAGGGATCGATGCGCGCCGTCGCCGACCCCTTGACGACCTCTTTCCCGTCCTGGTTCACCGTAGAGATGGTCAGGTCGACCAGGTGCTGCCCGTCCTCCTCGCGCAGCGCCTCGACCGTGGCGCGGGCGGTGAGCGTGTCGCCGGGCCAGACCTGGCTGGCGAAGCGCACGCCGAACTTCGTGAGACGGCCGTCGCCGACGTAGTTCGTCAGCATGGTGCCGGTCAGTCCCATGGTCAGCATGCCGTGGGCGAACACCGTGGGGTAGCCCGCCACCTTCGTGGCGAAGATCTCGTCGCTGTGGATCGGATTGTAGTCGCCCGACGCTCCGGCGTACTGGACTATCTGCGTCCGCGTCAGGTCGTTCACCACGAGCTCCTCGTGCGTGTCGCCGACCGATAGCTTGCTGGCGCTGAGTGCCATCTGCTTCTCTCCCGTCTCGCCTAGCCGTTCTCGATGACGCGTTCGGTGCGCACACCGACGCCGCGCGCGGTGATCACCAGCTCGCCGTCCTGGTCGCGGTACTCTGTCACGCTCTCGCTGAACACGAGCTTGCCTGCCCGGCGGCCTTCCTTCTCCCAGGTGCGGCCGCGCTTTGTCTCGGCGGTCAGCACGTCGCCCGGGCGCAGGTGGCGGTGGTACTCGAAGTGCTGCTCGGCGTGGAGTCCGCCGGCCGCGGCGCCGCTGCCGCCGCCGCCCGAGCTCTTGCTCTTGCTCTCGCCCTTCGACTCCGTCTTCTCTGCGCGCTGCAGGCCGCTCGGGTTGCGGCCGGAGCCGAACCAGGGCTGGCCGATCTTCGGCCGCAGGCCGTAGTCGGGATCGAACTGCGCCGACGCCTGCGCAAAGGTGGGCGGCGCGATGATGCCCCCCGCCTCGCTCTTGGCGGCGTACTCGGCGTCGCTGTAGACGGGATTCGCGTCGCCGACCGCGCGCGCGAACATCAGGATGTGACTCGCCTCCACCGGGAACGTCTTGGCCATCGGATCCTCCTCGAGCCGCGATTGTACACCCGCACTCCTGCGGCAAGGGCGAGGGGCGACGTCAGCGCGCCGGCGGAACGGGCCGGAGCCTCTCGAAACGGCGGATCTCGACCTGGCCCGGGTGGCCGCCCGGGGGCGCGGGGTCGGGCACGAAACGGACGCGCGCCTCGAGCACCTCGAGCTCGAGGCCCGGTGTCGGCCGGACCTTCGGGTTGGTCCAGAGCCGCACGACGGCGGTCCGCAGCGCCTCGTTGGTGGAGAAGCTGTAGGCGATGCGCGTGCGCTCGCCGGCCAGCATGGGCACGGACCGTACGAGGAAGCGGGTTCCTTCGCTGGCAAAGTCGTGGATCAGCTGCGCGCCTCCGCCCGGCCCGTGCAGCACGAGGTCGATCTCGACCTCGAGGCGCGTCTCGGCGGGCACCGCGAAGTTCTGTCCGCCGAAGATCCACTGCAGGCTCCGGGTGTCGGGTGCGAGCCGAACGCGGCCCGGACGCATCAGCACGAACTCGTTGGCCTTCGCCGCCACCAGCGGGGTCCGGCTCTCGGCCACGGCCTCGCGCAGGAAGGCGATCTCGTCGGCGCGCACGTCGTCGCTGCGCGTCCCGGGCGCGGCGAAGAGGCGCGAGCGGTCGACGGCCCAGCTGGTGCAGCGTTCGAGCGCCTCGTCGCACAGGTAGAAGCGATCGGCCTCGCTCACGCCCCCCACCGTCCGCAGGTAGGTATTGGCGAACGCGATGTTGCGCGGCGAAGCGTAGCTGCGGAACAGACTGCGCCCGCGGAACGCCCCCGCGCGCTCGCCCAGCCCCAGGTAATCGAGGATCGACACGGGGATGTCGAGCTGCGAGTACGGCTCGCCGACCGTCGCGACGTCGCGCTCCGGCGTGAGCGCGATCGCGACGCCCCAACTCTGCGCCAGGCCGCGCGTCGGGTCGTCGCCGTCCCGGAGGCCCGCCGACTCGTCCGAAGTAATCAGCACCAGCGTGTCGCCCAGCACGCCGGCCTGCTGGATCAGGTCGAGGAAGCGGCCGACCGCGCGGTCCAGGTAGTACGCCGCGTGCGCGTGCGAGCCGGGCTCCCCCCCGCCGACGGAGCCGGCGGGAACGTTGAACGGGTGATGCGTCCCCGACGTGAGCAGAGTCAGGAACCAGGGGCCGCCGCGTGCCTGCAGTTCGCGGATCATGTCCACGCTGCGCTCGAGGAAGGCCAGGTCGTCCACGCCCCAGCGGCTGCGCGAGTAGGCGCGGTCGAAGTACTCGACCCCGATCGAGCGAGCGAACCCGGCGCCAGGCATGAACTGGTCCTTCATCATGAAGGCGAGCGGAGCGGCCTGCAGAAAGACGGTCTCGTAGCCGGCGTCGGCCAGCACAGATGGCAGACATTCCGGCCCACCGAACGCCGCGTACTCCGACATGCGCGGCGGACCGGTCGAGAGGAGCGGCAGGTCGCCGCAGAGCATGGCGTACAGGCCGCGGTTCGTCTGACGCTGCAGCGACACGAAGTTGGTCCAGGTGAGCCCTTCGCGCGCGACCTGGCTCAGGTTCGGCATGTCGTAGGAGGTGCGGCGTCCCTGTGCACTGGCGACGGACCGCAGGTGCGCGCCCGACACGCCCTCGACGACGACCAGCAGGACGTTGCGGCCGGAGTGGCCGAGCGCGATGCGCGGCTCCCCCGGCAAGGCGTCTCCTGGCCGGCTCTCCAGGGCACGCGGTTCGCGCGCAGACGGGACCGGCTCGCGCGGTGCCAGACCGCGGGCGTTCTCGATCAGCACGTTGTGCTGTCGCCAGCGCAGCGCCGCCGGATCCTCTGGCCAGAGCCACTGCACGGCGAAGAGCCCGAGCGCGGCCACGGCGATCGGCCAGCGCGACAGGTTCGTCCGCCCGCCGCGCAGCGCGGCCGCGCCCAGCGCAGCCACGACCGCGAGGAGCGCGAGCATGCCGAGCGGAGAGCTCACCGCGGTCGCGGAGCCGCCCAGGAAGGTGGGGTCGGCCAGGTAGGCCGCGTAGGCGAGCGCGGCGTTCGCGTCGAGAGCGACGACGTGCTCGTAGTTGGCGTAGCAGAGCAGCGTCCAGACGACGAGCACGATGCCCGTCGCGATGCGGCTCCAGCGCGCCAGCGCGCCGAGCCCCGCTGCAGCCGCGAGACCGACGGCGAGGTCTCCCGAGAGGCCCCGCAGGTCGATCAGCCCCGGCGCGGTGCCGTCGCGCAGGAGCAGCCCCGCGCGAAGCGCGACCGGGGCGGTCAGGACCGCGGCCACCAGGGCCAGAGCTCGGATGCGGAGCGCCACGCTGTCTGCTTATCACGCGCCGTCAGCTACGACCACGGCGCGGAGTATGCTGGGGGCCTTGCTCACGCTCGAGTCCATCCGCCAGGCGGCAAAGCGCATCGAAGGGCACGTGCTGCGCACGCCGGTGCTGTACCGCAAGCCGCGCGGCGACTGCGAGCTGTGGCTCAAGGCCGAGTCGCTCCAGGTCACCGGCGCGTTCAAGCTGCGCGGCGCGTTCAACCGCATGGCCGTCCTACCCGCGGACACGCGAGGTGTGGTGGCCCACTCCTCGGGCAACCACGCGCAGGCAGTCGCGCACGCCGCCGCGGCCCTCGGGCTGCGTGCCGTGATCGTCATGCCGAACGACGCGCCCGCCCTGAAACGCGCGCGGACCGAGGCGTCCGGCGCGGAGGTGGTCGAGGTCGGTCCCGACAGCGACGAACGCGCGCGCCGGGCCGATGAGCTGGCCGCCGAGCAGGGACTCGTCCTGGTGCCGCCCTTCGACGACCCGCTCGTCGCGGCGGGGCAAGGCACTGCGGCCCTCGAGCTGATCGAGGACTCGGGGCCGCTCGACCGCTTCTACGCGCCGATCAGCGGCGGCGGGCTCATGGCGGGCTGCGCCGTGGCGGTGCACGGCCTCTCGCCGGGGACCGAGGTCGTGGGGGTCGAGCCAGAGGACGCCGACTCGGTCCGCCGCGGGCTGGCCGAGGGCCGCAGGGTCAGCGTGCCACCCCCGCGCACCCTGGCCGACGGTCTGCGCGTTCGGACACCGGGCGAGGTCACCTGGCCGGTGATCCGCGAGCACGTGGCCCGCGTCGCGCTCGTGTCCGACAAGGAACTGCTCGACGCCATGGCCTGGGCGCTCGGCGAGCTACGCCTGGTGCTCGAGCCTTCCGGCGCGGCCGCGCTCGCCGCCGCCCTGCGCGAGGGCCGCGGGCGCTGCGGGGTGATCCTGAGCGGCGGAAACGTGGACCCGGCGCTGCTCGCCCGGGTCGCGGCGCGCATATACTGCACGGCATGACGGACACGCATGAGTTCACCGAGCAGGACGGAGCCTGGACCGGCGCCTACCGCGCACCGGTCAACGCGTCGGCCGACGCCGCGGGCAGCATCCACGATGACTCGACCGCGCAGCGCCTGGGCTTCCGCGGCGGCACGGTCGCGGGCTCGATCCACATGGACCAGTTCCCGCCCATCCTGATGCACGCCTTCGGCACGCGCTGGTTCGAGACGGGTGGACTCTCGACCTACTTCCTTCTCGCCACGACGCACGGCGAACCCGTGCGGCCCTTCGTCGAGTCACGCGTGGACGCGTCCCCTGCGGAGGACGACGACGCGCAGGTCGCCGTCTGGATGGAGGGCGAGGACGGGCGCCGCATCCTCGAGGGCACCGCCTCGATCGGCTCGCCGTCGGAGCCCTCGGAGCTGCGCCGGCGCCTCGGCCGACTGCGCGAGCCCGGAGAGCTTCGCATCCTGGAACACGTCCGGGTCGGCACCGAAGCCGACGCGCGCGCCGCGCGCATCGACGACGGTCCGGACCTCGACGCCGCACAGGCGCGGCGCACGGAGCCGCTGTCCTGGTACCGCGAGACCTCGCCGTGGGGCGGCGCGATCCTGAGCCCCATGCAGTGCGTGCACGTCATGCGCGGTCCCGAGGTCGGCTTCGACCTGCGCCGGCACGAGGCGGTGGGGCTCTTCGGCGCGATCGAGGTGCAGCACCTGGCCGGCCCGGTCCATGCCGGACGCGACTACCTGACGCGGGGAAAGCTGCTCGCCGTCGGCGACACGCCGAAGACCGAGTACCTGTGGTACGAGTCGACGCTCTCGGAGAAGACCGGCCGCGACGTGGCGTCGATGGTCATGATGCTGCGGTTCATGAAGGGCTCGTCGCAGCTGTGGAGCTGACGCCGGCCTAGCCGGCCTTTCGCCTGCGCTCGGGCCGGCGGGCCGCCGGCCGCTTGCGCTCGAAGACGCGCGCCGCGACGTCGAGGAACTCGGCCGCCATGCGCGGCGCGGCTCCGGCCTCTTCGTGATTGAAGAACACGAACACCTCGTCCCAGCCGGTGGCGCGCAGCCGCTCTGCCCACGCCGACAGGTCTGCGGGGGAGTAGTCGGGGCGGCGCAGGCGCAGGTAGCCCCAGGGGGCGGTCGACACGAGGTCTACCGGGCCCGTCGGAGCGGCGAGGTCCTCCGCCTCCCCGCTGGACGCCGGGTCGGCCTGCACCAGCGCGAAGCCGCGCTCGCGCAGCGCCGCGTGCACCGCGTCGTCCCGCCAGGAATCGTGCTGGAACTCGAAGGCCGCGCGCGTGCCCTCGGGCAGCAGCGCCATGAACTTCTCGAGCCGCGGCAGGTCGCAGCGGAGCCTGGGCGGAAGCTGGAAGAGCAGCGCTCCCAGCCGCGGGCCCAGCGTCGCGACCGTGCGGAGCAGGTAACCGGTCTCGTCCTCGGTCTCCTTCAAGCGCTTGGAGTGCGTGATGCGCCGCGTGGCCTTGATGACGAAGCGGAAGCCTTCCGGCACCTGCTCGCACCAGTGCTCGAGCACGTTCGCCCCGGGCAGGCGGTAGAAGGTATTGTTGATCTCGACCGCGGGAAGCTGCTCTCCGTAGAAGGCGAGGCGCTCGCGAGCGGGGAGCTTCTCCGGGTAGAAGCAGCCCTTCCACTCGTCGTAGCTGTAGCCACTGGTCCCCGTGCGCAGCTCCAACGCTCGTCCTCCTCGGCTTCGCGGCGCCATCATGACACGCGTCTCAGATCGTGTCGGAGACTCCGCGGACGAAGAGGGGCTCGATCCCGAGCCGCGAGGCGTCGCTCAGCATGGCGTCGTCCTCGAGCGCGGTTGCCACCGAGGCTGCCGCCTCCAGCGTTGGCCTGAGCAGGGTCGCGTCGCTCGAGGTGTTCAGGAACAGCCCCGGACGGGCCATCACCCAGGCGACGGCGCGCGCGAGCGCCTCGGGATCGCGAATCGGCTCGTACCAGCTGAAGCGCCGCTGCGTGTCGCCTTCGGTCCAGCGCCGCCGCGCGATCGACTTGATGGTCTGGACCGCGACCCCGCGCTCCGCGCAGAGCGTTACGAGCGTCTCGAAGTCACTCGCGTAGTCGGGCTGCTGCAGCATGGCGTAGTTGTAGGGCAGCAGAACCGAGTCGAAGGCGAAGCGCTCCAGGCTGCGCAGGTGCATCTCGGCCACGCGCGTTCCGTGTCCGGTCACGCCCAGGAAGCGCACGAGACCAGCGTCACGCGCCTCGACCAGCGCCTCGAGGGCGCCGCCGGGACCCATCGCCGTGTCCCACTCGTCGCGATCGACCAGGTTGTGCATCTGGATCAGGTCGAGGCGCTCCACGCCGAGCCGCTCGAGCGAGCGCCGGATCGAATCGGCGGCGCCTTCGCGAGTTCGCTCCCCGGTCTTGCTCGCCAGGAAGAACGACTCGCGGTGGCGGGGCATCCAGGGCGCGAGCCGCAGCTCCGACTCACCGTACGAGGCCGCGGTGTCGATGTGGTTCACACCGAACTCGAGCAGCGTCTCGAGTACGGCATCGGCGCGGTCCTGCTTCATGCCGCCCAGGGCCGCCGCGCCGAAGATCGTGCGCGTACTCGAGTGGCCCGTGCGGCCGAAGACCAGGCGGGGAATCGGCTGATTCATGGCTGCGAGCATACACGACCCGAGCCACCCCGAGCGCGCAGCTGCTAGTTTCCCCCGCCATGCCCGGAGCCTCTGCGCGCCGACTCATCGTCCCGATCCTCGCGGTCCTCGCCTGCGGCGGCGCGGACGGACTGGAGCCCGAGTACCGGTTCGTCGAGCCCGACCTTCACGCGGCGCGCGACGCCCTGCCCCCGGTGGCGACGATCGACGACGAGACGCGGACGACCCTGTACGGACATCGCGTGCGCACCCTGGTCTCGGTGCGCAGCGTGCCCGTGAAGGACGGCATCGTCACGCTCCGGCCGCGCCTGCGCGGCGTCTTCCGCGGTGCGAAGCGCCTGCTGGTCCAGCCCCTCGTCTATCGCGAGCACCGCTGGCACGTCCTGACGACGACGCTGGTACCCGTGCAACGCGACTCGCGCGGCGACGAGTTCGTGGTCGTGGAGTTCTGGCCGACCGGCGCCCGCCGGAAGAAGGGAAGGGTAGACGTGGCGGTCAAGGCGTTCGTCGCGCCCGACGCCCCCGACCCCGACTTCGAGACGCCGCCCGTCCAGATCGCGGCCGGATCGGTGCTCGAGTTCTCGACGGGCCTGCTCGCGACGGGCCCCGCGCAGAGCGCGGTCGGGTTCAGCATCGACATCTGCCACAGCGGCGAATGCCAGACGCGCTTCGCGCAGACGCTCGACCCCACAGATCCCGACGCGAGCGGCTGGCACGACCACGCGCTCCCGCTCGCCGAGTACGCGGGCCGCACGGTCTCCTTCGTGTTCCGCACGCGCCACCTCGACGCCGCGCCCCAGGCCATGGCCTTCCCGGTCTGGGGGAACCCGGCCGTCTACAGGCCGGCCAAGCGGTCCGCCAGCGCGCCGAGCTTCATACTGATCTCACTCGACACGCTGCGCGCAGACCACCTGTCGTTCTACGGCTACCGGCGCCTCACGTCGCCCCGGCTCGACGTGCGCATCCCGCCGAACGCCACCGTCTTCGAGCAGTGCGTCGCTCCGGCTTCGACGACCGGCCCTTCGCACATGACGATGTTCACCTCGCTCCAGCCGCTGGTGCACGGCGTACGAAAGTCGGCGGGCAGCCGGAAGATCCCGCCGAGCGTGCGCACGCTGGCACAGCTTCTGCGCAGCGGCCGGTTCTTCACCGGCGCTGTCACGGAGAACGGTCCGCTCGGCATCCACAAGGGATTCGGCCGCGGTTTCGACACCTTCCGCGAGAACAAGGCGCCCAAGACGCAGGGCGCATTCGAGGGACGGATCGCGCGCACGCTCGGCGAGGGCCGGACGTGGCTCACACGGCACGGGAGCAAGCGCTTCTTCCTCTTCCTCCACACCTACGAGACGCACACACCGTACCGGGCGCCCGCCATCTTCGACCCGGTCTTCGCCGACGATCCGGACCGGGCGCCGTTCGACCACCTGCCCGAGGGCGAGCAGCCGATCGACTACGACCGCGAGATCCGGTACGCGGACCAGGAAGTCGCCGAGTTCCTGAGCTGGCTCGATGCCGAGGGCCACGCCGAGAACACCATCGTGATCCTGACCTCGGACCACGGCGAGGCCTTCATGGAGCACGGTTTCCGCTTTCACGGATCCGACCTGCACGAGGAGATCCTGCGGGTTCCGCTGACCTTCCAGGGCCCGGGCATCGCCGCGAACCGCCGGGTCGACGTCCCGGTGGGTCTGATCGACATGCTGCCGACGGTTCTCGAGCTGGCGGGACTGCCACCGAGCCGGCAGGCGCACGGCCGCAGCCTGGCGCCGCTGCTTCGCGGGGAGCCGACCGACCCGGAGACGTGGATGTCGCGGACGATCTACAGCGAGGCGTGGCAGACGCACGCGGCGACGCTCAAGTGGTTCCAGGTGCTGCAGCCGACGTTCGCGGTGCGACTCGGGCACCGCAAGCTGATCCGCTACCGGGAGCCGGACGGCTTCCGGTACGTCTACTACGACCTGGCGCAGGACCCGCGCGAAGAGCGGGATCTCTACCCGCAGATGCCCGGGCTCGCGGTCGACCTGCGCCAACTCATCGATCGCTACGAGGCGATCTCGGAAGAACTTCGTGCGGCGCTGCAGAGCGGCGGCGCCGCAGACGAGGACGAGATCGATCCCGAACGCGAAGAGAAGCTCCGGGCGCTGGGGTACATCGACTGATCCCGGGTCGCGTACACTCGCGCCCGTGAAGACCCTGCACGTCGACTCCCGAACCCGCCTGCGCCCGGTCCGGCGCACCGACGCGAAGGCGCTGTTCGCCCTGACCGAGTCCAACCGCGAACACCTGCGCGCGTGGCTCCCCTGGCTCGACGCCATCCGCAGCGAGAAGGACACCGAGACGTTCATCGCGGCGTGCGTCGAGCGCGCCCGGCAGACGGGCGCATTCACCGCGCTGATCGAGCACGAGGGCCGGGCCTGCGGCGTGGCGGGGTACAACTGGATCGACGCCGCGAACCACGCCTGCGAGATCGGCTACTGGCTCGACCGCGACCACATCGGCCGCGGAATCATGACCGGCTGCTGCCGGGCGCTGATCGCACACGCGTTCGACGTGGTCGAGCTCAACCGGGTGAACATCCCCGCCGCCGTCGGCAACCGGCGAAGCCGCGCGGTCCCGGAGCGCCTGGGCTTCACGCAAGAGGGCGTGCTTCGCGACGCCGAGTGGCTCTACGACCACTACGTAGACCACGCGCTCTACACCCTGCTGCGGCGCGACTGGGAGGCGCCACAGGCCGGGCAGGAGGAGCCGTAGGCGGCAGCTCAGGCGCGCACGTGCCGCGCGATGAAGCGCACCGCCGCGCGGTCGAACTCCGCGGGTGCGTCCAGATTCACCGAGTGGCCGCCGTCCATGTCCTCGATCTCGAGCAGCGGCATGTGTCGGGCGGCGCGGTCACGCAGCGGCGTGAAGCGTTTCTCGTGCGTGCCGCAGGCTAGCAGGGCCGGAACCCGGTTCTCTCGGAGCCGGTGACCGAGCGCGGCGTGGACGACGGTTCCGCGCCCGGAGAACGCGATGCCCTGCGGGTCGTGCTCCGCCGCGTCCGCGACGAGCGCGGCCTTGATCTCGGGCGCCAGCCGGCGCGCCTGCCTCGGGTGTATGGGCATGCGCTCGACGGCGGCGGCGCCGTGCTCGCTCACGGCGCTCTGCAGCGCACGCATGGCCGGCTCCAGATCGCGCCCCCACTCCGGCGGAGAGAAGGCCGAACTCGTGTTGGTCAGCAGCTGCGCGATCACCCGCTCGGGGTGAGCGAGCGCGTAACGCAGCGTCAGCGCGGCGCCCAGTGACTGCCCCAGCACGAACCAGCGTTCGGCGCCGATCTGGTCGCCGATGCGCTCGAAGGCGTCGACGTAGCGGTCCGGGTGATAGGCCTCGACGGCGTCCGGCGCGGGCGAGCGGCCGTGCCCGTACAGCTCGAGCACGACCGGCCGGCAGACCCGCGAGAGCGCCGGCAGGTTCGGGCGCCACTGCGAGCGGCTCGAGAGCATTCCGTGCACCAGCAGCAGGTGCGGCCCGCGGCCCGGCAGGACTTCGTAGTGGGGGAGCACCTGCGGCATGGCCTCAGTCGTTCACGACCTCGTAGACGCGGTACTCGACGGCGCCCGGCAGCATGCGCCCCTCTCCCACGGCGACCAGCGAGTTGAGCCAGGCGTAGCCTTCGGCCCCCGTCTCGAAGCGCGGCTGGGTCATGAAGTAGAGATCGCCAAAGGCGGTCTCGCCGCCGCTGGACACGGCGCGGACGAAAGCCTCACTCATCTGCAGCACGCCGTAGTACTGCATGTAGATCAGGGCGCCGTCATCGGTCTCGAGCGTGCCGCGCACGTCGAGCCGGCCGACTCCGTCATTCCCCACGAGCAGCCAGTCCGCCCCGCTGGCGTGGAGCCTCCCCTTCAGGCGGGGACCCTGGAACGTCCCGCCGGTCACGTCGAAGATCTGGCGCGAGCCCGAAGGCACCGCACCCACGGCGACGGCGGGCTTCAGGTCCGCACGGTAACTCATCAGATACTCGAGCTTCGCCACGATTCGCTCCTCCTGGCCGGACTCCCGAGTCTACACGGGTCTCTCCGGGGTCGGCTCCTGCTAGGATCGCTTGCACGGACGAAGGAGCGGGACCATGGACACGGTCGGAAAGTGGATCGGGAGGTACCTCAAGCAGCGTGACATCGACGCGATGTTCACCCTGACCGGGGGCCACATCTTCCCGCTGTTCGACGGCGCGGTGGAGGCGGGGATCCGCGTTATCGACACGCGCCACGAACAGGCCGCAGCCTTCGCCGCCGAAGGCTGGGCGCTGCGCACGGGCCGCCCGGGCGTCTACGCCGCGACCGCGGGCCCCGGCTTCGTGAACGCCGTATCCGGCCTGGCGCACGCATCGGTCACCCAGAGCCGCACGCTCTGCCTGGCGGGCGCGAGCCCGGTCGGCGAGGACGACAAGGGGGCGCCGCAGGAGCTAGAGCAACTTCGCGTCGCCGAGGTCTACACGCGCTACGCGAAGACGGTGCGCCGCACCGACCGCGTGCCGCAGTACTTCGAGAACGCCTTCCAGCACATGCTCGGGCCGAACCCGGGACCCGCATTCCTCGAGCTTCCGCAGGACGTGCTCTACCGGCCGATGAGCGCCGAGGCCCCGACCTCGTTCGGACCCCGCCCCACTCCGCGTTCGGCCGGCGACCCGCGCGACGTCGAGCGCGCAGCCGACCTGCTTCGACACGCCGAACGCCCTGCGGTCGTCGTGGGCGGCGGCGGCTTCTGGTCCGGCGCCGCCGACGAGCTGCGCGCCTTTGCCGAGGCGACCGGCCTGCCGGTGTTCACGCGCAACGCTGGGCGCGGACTGCTCCCCGACTCACACCCGCAGTGCTACGGCGGCTCGCCCGGACTCGCGGTCTTCAAGGCCGACGTGGTACTGGTCGTCGGGTCGCGCTTCAGCTCCACGTTCTACTACGGCCAGTTCGCCGAGGGCGGCAAGGTCATCCAGGTCGACTGCAACGCGGCGGCGCTCGGTGACAACCGCGGCATCGACGTGGGCATCTGCGGGGACGCGAAGCTCGTGCTCGAGCAGCTGACCGCCGCGCTCGACGGGTTCAGCACCTCCGCGGAGTGGATCTCGACGCTCGACGGCGCGGTGGCGAAGCGGGTCGAGAAGTTCGCGCCGGGCTACCACTCCACGTCCACGCCCATCCACCCGATGCGGCTGCTGCACGAGATCAACGAGTTCGCGGACGAGCGGACGACGATCACGATCGACGGCGGCGACATCGGCGTCGCCGCGGCGCGCCACCTGCGCGCGGAGCATCCCGGTGCGCAGCCGTCGAACGCGAGCATCCTGGGCTCGCTCGGGCCGGGGCTGCCCTTTGCACTGGGTGCGAAGGTCGCCGCACCGGACGACCACGTGATCTGCGTCAACGGCGACGGGGCGTTCGGCATCGGCGCCATGGAGATGGACACGGCCGTGCGCCTCGACCTGCCCTTCACCTGCGTGATCGGCAACGACCTGAAGTGGGGAATGATCGAGCGCGCTCACGTGGACCTGTTCGGCGGCGACCGGGTCGTCGCCGCGGACCTCGGCGATCGTCCGTACGAGGAGATGGTCCGCGCAATGGGTGGGTACGGCGAGCGCGTCGAGGATCCGGACCAGATCCGGCCGGCCCTGGACCGCGCCAGGGACAGCGGCCTCCCGGCCTGTCTGAATGTCATCATCGATCCGAAAATTCGCGGCTAGGCGGCGAGGGGGCGTGCGAGGCGCCGCGCTGCTGCTGGCGATCGTCGCCGCGTGCCCCTGGGTGGCGTGCGACTCGGGCGAAGGCCCGGCGGGGCCCGCCGAACCGCGCGAGGCCAGCGAGTGGCCGTCCTACGGGGGCGACCCGGGCGGCCAGCGCTACGCGGCGCTGGACGAGATCACGCCCGAGAACGTGCACCGCCTGGAGGTCGCGTGGACGTACGAGACGGGCGACGTCTCGGACGGCAAAGGCGAGGTGCGCTCGACCACCGCGTTCGAAGTGACACCGATCCTGGTCGACGGGCGGCTCTTCTTCTGCACGCCGTTCAATCGCGTGATCTCGCTCGACCCGGCGACCGGCGCGGAGCACTGGACCTTCGATCCCCAGATCGACCTGTCGGGACGCTATGCGAACCAGCTGATCTGCCGCGGCGTCTCCACCTGGGTCGATCCGGACGCCGGACCGGACGACACGTGCCGCCGCCGCATCTACACCGCGACCAACGACGCGCGCCTGATCGCACTCGACGCGGCCGACGGACGGCCCTGCGCGGACTTCGGCCAGGCCGGCACGGTCGACCTGAACGCCGCGGCGGGCGAGCAGCGCTGGCAGGGCGAGTACCAGGTCACGTCGCCCCCGGCACTCGTGAACGGAGTCGTGGTGGTGGGCTCCGCGATCAGCGACAACGCGCGCGTCGACGCGCCGAGCGGCGTGGTGCGCGGCTTCGACGCCCGGACCGGCCGCGAGCGCTGGGCCTGGGACCTGGCGCCTCCGGACTTCGACCGCCGGACGGGGCTCGTGAGCGCAGAGGGTCACGCCCTGGGCACGCCGAACGTGTGGGCTCCCATGTCGGTCGACGAGGAGCGCGACCTGGTCTTCGTGCCGACCGGCAACGCGGCGCCCGACTACTACCGAGGACCGTTGGCGGGCATGAACTACTACGGTAGCTCGGTGGTCGCGCTTCGCGGCGCCAGTGGCGAGATCGCCTGGCACTTCCAGACCGTGCACAACGACCTCTGGGACTTCGACGTACCGGCGCAGCCCACGCTCACGACGCTCCGCCGCGACGGCGAGGACGTGCCCGCGCTGATCCAGACCACGAAGATGGGGCTGCTCTTCGTGCTCGACCGCCGCACGGGCGAGCCCGTGTTCGGAGTCGAGGAACGCCCGGTCCCGCAGAAGGGCGCGCCGCTCGAGCAGTTGTCGCCGACGCAGCCCTTCCCCCTGCTTCCCCCTCCCCTGGTCCCGCACAAACTCCGCGCCAAGGACGCCTGGGGCCTGACGCCGCTCGACCGCGCCGCCTGCACCAAGCGCATGCGGCTGATGCGGAACCAGGGCATCTACACGCCGCCCACGCGCCAGGGCTCGGTCATGTACCCGGGCAACGCGGGCGGCTCGAACTGGGGCGGCATCGCGGTCGACCCGGAGCGGCAGCTGGCGATCGCCAACACGATGAACGTGGCCTGGGCCGTGAAGTTGATCCCGCGCAAGGACTTCGAACGCGAGCGCGAGGCGAACCCGGGGGTAGAGATGGCCCCGATGGAGAGCACGCCCTTCGGCCTGCGCCGCGAGATCCTGATGTCGCCATTCGACCTGCCGTGCAACCCGCCGCCCTGGGGAACGATCGCCGCGGTCGACCTCGTGAGCGGCGAGATCCGCTGGCAGGAGCCGCTCGGCACGATTCGCGACCTGCTGCCGATTCCGATTCCGCTGAGGCTGGGGGTCCCCAACATCGGGGGACCCGTCGTGACGCGCAGCGGCCTGATCTTCATCGCAGCGACAATGGACGACTACCTGCGCGCGATCGACATCGAGACCGGCGAGGAACTCTGGTCCGGCCGGCTGCCCGCGGGCGGACAGGCGACGCCCATGACCTACCGGGTAGAGAGCGCGTCGGGCGGGAAGCAGTACGTGCTGATCGCGGCCGGTGGGCACGCGCGCGCGGGCACGCGGCTCGGTAGCTCGCTGCTCGCGTACACGCTGGATGGCGACGTCGATTGACGCGGCGCCGTCCGAGGAGGGAACCGTGAGCGGCTTCACGCTGCGCAACTGCGCGCTGCTCGACGTCGAGGCCGGCGTGCTGCGGCCGGGACACGGCGTACGCGTCGAGGACGACCGGATCGTCGAGGTGTTCGAGGGCGACGCACCGTCCGGCGTCGAGAGCTTCGACGGCGGTGGACGCACGCTCATGCCCGGCCTGATCGACGCGCACGTCCACGCCACGATCACGACGCTGAACCTGGCCGCGATGCAGACCAAGCCGATGACGCTCGTCTCCCAGGAGGCTCGCGTGATCCTCGAGGCCATGCTCCAGCGGGGCTTCACCACCGTGCGCGACGCGGGCGGCGCCGACTGGGGCCTGGCGCGCGCCGTCGAGTCCGGGTTGATCCAGGGCCCGCGCATCTTCTTCTCGGGCCGGACGCTGAGCCAGACGGGAGGCCACGGCGACTTCCGGCCTCGCAACGACGACACCGCCCTCTGCGCCTGCCAGATCCACTCGACGGGGTTCTCGCACGTGGCCGACGGCGTGGACGCCGTGCGCAAGGCCGCGCGCGAGGAACTCAAGCGCGGCGCGAACCAGATCAAGATCATGGCGTCGGGAGGCGTGGCCTCGCCGACCGACCCCGTCTGGAACGTGCAGTACTCCCCCGAGGAGATGCGCGCCATCGTCCAGGAAGCCGAGGGCTGGCGCACCTACGCCATGGCCCACGCCTACACGCCCGAGGCCGTGACCCGCGCGGTCGAAGCCGGCGTGCGTACCATCGAGCACGGCAACCTGGTGGACCGCGAGACCGTCGCCCTGATGGCGGACCGCGGCACCTACATGGTGCCCACCCTGGTGACGTACTTCATGCTCGACGAGTTCGGCCGAGCGCTCGGCTTTCCCAAGGCGAGCCAGGCCAAGGTGCGCGACGTCCTCGACGCGGGGCTCGCCTCGCTCGAGCTGTGCCGCGACGCCGGCGTCCCGCTCGGCTTCGGCACCGACCTGCTCGGCGAGACGCACGAGCACCAGTCCCGGGAGTTCTCGATTCGCGCACAGGTCCTGCGCCCCGCCGAGATCCTCCGCTCGGCCACGCTCGTGAACGCCGAAATCCTGGGTCGCCAGGGAGACCTCGGCGTGATCGCGCCCGGCGCGCGCGCCGACCTGCTGCTCGTCGACGGGAATCCGCTCGAGGACCTGTCCGTGCTCGAAGACCAGGGCAAGCGCCTCGACGCGATCGTCAAGGACGGGGCGTTCGTGCGCAATCGGCTCTGAGCCGCATCGCGGTCGCAGCCTCGACGCAACGCGCACGCAGCGGCGTACTGTGATGCGGATCACTCCATCTCGTGGGGTCGCATCTATCATGGCCGCCGCGCAGACAGCGCAACGGAGGCAACTCATGCAGGTGTGGATTCAGTGCTGTCGTCAGGGACTCGCGCTGCTGATGGCAGTGGCAACGGTCGCGATCGGACCCATGGTCAGCTCGGCGCGCGCCGAGCTCGTGACGACCGCCTCGATGCTGGCTCCGGCCGACGACCTCGAGGGAGCGCGAGATCGCGTTGCGGCCGTGCTGGCTCGCGACGACGTGCGCGAACAGCTCTCGGCGTTCGGCCTGGATGCGGACGAGACCGGCGCTCGGGTCGCGAGCCTTTCCGATGCGGAGATCGCGGAACTGGACGCCCGGCTGGCATCGCTCCCCGCGGGCCAGGACTTCGTGGCCGTGGTCGGAAGCCTGCTCATCCTGACCGTACTCGTTCTCTTCCTGACGGATGTATTCGGATGGACCGACGTCTTCTCGTTCGTCAATCCGCAGTTCGAGGTCAAGCGAACCGACCGGCGCTGAGGCGGTCCCGCGCAGCAATTCTGGTCCTCTTGCTGTGCGGAACCGGCGCGGTCGCCTGCGGTACGCCGCAGGTCGATCGCGCCCTCGCGTCGCGTGCAGGCGAGCCCGAGCAGCTGCTCGACGTTCCCTTCCACCCGCAGCGACGCAACCACTGCGGCCCCGCGTCGCTGGCCATGGTGCTCGAGTGGAGCGGCGACTCCGTCACTCCCCAGGAGCTCGACGAGACCGCCTTCACCGCGGCGCGCGAAGGCAGCCTCCAGCTCGACATGCTGAGCGCTGCGCGCCGCCGCGGACGGCTGGCCTACCCGGTGCGCGACCTGGCCTCGCTGCTCGCGGAGCTCGACGCGGGACACCCGGTGCTGGTGCTCCAGAACCTGGGCCTGCGCTGGTACCAGGTCTGGCACTTCTCCGTCGCCATCGGGCACGACCTGCAGCGCGGAGTCCTCATCCAGCACACCGGACGCGACCAGGCGAGGCCGATCTCACTGCGCACGTTCGAGCGCACCTGGGACCGCGCCGACGACTGGGGACTCGTCGTCCTGCCGGCCGGCACGCTCCCCGCGCGCGCCGACGAGCCCGTCTACCTGAGGGCGGCGCTGGGACTCGAGCTCGCCGGACGCCCGGTCGAAGCCGCGGCCGCCTTCGACGCCGCGACCGCGCGCTGGCCCGACAGCCTGGGCGCCTGGATGGGCCTCGGCAACGCGCGCTACGCCTCGGGTGACCTCGACGGCGCGGAGCGCGCCTTCCGCAGCGCGGCAGAGGCACACCCCGGGAGCGGTCCGGCGCTCAACAACCTGGCGCAGGTGCTCTTCGAGCGCGGCCACGGCGACGACGCGCTTGAGACGATCGACCGCGCCATCGCGCTCGGCGGCCCACGCCGCGCCACCTACGAGCGAACGCGGGACGAGATCCGGGAGAGTCACCAAGCCACGCCGTAGCCGCGGCCCCGGAACCAGAAGAGGCCGAGCGCGTCCGAGGCCGCGTCGGCTGCGAACGCGAGCGATCCCGGACAGGATAGACTCCGCGCACGGAGGGAATTCGCATGCGCATCGGCATCTTCGGCGGCGACGTCGCCGGCAGCTGGAGCCTCGACGAGGCCATCGCCTCGGCGCGGCAGGCCGAGGCCGACGGCTTCGACAGCTACTGGCTCCCGAACATCTTCGGCCTCGACGCGCTCACCGCGCTGGCCGTGCTCGGCCGCGAGACCGACCGCATCGAGCTCGGGTCCGACGTGGTCCCCGTGCACCCGAGGCACCCGCTGGCCATGGCACAGCAGGCGCTGACGGCACAGGTGGCCAGCGGCGGACGGCTGACGCTCGGGCTCGGGGTCTCGCACAAGCTGGTCGTCGAGGGGATGTTCGGCGGCTCGTACGACCGGCCTGCGCGCTACATGCGCGAGTTCCTGTCGGTCCTGAACCCGCTCCTCGACGGGCAGCCCACCCGCTTCGACGGCGAGGTCTTGAAGGCCATGGGGGCGATCCGCATCCCGGGAGCGACGGCGCCGCGGGTGATGATCGCCGCGATGGGACCGCACATGCTCGACCTGGCCGGCGCGATGACCGACGGGACGCTGCTGGCATGGACCGGCGAGAAGACGATCGCCGGCTACGTGGCCCCGCGCCTGCGGGCGGCGGCCGACAAGGCGGGACGCCCTGCGCCGAGGATCGGCACGGCACTCCCCATCTGCGTGACCGACGACGAGAGCGCCGCTCGCGAGCGAATCGCCGAGGGCTTCAAGATGTATGACGGCCTTCCGTCGTACCGCGGCATGCTCGACCGTGAGGGCGTTGCGCGCGTCGCAGACGTCGCCGTCGTCGGCAGCGAAGACGCCGTTCGCGAGCGGCTCGCGAGTCTCGAGTCGGCCGGCGTGACGGACTTCCAAGCGGTCGAGTACCCGAACGACGACGACGAACGTGAGCGGACGCGAGCGGTCCTCGAGTCTGCGCTGGGCTAGGCGGCCATCTGCTCGCGCGAGGGCAGCGTGCGGATGTCCGCGAAGGCGACCCACACGAACGCCGCGAAGGCGGACACGGTGAGCGCGCCCGCGGCGACCGCCACGGGTGCGCCGACGAACTCGGCCAGCGTCGCCGCGAAGAAGCCGCCCGCCGACGACAGGAACCACGTCAGGCCCCAGATGCCCATCACGCGGCCGCGCAACGCGTCCGGCACCATCAGTTGCAGGGTCGTCATTCCCAGGTTCAGGTAGACGGACGCGAAGAACGCGCCGCCGAAGAGCAGGCCCATCGACAGGGTGAGCGACCGGCTGGCCGTGAAGGCCGCGATCCACAGACCGAAGACGAGTGCGGCTCCCACCATCAGGTTCCCGGTGTGCCGCCCGGCGCGCACGCGCACGATCGACAGCGTGCCGATCAACGCACCGACGCCCGCCGCGGCCTCCAGATAGCCGAATCCCCGGACGCCCACGTTCAGTACGTCGTCGGCGAAGATCGGCAGCAGCACCACGTACGAGCGGCCGAAGATCGAGGAGAAGAAGGACAGCCCGATCGTCGCCAGGAAGATCGGCTGCGCCGCGATGTAGCGCAGGCCGTCCAGCATCCCGCCGCCGTGCTCGCTGTGGTCGTGCGGCGCCTGGGGCTCGAGGCGAAGGCTCCAGATGAGGTACGTCGAGATCGCGTAGCCGAGCGTCGTGACGAAGAAGGCCTGTCCGATGCCGACCACCGCGATCAGGACTCCCGCGGTGGCGGGCCCGACGATGCGCATGCTGTTCCAGATGGCCGCCGCCAACGCGACCGCACTCGCCATGGCCGGGCGCTCGATCAGCCGCGGCAGCAGGGCGTTCTGCGCAGGGTTGGTCACGGCCGCGAGGACGCCCGTCACTCCGGCCCACACCAGGACCATCCAGACCTGCACCACTTCACCGACGACCAGCAGGGCCAGCGCCAGGTGTGCGAGACAGGTCAGGCCGCGGCCTCCGGCCAGCAGGCGTTGGTTGTCCATGCGGTCGGCCAGCAGCCCGGCCGGAACTGTCAGCAGGATGGTCACCACCGCCGAGATGAGCCCGGGCACGCCCAGCCAGAATGGAGAGTCGGTCAACTGGTGCACGAGCCAGCCCGATGCGATGAACCGGAACTGCATGCCGAACACCATCGCCAGACTGGCGAGCCAGTAGCGCCGGTAGTTCGGATACGAGAGTGCGCCGCGCGGCGGCTCGGCGGACGTCGTGGCGGCGGTCACCGAGTCACTCTACCCGGCGGTCTGTTCCGAGGCGAGCGCCGCGGGGTAACATGGCCCGCCGGCCAACGCGCCGCTGGAGGAACCCATGGCCTACGAGATGATCCTGCTCGACGTCAAGGATCAGGTGGCGACCATCACCCTGAACCGCCCCGACCGCATGAACGCCTGGAACGCCGAGATGGCGGGCGAACTCAGCGACGCGCTCGAGGCGTGCAACGCCGATGACGGAGTCCGGGCGATCGTGCTGACGGGCGCCGGCCGGGCCTTCTGCGCCGGCGCCGACCTGGGCGGACGCGGCGACACCTTTGGTGGACGCGAGAGGGGCGGCGCTCGACAGCGCACCCGGCGCAACGTGATGCCGTGGGAGATCGACAAGCCGGTGATCGCGGCGCTGAACGGGCACGCGGTCGGCGTCGGCTTGACCTACCCCATGCTGTGCGACATCCGGTTCGTGGCCGAGGACGCCAAGCTGCAGTTCGCCTTCGTTCGCCGAGGCATCCTGCCCGAGCTCGCCTCGCACGTGATCGTGGCGCGCGTCGCCGGGTTCTCGAACGCCGCCGACGTGCTGCTCTCGGGCCGGATGCTGAACGGTAAGGAGGCCGCGGAGTTGGGACTCGCGACCCGGGCGCTGCCGGCGGAAGAGGTCCTGCCCGCCGCGCAGGAGCGCGCCCGCGACATCGCCCGGAACGCCGCGCCGGTGTCGGTGGCGATCTCGAAGCGGCTGCTCTGGGAAGGCATCACCTCGAGCGTGCCCGACATGCTCGCGCGAGAGGGTGAGCTCTTCGCATGGCTCGGAAACCAGCCCGACGCGCGCGAGGGAGTGGCGTCGTTCCTCGAGAAACGCCCCCCCGAGTGGAAGCTCTCGGTCAGCCGCGACCTGCCCGACGCGCTCCGGAGAGAGAAGGACTAGCAGGCTGCTGAGGTGACCGTCGCCGCAGCCTGCTAGCCGCCGCAGTCGACCACGAGCATCTCATTTCCTCCGCGCTGGAACTCGTAGGGCACGCGCTCCACGCGCGGCGTCAGCCCGAGCGCGCGCAGCCGCTCCAGGGCGGGATCGAGGTGCGGAGACGGCGCGGCGTTGACGTCCACCAGCGGAAAGACCCGGACCTGCCGGGCGACCCGGCACAGCTCGGTCAGGCCGTCGACGTGGAACTCGACGGGGAGCTGCTCGGCGTAGAAGAAGAGCAGGTGCGAGCAGAGCGCCAGATCGAACTCGCCGTCCTCGAGGGGCAGCTCCGGCAGCCCTCCTTCGCGGTAGCGGCCTTCGCTTCGGCCGGCATCGTAGTCCTGCAGGAACATCTGCATCGCCGACATGCGAACTCGCCCAAGCTCTTCGACCGAAGAGATCGCATCCCAGACGAACTGGTGTTGCTCGCGCCGTGTCTGGCCGATGACGTCGTCAAACGTCTCGTCGATCCGCGCCGCAATTTCGTCCCGCGATGCGGCATACAGCGGATCGAGCGACACGACCGAGCCGCCCTTCCGTGTGAGCTCGCAGTTGAAGCTGGCGGGACCATCGCCGCAGCCCAGGATGCGTCCCGAGAGTCCGCCGCGTTCGGGCGGCTGCAGGTCGAACATGCGCAGATACTCTGCGTACGAGCGCCCCCACGGAACCACCGAGTGATACGAGAACACGGCTAGTCGAGGCTGGAGAAGACGACGATCACCGGCCTGATCCCCGTACAGACACTGTTGAAAGAGCGGCGCTTCGCGCAGGGTACACGACCGCACAGCCCGGCAGCCGCCCCCGTGCCGGCCGTTCAGCGCGCCGTCAGGACCTGCTCGTAGAACGCCAGGAAGGCGTCGATGTCGGCGTCGACGCGCATGAAGAAGCCGGCCTCGTCCTCGCCGAGCTGACCCTGCCGCGCGCGCGTGGACATCACGGTGCCGCAGAGCTCGATCTCGTTTCCCTCGAGGTCATCGAACAGGACGCGCACGAGCTCGCCGGTCTCGGGGGGCGCGCTGCACACGATGAGCATTCCCACCATGCTCAGACTGCGTACCTGTCCCTTGCCCTCGACGGTATCCGTCTCGAAGGTCAGGCCGACCGCCTTGATCACCCGGCGCAGCCGCTTGCGCTCGGATCGTCGCCGTTCGTCGCTCATTCCTTGCTCCCCAATGCGGAATCGGTGACGGCGATCCCGTCCTTTAGGGCGCTGTGCACGCCTGTCCGCGGTGGCGCGCGTGACAGCACGTCTCGCGATCCGGTAACCTCTGGCGCGCCTCCCCCCCGAGGAGTGCGGATGTCGGTGTCGTTCCTGAGCCTCCCCGAGCTGCGGCGGACCCCTCCCGAGATCGACGGTCACCTGCATCCCCG
>JAFDDB010000099.1 GCA_019311115.1 Deltaproteobacteria bacterium
CGTCGTGAACGGCGCGGTCGTGACCTCGGTCAACGCGAGCGGGAACGCCTCTGGTGGCTCCGCGACGAACGCAGCGACCATCTGGAACAACCTCGGTGGCGGCCTGAACTTCATCGCGACCGGCGCCGCCGAGTTCGGCTGCGTCAACTTCAACGGCTATGGCGCGGGTTCGGGCAACTGCCCGAAGCCCAGCTACGCCGCGGTGATCGAGGATGGCTCGAGCGTCTCGGGTGACGGCACCCAGGTGTTCTTGGCCGGTACCTTCAACCTCGACATGTCCGGCCACACGGGCGGCAGCGTGATCGAGATCGCCGCTTCGTCCGTCTACAACAACGCATCTGGCGGCGCGGGCATCCCGATCCTCAACCAGACGCTCAGCGGCACCAACGTGATCCTCGGCACGGGCGCGACACCCGAGCCGGTCTCGCTGGCTCTCCTGGGCATGGGCCTGGCAGGACTCGCCTTCATGCGGCGGCGTTCCTGATCCTCGCCAGCTACTGATTCGAGCTACACCAACGAGGGGCAGCGGCCGATGGCCGCTGCCCCTTCGTTGCTTCTGCCCGCCGACGAGAGGCGGGTCGAAGGGCCCGTAGGCGATGGCGTCCAAACGGAGTAGGCTTCGACCCGAGATGATCTTCTTTGTCGCTCTGACCCTGTCGCTCGTCGTCGCCCTGCCGTGCGCCGGCCGTGCGGCCACCGTCTTCCACAGCCCGCTGAACGACGGGGTGGAGGGATCGTCCGTGACGATCCCCGAGACCTCGACGCCCGTGGCGATCAACGTCTGGCTGCGGCCGACCCCGCCCAGCCCCGTGGCGTCCGCCGCGGGTCAGCGGTGTGCGGGAACGGCCGACCCGAACACTGCCGGCGACGAGATCTGCATGTGGGACGTCCACATCGTCGGCACGGGCGACCTGGTCTTCGACGGCTTCACTCCCGCGGCGGGCGTGATCGCGGCGATCGACTCGGGCGGGTCGGACCCGATCCTGCGCGCGAATGGGGGCGACCCCGTAGACCCCAACGCCCCGCCGGGCGCCCAGCCGATCGGCGTGCTCAACGTGAGCGCTCCGCCGGGCGGCACGGGAGAGGTGCAGGTCACGGGCAACCTGTGGGTGAGCACGCTGCTCGCCGCGGCGCCCGTGGACGGCACTCCAGGAGGCGCGCCGCTCGGCGCGGTGCCGGAGTCCGACGCCGACGGCGACGGAGTGCCAGACGCCAGCGACAACTGCCCCTACGTGGCGAACGCCGGCCAGGCGGCCAGCACCCAGTCGGGCTTCGAGGCGATCGGTTGCGCCTGTCTCTGCGGCGACGTCAACCTGGACTGCACGATCGACTCCGGCGACGCCCTCGAGATCAAGCTCGCCGCCGGGTTCGCTCCGCCGCAAGTCACCTACGACCCGGACCACTGCGACGTCAACGGCGACGGCGGGTGCAATTCGGCCGACGCGCTCGAGATCCTGCTCTTCTCGGGCTCCGCGCCGCCGCAGCTGGACTTCAGCCCGACGAACTGCGCCTTCAACCAGGCGCCCTGAACGGCTAGGGCCGGGGCTTCGCGGGCCTCCGCAGGCCCTGCTTGACCACCTTCTGCGGTACGTCGTTGAACCACGAGAACTGCCAGAAGCGGTTCATCTCGCTCGCCGCGCGGTCGGCGTCCCAGCCCTGCTCCTGCACGCGGTAGAGCGCCAGCATGTAGCCGGTGCGGTCGACTCCGTTGCGGCAGTGGACGAGCAGGGGGTAGTTGGCGTCGTCGCGCAGGATCCCGAGGAACCGCTCCACGTCGTGCTCCGTCGGGGGGCGGCTCGCGGACAGGTTGAACACGAAGAGCCGCATCTTGTTGCGCGCGGCGAAGGCGCTCTCCCAGCCCGGCGTGTCGCCGCGCAGGTTGATCAGCGTGCGGATCTCGGGCCCCGACCGCAGCCAGCGCAGGAAGAACGGCGAGGGCTGGGCGGAGCGGTAGACGCGTCCCTCTTCGATCGTGCCGAAGTTGTAGGCGAGGCGCGCGCAGCCGGACCCCAGCGCCGCCACCGCCAGCAGGGCCGCCAGCGCGGCGGCGGGCCGACCGGGTGGCCGATCGGGCAACCCGCTCAGCTCCCGTCTGGGTAGAGCGGGAAGAGCAGGAGCTTGCCCTCGGCCTGCAGCCGCTGCCGCACGCCGCGGTAGAGGCGGTCGAGCGCGACGTTCCGCGCCTCCTGCTGCAGCCGGTCGCGGGCGACCGGGACCTCGTCGCGCAGCGCGTCGGGATCGGGCTCGCGGCGCTCGGCCAGCGCGATCAGGAAGAAGGCGTCGCGGGTCGCGAAGACCCGCCCGGAGACCGGCTCGTCAGAGCGCAGCGCGAAGGCGGCCTCGCGCACGCCGGGGACGCGTCCCAGGCCGGGAACGACCGGGGAGTCGATCCGGAAGGCCGTGGTCTCCTCGACCTTCAGGTCGGCCTCCGCCGCCGCGGCGTCGAAGGCCACTCCCGCGCGGAGCCTCTCGGCCATGGCGGCGGCGGCCTGGCGCGCCAGGCCCGCTCCGCCCTGCTCGGCGAGCAGGTCCCGCGCCAGCTGCTCCTGCACCTCGGCCAGCGGCCGGTCCACGGCGGGGAGCTTCTCTTCGACCCGGATCAGGTGCAGACCCCGGGGCGTCTGGACGGGTCCCGCCACGCTGCGGGGGGGCGCTGAGAAGGCGGCTTCCTCGAGCTGCGGCAGCATGCGGCCCCGCGGGAAGCTCCCCAGGTCCCCGCCGCGCTCGGCGGTGGCGGCGTCCTCGGACAGCTCGACCGCCAGCGCCACGAAGTCCTCGCCCGCGTCGAGCCGCGCCCGGGCCGCTTCGGCCTTCTCCGTGGCGTCCTCGCCCCGGAACAGCATGTGGCGGGCCCGCACCCTCTCCGGCTGGTTGAACTCGTCGTAGCGGCTCTCGTAGGCGCTCTGGAGCCGCTCCGGGCTGCCCTGGACCAGCGCCTGCACGTCGGCGTCCGAGACCTCGGCCGCCGGGAAGTCCCCGGCCCGGGCCGCGGCGTAGCGCAGCCGCACGGTGGTCTGGTCGCGGGTGAGCCGGTCCCGGGCGCTCGCGTCCGAGATCCGGATCGGGGACTGGAGCAGCCGCCCCAGCTTGCGGATCAGGATGTCGTGGCGCAGCTGGTCCAGGTAGGAGCTCTCGTTGTCGAACTCGGAGCGCGAGATGAAGGTGTCGTAGATGTCGGGGTCGAAGCTGCCGTTGCGCTGGAACCCGGGGTCGTTCCGGATGTCCGCGAGCAGCTCGCTGCGGGTCGCCGTGAGTCCCAGCGCCTCGGCCTCGGCGGCCAGCACGTAGCGCTGGATCAGCTGGTCGCGCGTCAGGTTGTCGATCAGCTCGCGGAAGCGCTGCGGGTCGAAGTTCTCGGGCAGGCCCCGCCGCCGCCGGTCCGCGTTGGCGCGGCGGAAGAACTCGAACGCGTCGCGCTCCACGATCACGCCGTCGATCTCGGCGACCGCCCGTTGGCTCGAGCCCCCGGTCGGGAGTCCGAACAGCACGACGAACGTCAGGGCGACGAGCCCGACCATGGTGTTCCGGATCCAGATGACTGCGCGGCTCTGCGCCATGTGGCCTCGATCCCCCCCCGGACGCAGCAAGCTACCCGCAAGCGACGTAAAGGCAAGCCGCCGTTCCGTTTTCCAGCTCCGACCCGGTTGCGGGCGGGCGTCCGCATTCGTAGAATCGCCTGCGTGGGCGGGAGCGCTTCCTTCTGCCACGCATTCGTCGGCCCAGGGGGAAACGCCGTATGTTCGATCGCCTGCTCGGCTTCTTCTCGAACGATCTCGCGATCGACCTCGGCACGGCGAATACCTTGGTGTATGCCAAGGGACGCGGCATCGTCTCGAGCGAGCCGTCGGTCGTCGCCGTGCAGACGGACCACCGCGGCGTCGACCGGGTTCGCGCCGTCGGCAAGGAGGCCAAGAGCATGCTCGGCCGCACGCCGGGCTCGATCCGCGCGGTGCGTCCCCTGAGGGACGGCGTGATCGCGGACTTCGAGATCGCCGAGGCCATGCTCCGCTACTTCATCCAGTCGGCGCACAACCGCTCGACGCTGCTGCGGCCGCGCATCGTCATCTCGGTGCCGTCGGGAATCACCGAGGTCGAGAAGCGCGCCGTGCGCGAGTCCGCGCTGTCGGCCAGCGCGCGCGAGGTCTTCCTGCTCGAGGAGCCGATGGCCGCCGCGATCGGCGCGGGACTGCCGATCACCGAGCCCTCGGGCAACATGATCATCGACATCGGCGGCGGCACCACCGAGGTCGCCGTGATCTCGCTCTCCGGCATCGTCTACGCCAACAGCGTGCGCGTCGGCGGCGACAAGATGGACGACGCGATCCTCAACTTCATCAAGCGCAAGTACAACCTGCTGATCGGGGAGCGCACCGCCGAGCGCGTCAAGATCGAGATCGGCACCGCCTACCCGGTGGACGAGGTTCGCACCATGTTCGTCAAGGGCCGCGACCTGGTCGCGGGTGTCCCCAAGACGCTCGAGGTGAACACCGAAGACGTGCGCGAGGCGCTGATGGAGCCCGTCAACGCGATCATCGAGGCCACGAAGATCGCGCTCGAACGCACGCCGCCCGAGCTCGCGGCGGACATCGCCGACAAGGGCATCGTGCTGACGGGCGGCGGGGCGCTGCTCGAGAATCTCGACGTGCTCTTACGCGAAGAGACGAGTCTGCCGATCATGCTCGCTGAGGACCCGTTCACCGCCGTGGTGATGGGTTGCGGACGTTGCCTGGACGAGGTCGATCTCCTCCGGGACGTCAGCCTGAAGGCGTAGGGTCACGGCAGAACCGAGGCGGAGCGGTTGAGCGAGCTACTGAGTCGCTTCCGGTATCCCCTGACCTGGCTGTTCCTCGCGCTGGCCTGCGTGGGCGCAATGACCTCGCAGGGCCGGCCGGGACGGCTCGGGCCGGGCTCGCGCGCCGTCCTGGAGCTGACGCTGCCTCTGCAGCAGATGGTCACCTTGCCGGTCGAGAAGCTGCAGGCGCTGTGGGCGCGGTACGTGCACCTGGTGGGCGTCGTCGAAGAGAACGAGCAGCTGCGCTCCCAGGTCGCGCGCCTGACCGAGGAGAACACGCAGTACCGCGAGGCGGTCGTGTCCGCACGGCGCTTCGACGAGCTCGACGACCTGCGGCGGCGCCTCGACCTGAAGATGGTCCCCGCCAACGTGGCGGCGCAGGACCTGTCGGCGTGGTTCCGCTCGATCGTCATCGATCAGGGCGAGCGGGCGGGGATCCGTCCGGGCATGCCGGTCATGGCCGAGGGCGGAGGCGTCGTGGGCGTGGTGGCCGGCGTGACCGGCGAAGCCTCGAAGGTGCTGCTGGTGATCGATTCCCAGAGCCGCGTGGACGCCTACGTGCAGCGCTCGCGCGCGCGCGGCTCGGTGGCGGGTGGCGGGGACCGCGCCTGCGAGTTCGACTACGTGCTGCGCGACGCCGACGTGGACGTCGGGGACCTGCTGCTGACCTCGGGACTCGGCGCCGTCTACCCGAAGGGGCTCGTGCTCGGCCGCATCTCCGGCATCGAGCGCCGCCCGTATGGTCTCTTCCAGCGCGCCAGCGTGGAGCCCGCCGTCAACTTCCGCCAACTCGAGGAGGTCTTCGTCATCCTCGACCAGCGCGAGCTGCCGCCTCCCGAAGCCTTCCAGACCGACGACGACGGCCTCTGGATCGAGAGCGCGCCGTGAACCGGCTGGCGAAGCTCGCGGGCCTGGGCCTGGCGGCCGTGCTCCTGCAGGCGCTGGCGCAGGCCATCTTCCCGGCCTGGCTGCGTCCCGACCTGGTGCTGGTCTTCGCGCTGGCGGTCGGCATGCGCGGGGGGACGGGAGGCCTGCTGCTCGCGTTCGGATCGGGCTTCGTGGTGGACGCGCTCTCGGGCTCGCCCCCGGGGCTGTTCGCGTTGCTGCGCGGGACCGCCTGCGCGGTGACGCGCGCAGCGGACCACGCGCTCTACCTGCGCGCCGCGCTCCCCTGGGCGCTCTACGTGCTGGGCTACTGCGTCTTCGACGCGGTCGCGCTGGGCCTCTGCCACCGCTTCTTCCTCGACGGCGGCTCGCCGCCCTGGACGCTGATCCTGACGCGGCTGCCCGGGACGGCGCTGTTCACGGCGCTGGTCGCCGGGTTCCTGCTCCCCGTCTTCCTGCGGGTGGACGCCGAGGCCGGGCGCGAGCAGGGCCTGGCGCTGGCCGGGCGGGGCTCGCAGGCCGGGTCGTGACGCAGCTCTCGGGATCGGGCTCGGCGCCCGACGCCTACTTCGAACGCCGGATCGTCGTGGCCATGCTGGTGGTGGTCGCGGTCTGGGCGGCGCTGGTCGGCCGGCTCTTCTACCTGCAGGTGGTCGAGGGCGACCGCTACAGCCAGTCGGCCGAGCGCAACAGCGTGCGCTCGCGGCGGCTGATCGCCACGCGGGGGATGATCTTCGACCGCAACGGCAAGATCCTGGTGGACTCGCGCCCGTCGTTCGACGTGCTCGTGGTGCCGAACGAGACGACCGACCTCGACGCCTCCATCGACCGCATCGCCGGCCTCACGGGCCGTCCGGTCGAGGAACTGCGGCGGCGCGTCGGCTCGCCCACCGGGAGGGCGCGGTTCCAGGCGCAGCCGGTCGCGCGCGACCTGGACCGCGCCTCGCTCGCGCGCGTCGAGGCGCGCCTGTGGGCGCTGCCCGGCGTCCTGACGCAGGTGGCGCCGATCCGCGACTACCGCCAGGGGGCGGACGCCTCGCACCTGCTCGGCTGGCTCGGCGAGATCTCGCCCGGACAGCTCGCGAGCGAGCGCGGCCAGGGCTACCGGCGCGGCGACGTGGTGGGCAAGGGCGGGATCGAGCGCCTGCTCGACCTGGACCTCCGGGGGCGGGACGGGGGCCAGAACGTGCTGGTGGACGCGCACGGCCGGGAGCTCGAGCGCTGGAACGCCGTCGAGCCCCAGCCCGGCCACAACGTGGTGCTGATGCTCGACCTGCGCCTGCAGACCGTGGCCGAGCGCGCCTTCGAGGCGATCGGGAAGAACGGCGCGCTGGTCGCGCTCGACCCGCGCAACGGCGAGGTGCTCGCCCTGATGAGCCGCCCGGGCTTCGACCCGAACCTGTTCGCGCGCGGCATCGAGCAGCAGGAGTGGGCGGAGCTGCGCGACAGCCCCGCCAAGCCGCTCCACGACCGCGTGATCAAGGGCATGTACCCGCCCGGCTCGACCTACAAGGTGGTGACCGCGCTGGCGGGACTCGAGACCGGAGCGGTCACGCCGGAAGACACCGTAAAGTGTTACGGCTCGTACCGCCTGGGCCGGCGCCGCTACCGCTGCTGGAAGCGCGGAGGGCACGGCGAGGTCGACCTGCACCGCGCCCTCGTCGAGTCCTGCGACGTGTACTTCTACCAGCTCGGCCAGAAGGTCGGCGTCGAGACGCTGGCCTACTACGCGCGCGCGCTCGGGCTGGGCAGCCCTACCGGCATCGAGGTCGCCGGCGAGATGGCGGGACTCGTGCCGACGGCCGCCTGGAAGCGCCGCCGCTTCGGCCAGGACTGGCTCGCGGGCGAGACGCTGTCGCTGGCGATCGGCCAGGGGTTCAACCTGTGGACCCCGCTCCAGCTCGCGAACAGCTACGCCGCGATCGCCAACGGCGGTACGCGCTGGCGTCCCCGCGTGTTGAACCGGGTCGAGACGGCGCAGGGCGAGGTGGTGTCCGAGACCGAGCCCGAAGCGCGAGGGACTGTCGCCGTCTCGGAGGAGTCGCTGGCAATCCTTCAACGGGCGCTCCGCGGAGCCGTCCACGAGCCGCACGGCACGGGCGCCGCGCTCCGCCGGCTGCCGGTCGAGGCGGCGGGAAAGACCGGCACCGCACAGGTCGTCGGCGTGGCCGCCACCGACGACGTGGACGACGAGGACCTCGCGGAACGGCTTCGCGACCACGCCTGGTTCGCGGCCTGGGCACCGGCTGTGGATCCGCGCATCGTGGTGGCCGTGCTCGTGGAGCACGGCGGCCACGGCGGCAGCGCCGCCGCGCCGATCGCACGCGACGTGATGGCCGAGTTCTTCGCCGCCGAGGCCGAGGCCGAGTCCTCGCCCCCGCCCCCGCCCGACGACGGGGAGGAGGAGCCCCTGCATGCCCGGAATTGACCGGCGGCTGATCCAGAACTTCGAGTGGACGACGTTCGCGCTGGTCGCGTTCCTCGGAGCCGTCGGCGTGCTGAACCTGGTCTCCGCCTCGCCGGAGCAGACCCCGGGCATGCCCGGTACCGCGCTTCGCCAGCTGGCCTGGCTCGGCGTGGGCTTCTGCGCGCTGCTGGCCGGGCTGCTCCCCGACTACCGGCGGCTCGAACGGCTCGCCCTGCCGTTCTACGCGCTCTGCGTGGTGCTGCTGGTCGCGGTGCTCTTCGTCGGGCCCGTCATCAACGGCTCGCAGCGCTGGATCGTGATGGGCCCGGCGCGCATGCAGCCCTCGGAGCTGACCAAGATCGCGGTGCTCGTGCTCTTCGCGCGCCTGTTGAGTCGGCGCGCGTCGGTGGCCGACATGACCTTCGGCGAGTTGGCGCTCCCGGGAGTGCTGCTGGCGCTGCCGGTCGTGCTCGTGCTCCGGCAGCCGGACCTGGGGACCGCACTGGTGATCGCGCTGATCGCCGGCAGCTTCCTGCTGCTCGCGCGCGTGCGCGCGAGCTTCGTGGTCTGGATGGCCGGCGCCAGCGCCGTGGCGGCCAGCCTGGCCTGGATGTTCTACCTGCGCGACTACCAGAAGGAGCGCCTGCTCACCTTCCTGGACCCGGACCGCGACCCGCTCGGCACCGCCTACCACGCGATCCAGAGCCAGATCGCGGTCGGGGCCGGAGGGCTGTTCGGAGAGGGCTTCCTGCGCGGCTCGCAGAGCCAGCTCGACTTCCTGCCCGAGCAGCAGACCGACTTCGTCTTCTCGGTGCTGGCCGAGGAGTGGGGCTTCGTGGGTGCGGGCCTCGTGCTCTGCGTCTACGTGGCGTTGATGCTGCGGGGGCTGCTCATCGCGCGCGCCTCCAAGGACGTGTTCGGCTGCGGCATCGCGCTCGGCGTCGTGGCGCTGCTCTTCTGGTCGGGCGCCATCAACGTGGGCATGGTGCTGGGCGTGCTGCCGGTCGTCGGCGTGCCGCTGCCGTTCCTGTCCGCGGGGGGCTCGGCGCTGGTCACCAACATGCTCGGCGTGGGGCTGCTGATGAACATCTCGATGCGGCGCTACCTGTTCTGAGGCTGGGCTAGACTCCGCGCATGCCGCGTCCGCGCATCGGCGCCTTCTTCGACGTCGACAAGACGATCCTGGCCGACAACTCGGGTGCGCTCTATCTGCGAGCGCTCTGGGATCGTGGCGAGGTCGACTGGCAGACGCTCGCGGTCAACCTGGGCTCCTACGTGCGTTACAAGCTCAACCTGCTGAACCTGGAGCGCTGGACCGAGTCGACCATGCTCCACTTCAAGGGGCAGAGCGAGGTCGAGCTGGAGCGGGAGGCCGCCCTCTGGTTCGAGGAGTACGTGCGCCCGACGATCTACCCCGAAGCGTGCGAGCTGATCGCGAGGCACCGCGACGAGGGACACGTGGTCGCCCTGGTGTCGGGGGCCAACAAGTTCGTGCTGCGCCCGCTGGCGGCCCACCTGGGCGTCGAGCACATCATGTGCACGCAACTCGAGGTCGAGGACGGCGCGTTCACCGGACGCGTGGTGCAGCCGGTCTGCTTTGGCGAGGGCAAGATCTACTGGCTGCAGCAGCTGCTCGAGCGCGAGGGCCTCGACTTGGCGAAGAGCTGGTTCTACACCGACTCGATCAGCGACCAGCCGCTGCTCGACCTGGTCGGTCACCCGGTCATCGTGAACCCGGACCCGCTGCTCTACCGCGAGGCTCAGCGCCGCCGCTGGCCGGTGCGCATGTTCGAGACGCCCACGCCCGCGGTGTCCGCGCAGGCGTGGTCCTCGGGAGCGGAGTCCTAGCTCGCGAGCAGCTGGTCGATCTCCTTGACGAGCGTCGACCGCGGCTGGTTGCCGACCAGTTGGCCACGGACCTGCCCGTTCTTGAAGAACAGCAGCGTCGGCATGGCGCGCACGTCGAGCTTTGCCGTGATCGCCTGGTTGGCGTCGACGTCGATCTTGACCACGCGCAGCTTGCCGTCGTACTCCCCCGCCAGGTCCTTCAGCGTCGGCGAAAGCTGACGGCACGGCGCGCACCACTCGGCCCAGAAGTCCACCAGGACGGGCGTGTCGGACTGCAGCACCTGGTCTTCGAAGGTCGCGTCGGTCACGTCAAGAATCTGTGCCACGGGGGTTCTCCTGTGATGGGGATCGCACAACGTAGAGGCTCCGCCTCTCCTCTGCACTGCCTGAGATGAACACCCAGACGCGCCGGTTTCGCGGCCGTGCCAGGGCCGCGGCGAGCCGCATGCCCAGGTCGGGGCGGGAGCCGATCACCAGCAGGTCGCCGGCAGGAAGGTCGGCTGGGGCGGACTCGAGCCCGACGGTCCCGTCGGCCTGCAAGCGCCAGGCGAGGCCCTGCCCCGACGCTGCGGCCTCGTCCGCAGCCAGCGCGCTCACCAGCGAGGCGCGGCCGCTCGCGATCAGGTCGCGGGCCTCGGCCGCGTCGACCTGGGTGAACGAGGCGGGCAGGTCGAGACACGCCCCCAGCAGCAGGGGGAGCAGGGCCAGGAGGAGGCGGCTGCGGGCCGACGGTCGCATGCCGCGAGCATACAGGCCCGGGCCCCCGCTTGAACTGGCTCTCCCGGGCGGCGAACATCGGGGAAAGGGACCCATGACTCGAATTCGCGTAGAAGAGGGCGATCTGACCCGGCTCGACGTCGACGCGATCGTCAACGCCGCGAACACCCAGCTGCTGCTGGGCTCGGGCGTGGCCGGCGCCATCCGCGAGGCCGGGGGCGCCGAGATCCAACGGGAGTGCGACGAGCACGGCCCCGTGCCGCTCGGGGGCGCCGCGCTCACGACTGCCGGTGACCTGCCGGCCCGCCACGTGATCCACGCCGCCGGCATGGAGCCTGGCGGGGCTCCCAGCGAGCAGAGCCTGCGCGACTGCACCCGCGCGACGCTGGACCTGGCCCGGCAGCACGGGCTGCGGTCGATCGCGTTCCCCGCGATCGGCACCGGCGTGGGGGGCTTCCCGATGCAGCGCTGCGCCGAGATCATGATCGAGGAGGCGGAGTGCCACGCCGACGCTGAGACCCCGCTCGAAGAGATCCGCTTCGTCCTGCGTGGGGAGCCCGCGTACCGGGTCTTCGAGCAGGTGATGGACGCCTCGCGCATCCGCGCCCAGATGGAGAAGCTCGGCAGGTGACGTCACTCCTCCCCCACGAGGCCGCGTCGGTGCTCTACGCGGTGGCGGCGTTCATCGGCTTCCGCGGCGCGCGCCGCGGCTACTCCCCGCGCGCCGTGGCCTGGGTGATGTTCGCGGCCGTACTGCCGCACGCCTGGGGCTTCGTCTGGCTTCACGGGCAGGATCCGCCCGTCTCCCTGTCGACCTTCCCGGCCGCGCTCTCGTTGATCGGTCTGCTGGTGCCGGTGTCGTTCCTGCTCTCGCTCCGCATCGTGCGCGTGCGCGAGGTCGGCGCCTGGGTGGCCGCCCTCTCCGCGCTGCTCACGGCCATCGCCGCGGCGGGGCTCCGCTTCAGCGCGCCGATCGCGGCCAGCGAGGCGGAGACGGGAGCGCTGTCGCACGCGCACGTCCTGCTGTCCACGCTCGGCTTCAGCCTGCTCGCGCTGTCCAGCGTGGCGGGCGTCGCCTACCTGGCCAAGAAGCGCGCGCTCAAGGGCAAGAGCCCGGCGCGCTTCGCGCTGCCGTCGCTCGAGAGCCTGGACCGGATGGCGCACTTCACGCTGACCTTCGGCTACCCGCTGTTGACGCTCGGCGTGGTCTCGGGCTTCGTCTGGGGCATCCGGCACGGCTACTCGCCCTGGAGCGGTCACACGCTCTGGCTGCTGGTGGCGTGGGTGGTCTACCTGCTGCCGATCGGCATGCGCGTGATCGGGCACCAGCACGGCGACCGGCCCGCGCGCGGAGCCGTGCTGGGCTTTGCGCTGCTCGCGTTCTCGTACATCGGCATACGGTTGCTCGGGGGTGCGGCGTGAACGTCGTCCTCGTCGGACTGAACCACCGCACGGCGCCGCTCGACGTGCGCGAGCGTCACACCGTGGCGCGGCTCCAGCTGGTGGAGGCGAACGAGGAGCTGGCGCGGGACGACCTGTTCGAGGAGGCGGCGCTCATCTCGACCTGCAACCGCACAGAGCGGCTGGCGGTCGCCGCCGAGCCGCACGCGGCCGCCGACCGGCTCCGGCTCTGCTTCGGCGAGAGCGCGGATCCCGACGTCTGGCACCTGTACGAGCTTCACGGCATCGAGGCCGTTCAGCACGTGTTCCGCGTGGCGTCCGGGCTCGACTCGATGGTGCTCGGCGAAGCGCAGATCCTGGGCCAGCTCAAGGACGCCTACCGCGCCGCCTTCGAGGCGGGGGCCTGCGGCGCGATCCTGCACCACCTGTTCCAGCGCGCCTTCCGTACGGCCAAGCGCGTGCGCAGCGAGACGGGACTCGGAGCCGGCCAGGTGTCGCTGGCGCGCGTCGGCACGCAGCTCGCGGGCGAGATCTTCGAGTCGCTCGAGGACAAGCGCGTGCTGCTGGTAGGTGCCGGCGAGATGGCGGAGTCGGCGCTGGCCGGCCTGCGCGACGCGGGCGCGCGCGACCTGGTCATCCTGAACCGCACCGTCGAGACGGCCGAGGAGCTGGCCGGGCGGCTCGGGGCGTTGGCGGGCGGGCTCGACCGGCTGGGTCACGAGCTGGCGGAGGCCGACGTGGTCATCACGTCGCTGACGCTCGATCGGCCGCTGCTCTCGGCCGCGGATGTGCGCGAGGCGATCTCGGCCCGCCACGGCCGCGCGCTGCTGATCGTGGACCTGGGCATCCCGCGCAACATCGCGACCGACGTGAACTCGATCGACGACGTGTACCTCTACGATCTCGACGACCTCGACGTGGTCGCCCAGCGCGGGCAGGCGCGGCGCCGCGCAGCCATGGTGCCCGCCGAGGCGATCGTGCGGCGCGAGGGCGACCGCTTCGACCGCTGGCGGGCCGGCCTCGCGGCGGTGCCGCTGATCAAGGCGCTGCGCGAGAGCGGCGAGGGCATCGCCGAGCAGGAGGTCCGCCGCGCGCTGGCCGGCGTCGCGCCGGACGACGTCGAGACGCGCCGGGCGATGGAGCGGCTGGCGACTTCGCTGCTGGGCCGCCTGATCCACGCTCCCCTCACGCGCCTGCGGACGGAGGCCGAAGAGGGGAATGCGCCCTATTATGCGGATGCGATCGCCGAGATCTTCGGCCTGACGGAGGAAGACGATTGACCTTGCTGCGCCTGGGAACACGGGGGAGCGACCTCGCGCTGGCGCAGTCCGAGCTGGTGGCGGGACAGCTCCGCGCCGGTGGCTTCGAGGTCGAGATCGTCACCATCCAGACTTCAGGTGACCGGCTCGCGGGCGACGTGGCTGCGCACGGAGGCAAGTCGCTCTGGGTCAAGGAGATCGAGGACGCCCTGCTGCAGTCGACCATCGACCTGGCCGTGCACAGCGCCAAGGACCTGCCGGCCGAGCTGGCCGACGGCCTGACCATCGGCGCCTACCCCGAGCGCGAGGACCCGCGCGACGCCTTCATCGGCGCGCCCGGCCGCCGCTTCACCGCGCTGCCGCCCGGCGCCCGCGTGGGCACGGGCAGCCTGCGGCGCGCCGCA
>JAFDDB010000205.1 GCA_019311115.1 Deltaproteobacteria bacterium
GGCGCGCGACCGCGGCGAACGCGCGCGCCGCGACGCCGTGCTCCTGACGAAGGCGGGGGCGGACGCCCGGGAGCGCATGGCGCGCCCGCTTCGCGGCGCAGCCTCGCAGGAGGCGCACGAGCGCCTCGAGGCGCTGCTCGACTCGGCCGGGAGCGCTCGAAGCGGAGGGCGCGACCTGGCCATGCGCGTCGGCTCCGAGATCCACCGCGTGGTCGAAGACCTGGACCTGATGGCCGACCCCGCCGCGGCACTCGACGATCAGCGCGCCCGCCTGCGCCGACGCCTGGCCGACGCTCCCGACGTGGCAGCCGCCGCCGAGGAAGTGCTCGACGTGCTGGCCGCGGGAGAGCTGCTGCCACGGCTGCGGGCGCTCCGCGGGTCGATCGTGGCGCGTGAGCTGGCCTTCCTCGCCCCGCCGCGGCCCGGAGCGGGCGGAGCGTCTGCCGGACCGGTCGGCTGCGTGGAGGGGGTACTCGACCTGGTGTACCGCGACGCCGGCACCGGCGAGTGGGTGGTGGCGGACTACAAGACCGACGTGCTCGTCGAGGAGCGCGTCGACGCCTACTTGCCACAGCTCGCCGTCTACGCGCGCGCTCTCCGCGACGGCCTGGGACTCGACGCCCTGCCCCGCTGCGAGCTCTGGTTCCTGCGCGCCGACCGCGTCGTGACCCTCGACGGCGATGCGGTACACTCCGCCGCGCCATGAGCTTCGATGACCTCGATCCGCGGCACGTTCGCGCCACGCACACCGGCGAAAAGTGGCACCGCTACGCCGACGACGTGCTGCCCGCGTGGGTCGCCGACATGGACTTCGCCGTGGCCGAGCCGATCCAGCGCGCGCTGCGCGCGATCGCCGACGACTGCGACCTCGGCTACCCGATCAACCCGCGGGCCGACGGGCTACCCGCGGTCTTCGCCGACCGCGCCCGCGAGAAGTGGAGCTGGGAGATCGACCCCCACCGCGTCGAGGTGATCGCCGACGTGGTGCAGGGCCTGTACATCGGCATCGACGTCTTCAGCGAGCCCGGCGACGGCGTGCTCGTCCAGACGCCGATCTACCCGCCGTTCCTGCTGTCCCCGCCTGAGTGCGGGCGACGCGTGGTCGTGGCGGAGCTCGCGGCCAGCGACTCCGGGTACGAGATCGACTTCGACGCGGTTCGCGCGGCGATCGACGACCGCACCCGGGTCTTCATGCTCTGCAACCCGCACAACCCGACCGGGCGAGTGTTCACGCGCGCCGAGCTCGAGCAGTTGGCCGCGATCGCGGTCGAGCGCGACCTGATCGTGCTCGCGGACGAGATCCACGCCGACCTGCTGTACGACGGCCGCGAGCACATCCCGTTCGCGACGCTCGGTCCCGAGGTCGAAGCGCGGACGATCACGTTCACCTCGGCGACCAAGGCGTTCAACATCGCCGGCCTGCGCTGCGCCATCGCGATCGCGGGCTCGCGCGACCTGCAGACCCGCTTCAACTCGATCCCGCGCCACGTCCGCGGCGGGCTGAACGGGCCGGGCATGGCCGCCACCGCCGTCGCGTGGACCGAGTGCGAGGACTGGCTGGACGAGCTTCGCGCGTACCTGCAGGCGAACCGCGACTTCCTGGCGGGCTTCGTGCGCGACCAACTGCCGGCCGTGCGGCACATCACGCCCCAGTCCACCTACCTGGCCTGGCTGGACTGCCGCGAGCTCGGGCTCGAGCCGAACCCGGGCGACTGGTTCGAGAAGCACGCCCGCGTCGGGCTGAGTCGTGGCCACACCTTCGGTGACGAATTTTCCGGCTTCGCGCGGCTCAACTTCGCGACCTCGCGGAGCATCCTGACCGAGGTGCTCGAGCGCATGGCCAAGTCGCTCACCCGCTAGCGCGCTCCACGCCAGGGCGGGCACGACGCCGGGAACGACCCTCGGCGACACGCAGGTCAGCGGCTCAAGCTCGCGTACAGGCCCGCCGATCCAGTGCCCGTGGTAGTGCGCGACTGGCTCGGAAGAGGAGTGGCAGCGTCGGCCTTCGTGGTGCTTGCCGCCGGCCTGCTCCTGCAGTGGCAGCCCGTGGCCGACGTGCGCGAGCGCGCCGCCGACGTCATGCTGCGCCTCGCGCGCAGCTTTCCGCCCGAAGCGCCCACCGGCTACCCCGATCCCCTGGTGGTGAGCATCGACTCGCGCTCGCTGCGCGCGTTCGATGGCGAGTGGCCGCGCGCGCGCCTGGCCGACGCGATCCGCCAGCTCGACGAGTCCGGCGCCAAGGTGATCGCCCTCGACCTGGACCTGTCGAAAGCTGGAGACGAGGCCTCCGACCGGGAACTGGCTCGCGCGATCGCGCAGTCGGGCCGGGTGGTGCTGTCGACGCGAGCGTACCTGGACGGCGGCTCCGAGCGCGCGTCTCCGCCGCACCCGAAGTTCGCACGCGGCGCCGCTGGCGTTGGCGTGGTCATGCACCGGCCGGATCCGGATGGCATCGTGCGGCGCGCCTGGCGCACCCTCGTGCTTGCCGGAACGCCAGGTCCGACGCTCTCCGAGTCGGCGCTCGACGCGGCGCTGGGACCGCAGTCCGATGGCCGCAGTACGGAGCCCTTCCGGATCGACTTCCGCCGCACGAGCCCGGACGTGCCGTGGATCTCGGCGCACGACGTGGCCGAGGGCCGATTCGACCCGCGCGACGTCTCGGGCCGCATCGTGTTCGTGGGCGAGACGGCCGAGGAGCTCCACGACCGCTGGGACACACCGCTCGGCCCGGATCGCGCCGGAGTGTGGATCCACGCGATGGCGCTCCGCAGCCGGATCGCCGACCGCGCCGGCGTCAGCGCGCTGCGCGCCGCACCACGCGGTGCAGAGCTGGGCGCGCTCGCGCTGCTGTCGTTGCTGGGCGCGGGGCTGGGCGCGCTCAGGCTGCGCTGGCGGCTGTCCGGACTGATGCTGCTCGGCGCGGCGGTGCCGTCGGCATGCCTGGCGCTGCTCACGTTGCGTGGACTCCTGGTCGACCCCGTGCTTCCGCTCGCCGTGGTCGCGGCGCACTTCGGACCGGGGCTCGAGCGGATGCGGCGGGGCGTCGGCCGCCGCCTGCGCTCCCGCGACCTGAGCTTCTCGTCGCTCTTCCCGTCCGCCGGCCAGCTCCGGCCGGACGCGCGCGGAGCCGAGCTGGACGCGTCGCTGCTGCTGCTCGCCGACATCGCCGGAGCGAGCGCCCTGGCGCTGCTGCGCACCAACGAGAACGGCGAGCTCGAACACGGGGCACTCAGCTGGCGGCGCCAGGGCGACGAGCCGGTCGGGGACGTGGCCGAAGCCACCCTGGTACTGGCGGACCGCAGCGTGCGGATGTTCGACAACCGGATCCCCGGCCGTCGCGGCGTCGAAGGCGCGGCGATCTACACGCCGCTCTTCGCCGGCAACCGGCCCGCGGGTGTGCTCGTGGCGGAGCAGGAGGTCCCGAGAGCGCTCGACGAGATGCAGCTGCGGACACTGACCGCAGTGGGCACGCAGCTCGCCATCACGCTCGACTACCTCGGGTCGATGCAGGCGCTGCGCCACACGATGCGCGCGTCGATGGCAGCGCTAGCGGCGGCCATCGACGAGCGCGACGGCTATACGGGCTCGCACTGCCGGCGCCTGGCGCTGTTTGCGGGAGCCATGGCCGAGCGCCTCGGCCTGCCCCGCCACGAGGTCGACGCCATCGAGCTCGGCGCACTGCTCCACGACATCGGCAAGATCGGCGTGCACGACCAGCTGCTGCAGAAGGACGGCCTGCTGACGCAGGACGAACGGAACGCCGTCGAGGAACACCCCGACATCGGAGACCGCATCATCGCGGGAGTCGAGGGCATCTCGGTGACTACGATCGGCTGCGTGCGCCACCACCACGAGCGTTGGAACGGCACCGGCTACCCGGACGGACTGGCGGGCGAGGCGATTCCGCTCGGTGCGCGCATCGTGGCGCTGGTCGACGTGTGGGACGCCCTGTCCTCGCCGCGCCCGTACAAGCGCGCCTACCCGCAGGCGCGCGTCCGCGAAATCCTGCTCAAGGAGAGCGGCGAGCGCTTCGAGCCGGCGCTCGTCGCCCTCTTCTTCGAGGTCCTCGACGAAGAGGGCGAGGACATGCTCGAGCTGATCGCCGCCACCGAGGGCGCATTCCCCGACTTCTGACGCGCGCCTGCTAGAATCCGCGCCCGATGAAGCTCCTCTCGTGGAACGTGAACGGCATCCGCGCCTGTCACAAGAACGGCTTCATCGACTGGTTCGCGGCGCAGGACGCCGACGTGGTCTGCATCCAGGAGACCAAGGCGCACCCCGAGCAGCTCGAAGAGGGCGTGCTGCACCCGCTCGGCTACCACTCGTACTGGCACTCGGCCCGCAAGAAAGGCTACAGCGGCGTGGCGACCTACTGCCGTCGGCGTCCGCAGCAGGTGATCGAGGGGATCGGGGAGTCGCGGTTCGACCGCGAGGGACGCGTGCTGATCACCGAGTTCCGCGGCTTCGTGCTCGTGAACGCCTACTTCCCCAACTCGCAGCGTGACCACGCGCGGCTGCGCTACAAGCTCGAGTTCTGCCGCGCCATGCGCCGCCGGCTCGACGCGTACCGCGCCGAAGGCCGGAACGTCGTGCTCTGCGGCGACCACAACATCGCCCACCGCGAGATCGACCTGGCGCGTCCCAAGGAGAACCTGAAGAACTCGGGCTTCCTGCCGCAGGAGCGGC
>JAFDDB010000100.1 GCA_019311115.1 Deltaproteobacteria bacterium
TCCGCCATGCCGCCTTCGCCACGGACGGGCGCGACCTGGTCGCGCGTTTTGAGGAGGATGAGCATGCAGGGCATGAACGACAATCCGGACCGGAGCTACGGCTTCGGCCATCGCACGAGCCGCTGGCTGGCTGCAGCGTCGCTGGCGCTGGTGACCAGCGTAGCGCCGCTCGCGTACGCGGCCGACGCCGACGCACCGATGGACCCGTTGATGGACTTCTTCAGCAAGTCGAAGCCCACTCTCGACATCCGCGCCCGCTGGGAGAACGCGAACCTGAGAAGAGCGCGTGAATCCGATGCGCTCACGTTGCGCATCCGGCTGGGCCTGCTCTCGCCGGACGTCACGCTCCAGCAGCTTGGGGTCGACGGCATCGATGGCGCCTTCAAGGCGTTCATCGAGTACGAGGGCACCGAGGTCTGGGACAAGGGCGCCTACTTCGTCCCCGGTGGAGCGGGGTTCCCGAAGATCCAGGGCACACCGGGCAAGACTGTGATCGCCGACCCGAGTAGCCACGAACTGAACCGCGCCTGGTTGCAGTACAGCGGGTACGACAGCAAGGCCAAGTTCGGGCGGCAGCGCATCATCCTCGACAACGCGCGCTTCGTCGGAAACGTGGGATGGCGTCAGAACGAGCAGACCTATGACTCGGTCCGATTCACGAACACGTCGATCCCGGACCTGAAGCTCGACTACTCGTGGATCTGGGAGGTGCAGCGCATCTTCGGAGCCGACTCGTCGAAGAGCACTCCGAACGGCGACTTCGACTCGCAGACGCATCTGGTGCACGCGACGTTCACCGGCATCCCGAACGCGACCATCAAGGCCTACGCCCACTGGATGGACCTGGAGAACAGCGCCACGACCGCGCCCGGGAACAAGGTCTACGGCGCCAGCGTCGGGGGATCGATCCCCGTAGACGACATCAAGCTCGGCTACTACGGCGAGTGGGCCCGCCAGTCGGACTACGGCGAGAACTCGATGAGCTACCACGCGACCTACTACCACGTGAATGGCTCCGTCGGGTACAAGGGCTACGCAGTCGGCGGCGGTTGGGAGCACCTGGGCGAGAGCCGCGGCGTCGGGTTCCAGACGCCGCTCGCCACGCTGCACAAGTTCAACGGTTGGGCCGACATCTTTCTGGCGACGCCCGGCACCGGACTCGTGGACCAGTACGCATGGATCGACGTGCCCCTGCCGATGGGCTTCATGTTCAAGGGCGTCTATCACCGCTTCGACTCCGACACCGGCTCCGCCGGGAAGTTCGGACGGGAGTACGACCTGCTCCTGAAGAAGAAGCTGCCCTGGGGCGTCACCGCGTTGGCCAAGCTCGCCATGTACCGCGAGGGAAACGGCAGCACCGCGGGGACGACCGAGAACCTCGACCGGTTCTGGCTGCAGCTCGAGTACAAGTACAACTAGATCCGTACGGGCTCACGGCGGGCTAGCGCCCGCCGTGAGCCGCCCACCATTCGTCGAGTTCCGGCAAGAAGTACCGGAGCCGCGTCTTCTTGTACTCCTCCAGGCTCACCAGCAGCCTGTAGTCGCGTGCGCCGGTCTCGTCCGACAGCCGTGCCGCAACGCGCTCGCAGTCGCTCAGGTCCGGACCGTGGATCATGCTGTAGAGCGTGTAGGGGAAGCCCGCGATCGCATTGCGCGCGTAGCAGTGGCTGACCTCGGGCGCCTGCGCCAGGATCGCGCCCGCGGCGTCGAGCGCCTCGGACGGCACGCTCCACACGATCATCGCGTTGGCCCGCACCCCGAGCTTGCGGTGGCGCAGCGTGCCCACGTAGCGGCGGATCGCGCCGCCCAGGTGCTCGCGGCCGAAGGCCAGCAGGCGGCCGGCGTCCACGCCGTGCTGCCGGGCGACCTCGTCGAAGGGACGCTCGGTGATCGGCGCGGGCGTCTGCAGCGCGCGGAAGAAGCCGATCGTCTCATCGGTCCGCTCGACCTCGTCGGGCGTCACGAGCGGAGCCGCCTGGGTGCTGTTCTGCCGGGTCTTCAGGTCGAAATTGACCCCGATCTTGTAGGTCGAGGTGCGCCGGAGCGCGTGGAACTCGATCCCCGTCTGGCGTGACAGCGCGCCGATCATGGCGTCGAGCCCGACCTCTACCGGGGCCGCGATCGTGTACCAGAGGTTGTACTCGTGGTCGCGCAGGTAGTTGTGCGTCACCGTCGGGTGGGCGTTGATCGCGTCGACGACCGCGTCGAGCTGCGCCTCGGGCACGATGCCCGCGACCAGTGCGCTCTCGTGGCCGAGCGCGCTGCCCTCGAGGATCGCCGAGATCTCGCGCAGCGTGCCGTGATCGTGCCACTTGGTCAGCAGCTCGATCACCTCGGCCTCGGGCATGCCGACCTGCCGGCCGATCTCCTCGAAGGGGCGCTCGCTGAAGGGCACGCAGTGCTGCACGGCCCGGATGACGTCGTTCTCCTGCGTCTCTGTGAACTCCATCGATCTCCTCCTTGCGGTCTCCGTTCCGTCCGGCGCCTACAGCCCGATCCGGAACGCTCGCCACACACCGAAGATCCCCGAAGGCGACTGCAGCGTCTCCTCGTCCTCGATCTCGTGGCTCTCCGCGTTGACCAGCAGCAGCTTGTTCGCGCGGTTCGCACTGACGAGCACGTGCGAGCCACGCGGGGTGAAGTCCATGTGGTAGATGCGCCCGGCCAGCTCGATCGTCGCCTCGACCGACAGCGACTCTACGTCGACGACCTGCACGAAACGGTCGTCGTCCTCGCCCGAGAAGCTGACCCAGATCTCGCGCTCGGTGGGCGAGCGCACGGCGTAGACCGGGTGGCCGCGGAGCGGGATCGAGCGCTCGAAGCGCCAGGTCGCACGGTCCAGGACGGCCAGTCGGTCCTCGCCGACGAGCGGCACGAAGATCCAGCGTCCCGCCACCGCCCACGAGGCCAGGTGCGGCAGCTTCACCGGCGCGCCGCGCTCGTACTTGCCCGCGGGGTCGCGCAGCGAGACCTCCTTCACGCCCTGCTTCGGCCGCGTCAGGTCCAGCACGGACACGCGGTCGGACTCCAGGTGGCCCACGACGTAGTAGCGGCCGTCGGGCGTGATCATGGCGTCGTACGGCATGCCGTTCGGCGGCGTCGCGATGCGGTGCTCGATGGGGAATCCCGGACGGGATGCGTCGATGATCCAGATCTCGGCGCCTTCCATCATCACGCAGACGAAGCGGTTGCCGGGTGCGTCGACGATGCCCGTCACGCGCGAACGCAGCTCTTTTCCGTCGCGCGTGAACTTTGCCTCGTGGCGCGCCACCACCTCGAGCGTGCGCGCGTCCAGGATCGTGACGCCTCCGGGGTCGTACTCGGCCGTGGCGATGAAGCGCCCGTCCTGCGAGATGGCGTTGTCGATCGAGTTTTTCGACGTGAAGACTTCGCCGGCGCGCTCCAGCGTCTCGAGGTCGATGCGGCTCACCTGCCCGCTTCGCGTGGCCAGGAAGCCGTAGCGCAGGTCGGGCGAGAAGATCATCGTGGCGTGGCGCAGGTTGCCCAGGCCCTCGATGCGCTTGGGCAGCAACTCTCGCGTGGCCAGGTCGTAGACGGCGAGGCTTCCCGACGCACGCTCGACGACGAAGACGCGCGAGCCGATGCCCTGAGCCGCGGCGGTCCCGCCGAGCCACGGGAACACGGACGCGAGCAGCGCCAGGCCGAGTGCGAGCGCTGCGCCGGATCGGATCGTCATCGCGCGTCCTCCGGACCGACGCCGATCTCGGCGTCCTCCATCACGCACGCCGGGTCCGGGCCCCAGAGGCCCGCGCCTACGGCGATGGCGCGCTCGCGATGTGATCCGCGGCAGATCTCGCGGTAGGCGCACGCGCCGCAGCGTCCCTCGAGGTGTTCGGCACGGCCGCGCAGGCGCTCGCGCATCGGGTGCGCCAGGATGTCGGCGAACGAGTCGCGGCGAACGTCGCCCAGGGTTTCGGCGCGCCAGAACTGGTCGGGGTGCACGTGTCCGCGGTGGTCGATGTTCAGGATCTTCTCGCCGGCCGAGTTTCCGCCGCGCTCGCGCAGCAGGTCGAGCACCGGCTTGGCCTGGGGCTCGCCGTAGCGGGCCTCGATCCAGCGCAGCAGGAGCGGCCCGTCGGAGTCGTTCGACCCCGTGACGACGCGCGTGGGACTGCCGCGGTCGAGCCCCTCCTCGGCCGCGGTGAACAGCGACTCGAGCGCCTGGCGCGACTCGGCGCGCGACAGGTCCTCGCCCGCCATCTTGCGGCCGCGCCCCGAGTAGAGCAGGTGCGAGACGTAGAAACGGTCGACGAGCGCGTCCTCGGCCACTCCGAGCATCTGGCCGACCTGGTCCTGGTTGCGCCGCGTGAGCGTCATGCGCAGCCCCGTGCGCATGCCCGCGGCCTTGGCGCAGTGAAGCCCGCGCAGGGCGGCGGCGTAGCCGCCCTCCATGCCGCGGTACTCGTCGTTGAACCCGGGCACGCCGTCGATGCTGATGCCGACGTAGCGCACGCCGGCGGCCGCCAACCGCTCGGCGGCGGCCTCGTCCACGTACACGCCGTTGGTCGAGAGCTGCGGGGCGATGCCGAGCGAGTTCGCGTGTGCGGCCAGCTCGAGCAGGTCGGGCCGCAGCATGGGCTCGCCCCCCGACAGGATGACCACGCGCACGCCGCAGGCGGCCAGGTCGTCGATCAGCGCCCGCGCCTCGTCCGTGGTCAGGTCCTCTTTCGAGGGCCGGTAGGCCGCCGCCGCGTAGCAGTGTGGACAGGACATGTTGCAGTGGCGGCAGACGTTCCAGACGATCACCGGACCGCTGCCCGTTCCGAAGCGCTGGGGGGCGCGCGCGCCGATCTCGGCGCTCGAGCGGTCGGCTCGCGCGACCTCGAGCAGGTCACTCACCGGTAGCATGGGAGTCCTCCGCGTTCATGCCCCGGTTTGACATGGCAGGGGGCGCGTTGCTAACGACCCGGGCGTGCTCAAATCCATCGCCAGCGCGGGTCTCCTGCTCAGTATCGCAGGCTGGGCCGGAAATGCCGCCGCCGACTCCGCGGAGATCTACGCCCAGCACTGCGCTTCCTGCCACGGCGAGCGGCGCTACGGGGGCTACGCCCCGCCCCTGATCCCCCAGGCGCTCGGGCGCAAGAAGGACGCCGACCTGCGGAAGACCCTGCTCGAGGGCCGTCCCAACACGCAGATGGCCGGCTACTCGGCCGTGCTGGATGGAGCGGCGGCCGACGCGATGGTCGCGTTCATGCGTGAGCCCGTCCCAGAGGTCCGCTGGACGCCGGCCGACGTCGCGGCGAGCCGCGTGGTCTTCCCCGAGACCGATCCCGCCATGCCCGCCAGCGTGGACCGCGAGAACCTGATCCTGGTGGTCGAGCGCGGCACCGGCAGCGTGGTGGTGCTGAACGGAGACACGCTTCGCGAGATCGACCGCTTCGAGACGGGCCGCATCCACGGCGGACCCAAGTTCGACCGCGCGATCCGGCGCGTCTTCGCGGTCACTCGCGACGGCACGGTCTTCGGCTACGACCTGGTGCGCGGGGGTCTTCGCACCAAGGTCAAGGTCGCCGCGAACACGCGCAACATCGCCCTGTCGCCCGACGGTGCGCTGCTGGCGGCCGTCAACCAGCTGCCCCAGAACCTGCTGCTGCTCGACGCAGACCTGCAGCCGCTGCAGAGCCTGCCGCTGCCCGGTCAGCCGAGCGGCGTCTACCAGGTACCGGGCCAGCCGCGCTTCATGCTCACCCTGCGCGACGCGCCGCTGCTCTTCTTCGTTCCGTACGCGGCGCAGGACGGGAAGCGCGCGCTTCAGCGCGTCGAGCTGCCCGAGCCCTTCGAGGACTTCACCTTCATTCCGGGCCGGCCCGAAATCCTGGCCAGCTCGCGGGAGGGCAAGCGCATCCACCGCTACGACTACGCGCGGGGAAAGGTGCTGGCGAGCATCGAGACGGAGGCCCTCCCCCACCTCTTCTCGGCGTGCTTCTTCTCGCAGGGGGAACGCCGGCTGGCGGCGCTCAACCACATCGGGCTGCCGCGGCTGTCGATCGTCGACCTGGACACCTTCGAGGTCGTTCGCGAGATCCCGTTGGCGGGCTCGGGCTACTTCGTGCGCACGCACGAGGGCACCCCCTACCTGTGGGCGGACACGAACAGCGAGCAGATCCAGCTGGTCGACAAGCGCACGCTCGAGCTCGCGGGGAGCCTGACGCCCGAGCCCGGCAAGAAGGCGATGCACGTGGAGTTCACCAAGGACGGCGGCCGGGCACTCGTCAGCGTCTGGAACCCGAAGGGGGCGGTGGTGGTCTACGACTCCAGCAGCTTGAAGGAAACCGCACGGCTGCCTTACGCTATGCCGATCGGAAAATACAATGCGTGGAACAAGACGAAACTGCTCCGCTGACCCTGCACCGAGCGTACGGCGGGTGCTGCACGTGGTGCTCACGGCCTCACTCATGGCCGGCTGCCTGACCACCGCGGAGAGCGAGGCGAGGGACGACACGCCGCCCGAGATCGCGAAGCTCGAAAACCCCGCCCCCGAACTCCCGGACTCGCGCGTCCGCTACTTCGCGCGCCAGTTCAAGGGCAAGTGCGCCCGCTGCCACGGCGCGGACGGGAGTGGCGGAGGCGAGGAAGCCCAGGCGCAGGACGTCCCGCCCGCGGACCTCACCGACGCCGCCTACATGCGCACCCGCAGCGACGGGCAACTCTACTACCAGATCCTCGCCGGTGGCGGAGATCGCTGCGCGATGCCCGCATTCGGGCCCGAGTCGGACCACGGCTGGACCGACGACAAGATCTGGTCGATGGTTCATTTCATCCGTCGCTTTGCGGGGCAGGACTGAGCTCCGGAGTCTCGTTCTTCTCTTCGACCCGGCGTTCTCAGGACCGACGCCGGGCCGGGCTCACTTCTTGGCCTCGTCTCCTCGGAACAGGCTCTTCAGGGACTTGACGTTCCCGGCCTGGGGGGCGTGGCACATCGTGCAGTCGTAGCGCGAGCCCACGACGTCGTCGGCCTTCTTGTAACCGTCCACGCGGTTTCGCATGGCCTCGTTCTTCTTGCCCTCCACGATCACGGGGCGGTCGAAGTGCGACTCGGGCAGAGGCAGGTCCTTCTTGCTGGTCACGTTGTCGGGGTGGTGACAGTTCATGCACTCGTTTTCGTCCGACGTGATCGGCAGCATGTCCTCGAGGGTGTGCGGGATCAGGGGCGGTGCATCGGACCAGGAGCGGTCGATGAGCTTCGACTCGCCGGCTTCCGTGGCGATGTACTCGGCCAACTCCTGCTTGGCCATGGCATCGAGGTCCGAGTCGCGGAACCAGACGTCGATACCGTCGTCCGTCTCCTTCACCGGATCGGCCGCGGCCGCGAGTCCAGGCAGCAGAAGCGCGCTTGCGACCAGGGCACAGACAAAAGCTCTCATGGTGACCCCTCCTCCGGGCTTCCAACCGCGTCCCCGCCGAAGCGAGGCGCGAAGTGATAGGCGTCGCGCGGGCAGACCTCGAGGCAGCGCGCGCAGTTCAGACAGTTTCCGGAGTCGATGAAGCCGCTGCGCTCCATCTCGTCGTAGCGGATGATCTGCGGCTCGGGACAGACGCGGATGCAGTCGCCGCAGTGATCGCAGCGCTCCGGATCGAAGCGCACACGCAGCAACGACCAGCGGCCGACGAGCGAATAGAAGGCGCCGAGCGGACACAGCGAGCCGCACCAGCCCGGACGCAGCACGAACAGGTCGAGCACGAAGATCCCGGCCACCGCGAGCAGGCCCAGGCCGGGCCCGTAGATCAGCTCGCGGTGCGTCATGGCGATCGGGCTCAGCCACTCGAAGGCCGCCACGCCGGTGATCGCCGAGACCGGAAGCGCCAGGAACATGATCCAGTAGCGGACGCTGCGGTCGACGCGCAGGCCGCGCCGCACGCCCCACCGCACGCCCAACTGCGGACGCAGCCAGGCGGCCAGGTCGGTGACCGGGTTGACCGGGCAGACCCAGGCGCAGAAGCCGCGGCCCCCGGTCACGAACCAGAAGCCCAGCACGATCGCCGCGCCCAGCAGCACCGTGCTCCCCAGCACCTGTCCCGTCGCGAGGATCTGCAGCACGGCATAGGGATCCGCGAGCGGGACCGTTCGCAGCACGCGCGAGCTGCTGAGGTTTCCGGTGAGCACGCCCAGGTGCCAGTGGGCTCCCAGCCAGAACAGGACGAGGACCCCCAGCTGGGTCGTTCGCCGCGCGAGCAAGTAGTGATGCGTCCAGAACCAAGTCAAGGCTCCTCGATTCCCGAGAGGTCGTCCATCTGCTCGAGCACGCGCTCGAGGCCATCGCGCCACTGCGGCAGGTCGGGCGCCGCCATGGGGGCCTCGAAGTCAGGACTGATCTCCGCGTCTTCGAGCCAGCCGAAGCGGTAGTTCTCGCCGAGCTTGCCGCGCGCCTGCTCGACGGACAGGACCTTGATCGCGGCCTCCTCCAGCACGCAGGCGTGCTCGCACCGGCCACAACCCGTGCAGGCGTCCGAGTTCACGACCGGAATGAACAAGGCGTGCTTGCCCGTGCGCTCGTTGGGCCGGAACTCCAAGCCGATCGCGCGGCCGATGAGCGGGCAGGCGCGGTAGCAGACTTCGCAGCGCAGGCCCTTGTACGCCAGGCAGTTCTCCTGGTCGACGAGGACCGCAAGGCCCATCTCGGCCTCCTCGATCGGCGTATCGGGCAGGAGCGCGTCCGTGGGACAGGCCGCGATGCAGGGCGTGTCGGGGCACATGTAGCAGGGCACCTTGCGCGGCTCGAAGTACGGAACGCCAATCGCCTCGCCGTCACCGGCGGTCGCGACCTGCAGCGTGTCGTAGGGACAGGCTTCGACGCACTGCGAGCACTTGATGCAGCTGGCCAGGAAGGCGGACTCGTCGCGGGCCCCGGGTGGACGCCGCGCGGGCACGCTGGCCCGCGACTCACCGGTCACGTACGCCCAGACCGTGCTACCGGCCACAGCGAGGGCCACGTTCTGCGGCTTCAGCGCCGCCAGGAAGCCGCGGCGGCTCACGTCCTTCGCTGGCGGGCTCACGTCAGGCCTTTCGTACGCGCACCGCGCACTTCTTGTAGTCGGTCTCCTTCGAGATCGGGCACGTCGCGTCGAGCGTCAGCTTGTTGATCAGCACGTTCTCATCGAACCAGGGCACGAACACCAGGCCTATCGGCGGACGGTTGCGGCCCTCGGTGTCGACGCGTACCCGAACCTTGCCGCGCCGCGACTCGAGCACCACCTCGTCGTTGCGGGCGAGGCCACGCTTCTTGGCGTCGTCGGGGTGCATCCAGCACACCGCGTAGGGCACCGCGCGGTTCAGCTCCGGAACGCGCTTGGTCATCGAGCCCGAGTGCCAGTGTTCGAGCACACGCCCCGTGCACAGCCACAGGTCGTAGTCCTTGTCGGGGCTCTCGGCAGGCTCGGCGTAGGGCCGGAAGAAGATCTTCGCGCGGCCCGAGACGTCGGTCTTCTCGCCCTTCAAGCTGCCGGACGGAATCTTCTTCAGCGCCTTGCCGTAGAAGTCGTAGCCCTTGCCCGGCTTCACGTAGGGGTCGTAGCCCTCCTTGAAGCGCCACTGCGTCTCGCGTCCGTTGACCACTGGCCAGCGCAGACCGCGCACCCGGTGATACGTGTCGAAGTCCGCCAGGTCGTGGCCGTTGCCCAGGCCGAACTCCCGGTACTCGGCCCACAGCGCCTTCTGCACGAAGAAGCCCGCGTCTTCGGCCACGTCGTTCGGGTGTCCGTTCGCGATCGGATCCGGCCAAGCGTACTTCTTGTACTCGGCTCGCGCGAAGAGCACGTCGTAGAGCGTCTGCTCCGGGTCGTAGCCCATCTTCTTCGCTTCGGGAAGCACGTCGGGGAGCTTGCCGTCGGCAAAACCGGCGGCTTTCAGGCCGGGTAGCGGCTGCTCGCCCCACACCTCCTTCAGCTTGAAGCGCTTCGAGAACTCCATGGTCTGCCAGATGTCGGCCTTCGCCTCTCCCGGCGCCTTGACCTGCTGACGCCAGTGCTGCGTCCGCCGCTCGGCGTTGCCGTACGCGCCCCACTTCTCGTAGATCATGGCGGCGGGCAGCACCAGGTCGGCGACCTTGGCCGACACCGTCGGGTAGGCGTCCGACACGACGATGAAGTTGTCGCCCTCGCGAGCCGCCTTGACCCACTCGTTGGCGTTGGCGAAATCCTGGAAGGGATTGGTCACCTGCGCCCAGAAGAAGCGCACCCCGCCCGAGCGGAGCTCCCGCATCATCTTGACCGCGTGCGTCCCCACCTTGGGATTGAGCGTCTTCGGCGGCAGGTGCCAGAGCTTCTCGCTCTTCGCGCGGTGGCCGGCGTTGGCGACGACCATGTCGGACGGCAGCCGGTGCGCGAAGGTGCCCACCTCGCGCGCGGTACCGCACGCAGAGGGCTGACCGGTGAGCGAGAAGGCCCCCGAGCCGGGCGTCGACATCTTTCCGCCGAGCAGGTGGATGGCGTAGATCTGCTCGTTCACCCACGTGCCGCGCGTGTGCTGATTGAATCCCATGGTCCAGAACGAGATGATCTTGCGCTTGCGGTCGGAGTAGAGGTCCGCCAGCTCGACCAGCTGCTTCTTCGGCACCTTCGAGAGCTTGCTCACGTAGTCGGCCGTGTAGGGCTCGAGCGCCTTCTTGAACTCCTCGAAGGTGATCGTCCAGTGCGCGCCCGCCTTGCCGCGCATCTTCTGACCCTGCTCGCGCGGGTGGTCTGCGGGCAAGCCGTAGCCGATGTCGGTCGGGCCGGTGGCGAACACGCAGTGATCGTCGATGAACTTCTTGTCGATCGCGCCCTTCTCGATCATGTGGCGCGCGATGAAGTTCATGATCGCCAGGTCGGTCTGCGGCTCGAAGATGATCTCCAGATCTGCGATGTCGCTGGTCCGGTTCCCGAACGTCGTCAGGTTCACGACCTTGGTCTTGGGATGCGTGAGCTTCCGGTCCGTCACCCGGGACCACAGGATCGGGTGACACTCCGCCATGTTCGCGCCCCAGCTCACGACGGCGTCGGTCAGCTCGATGTCGTCGTAGCAGCCCGGCGGCTCGTCGATGCCGAAGGTCTGGATGAAGCCCGCGACGGCGGACGCCATGCAGTGCCGGGCGTTCGGGTCGATGTTGTTGGAGCGAACGCCCGCCTTCATGAACTTGACCGCGGCGTAGCCCTCGTCGATCGTGTACTGGCCGGAGCCGAAGATGGCGACGCTCGAGGGGCCGTGCTTGCCGTAGTACTCCTTGAACTTCGCCTCCATCACGTCGAAGGCCTGCTCCCAGGACACCGGCGCGAAGCGGCCCTTCTTGTCGTAGCGGCCGTCCTTCATGCGCAGCAAGGGCTTGGTGAGCCGGTCCTCGCCGTACATGATCTTGGCGTTGAAGTAGCCCTTGATGCAGTTGAGACCGCGATTGACCGGCGACTCCGGGTCGCCCTTGACCGAGACCACGCGGCCGTCCTTGGTGGCCATCATGATCCCGCAGCCGACTCCGCAGAAGCGGCACACGGACTTGTCCCACTTCCAGTCCTTGTGCAGTTCGGCGACCTTTTCGCGCGCACCGGCCGACACGGGAATCCCGATCCCCGTAGCCACCGACGCCGCAACTGCCGTCTTGACGAACTCGCGCCGCGTCTGTCCCATCGCTTCTCCCGTGATGGCGCGCCCCGCAGGCGCGTGACCTTTCGCCCCGCTGAAGGGACGTCTACCCGTGTAGGAGCAAGAGTCGTACCGGGGCGATGCCGTCTCAATCCTCGTCGGGCAGCGTCACGTACTCGGCGAACTCAGCCATCACGACCTGCTCCAACTGCTGCAGGTCGCGCAGGCGCGCGGCGCCCTGACCTTCGTTCGCGGCCTCGATCGTGACGACGAGCCGTCCGAGCGGGTCGCGATGGTGCACCTGCGCCCAGGGGAATGCCTCCACGGCCTCCGCGACCGGATCGAGGTTCTCGGGACGGCAGGCGACGACGATGCCGGATACGTTCACTGCGCAGATCCCGGCGAGACGTCCCACACGAGCACACGGGCGTCGTTCCCCGCGGAGACTAGGCTGCGGCCCTGGTCGGCGAAGAGCAGCACCTGGATCGGGGCAGTGTGACCCTCGAGCACATGCGTGACGAGACCGCTGGCCACTTCGACCACACCGATCCGCTCGCCCTCCAAGGTGAAGGCCAGGCGCCCGCGCGGGCGGTCGGCGGCGAGCGCCGTGATGTAGCGGTCGCCCTGGTAGACCACCCGCGGCGCGGACTCGGGCGCCGCCAGGTTCCAGACCAGCAGGCGCTTGTCCTTGCCCGCCGCCGCGAGGCGTTGCTCGCCCAGCCAGGCCAGGCCGTAGATACTGTCGCGGGGGCCGCGCAACACGCGGACGGTCGCTCCGCTCGCCGCGTCGATCAGCTGTATCCGGCTCGAGCGGAAGGCTACCGCGACCCGCCGCCCGTCCGGGCTCGGGGCCAGCACGTAGACCGGGTCGTACTCGAGCTGCCGGCGGAAGCGTTCCCGGCCGTTCGTCACCTCGACCAGGCTGACTTCGCCCGTCATGTACCCCATCAGCACGCGCTCGTCGTCGAGGAATCGACAGGCCGTGGCGGCGCGCGGCAGGTCGAGCTGCCGCGGCCCGCTCGCGCGATCGTCGGCGCCGAAGCTCCACACGCGAAGGCGGTCGTCGGAGGCCGCCGCGACGGCGCGCGTTCCCGACGGCGACACGTCGACGCAGCGGACCGAGGGCGGGAACTCGCCCTCACCGGCGTCGATCACGAGCAGGGGCGCGAGCCTGCGGCGTTCGCGCCAGTCGAACGCGTCCAGGTGACCGGACTGCGTCGCCGCGAGCAGCAGCGGACCGCGCAGTGCAGCGTCGAGCACCATGTGGTCGGCGCTCAGCTCGGCCTCGAGCCGTGCCACAGCCGGGCCGGCGAGCAGGAGCGCGGCGGTCAACGCGGCGGCAGGGAGACTCACGAAGCTCTCCTCACGCCGCCCTCGCGCGGAACTCTCCGACATTGATCGCCAGCGCCACCTTGACCATGAGCGTGAAGGACAGCGCGCCCAGGCCCCAGATGCCGGCGCCGACCAACACCTCGACCATGCTCGGGGTGTACGCGTAGACCTCGCCCAGCACGTCGGGCGTCAAGCCCGGCAGCAGCAGGCCCATGCCCTTCTCGATGTAGATGCCGAAGATGGCCAGGACACAGCCGATCGTCAGGACGGAGATCTCGTGGCGCATGACGGGCACCACGAAGACCACGAAGGCCGCGACGTTCGCTGCCAGCGAGAGCCAAGTGTAGACCGCGATGTCCGAGCGCCCGTGCGCGCCGAACCACTGCATTTGCGCGTGGATCGAGTGGTGGGCGTCGAAGTAGAAGTCCTTGAAGACCTCGGCCCCGAGCAGGAAGAGGTTGACCGCCATGGCATAGGCGAGCAGCTCCCCGATCTTCGCCAGGGCCGAGTCCGGGATCGAGATCTGCCCGAAGCTCCGGACGATACGGAAGATGATCACCAGCAGTGCCGGCCCCGAGCAGAACGCGCTCGCCAAGAAACGCGGCGCCAGGATCGCCGTGTTCCAGAACGGCCGCGCTACGAGCCCCACGAACAGGAACGCGGTCACGGTGTGGATGCAGATCGCGAGCGGAATGGAGAGGAAGATCAGCGGCAGGATGAAGT
>JAFDDB010000101.1 GCA_019311115.1 Deltaproteobacteria bacterium
GTCTGCGTGCGCCGGAACTCCCAGTCTGGGCGCAGCGTCTTCTCGACGGCGAAGTCCACGCCGCAGGTCATGAGTGCGCCGATCCCGGGCTCGCCGATGCTGCGGAACCAGTCGGCGAACGCGCAGCCGTGGACGTCGAAGCCGTAGGCGGTGCCGGTGTGCTCGACGGTCTCGCTCTCGATCGGGAATTCCGGTGCGCCGCCCGCGCCCTCGCCAGGGTGCGTGTTCCGGTCGGTCGTGCGGCTGGCGCGGAACTCGGCGTACGACTTCGCGATGGCCTCGCCGACGATGGCGTGTGCGCGCTCGGTGCCGAGCTCGGCCTCGAGCGCCTTCACGACCGGGATCAGCACGTTGGCCTGGATCTTGACCGCATCGAGAACGCTAGGCTTCGACATGCCTCGACGATACCACGCGCCTCGCAGGCCGCGCGCTAGACCGCACGCGCCACAGGGCGCGTGCTACACGACGGGGAGGATCTTCGTCGCGTCGAGGTAGCCGAGTTCGAGCAGTTCGGTGCGTGGGGCGGTGCGGGCGAGCTCTTGGCGGATCGGCTCCACGTCGGTGGCGATCGAGAAGCCGGGCAGCCAGTTGTCGTGGTGGCAGAGCACGAGGCGGCGCGGCCTGACCAGGTCGACCTGCCGCGCGACGAACTCGGCCAGGCTCCCCTGGATCGGCTCGCCGTCGATGTTGCCGCGGCCGGCGGCGGCGAGCACCGCCACGTCGGGCCGCAGGTCGCGCATCACGCCGGACCAGTGCCCCGACGTGTCCTGGTACAGCAGGCTCCCGTCGGGCGTCTCGAACAGGAAGACGAGCGCGCCGCCGTCGCCGCGCGCGCCCTGGGAGCTCTGCGTCAGGTGACCGACCGCGTTCTCTCCGAGACCGGCCAGGTGCTTGGCGAGCTCCAGAAAGCGGACCTGCTGCTCCTGGAGCGACAGGCCCAGGTCGCCCACGCACACGTCGCCGGGCTGCGACATCTGTCCGTGCGACCACACGCAGGAGTGCTGGCTCGGGTAGGCCGATACGCGCACGCCCTGTCCCAGGTCGACCGTCTCGCCGCCCGCGACGCAGGTCATCCGGTCGAGCGGCACACCCGCACCTTCCATCACCCGGATCGTCTCGTAGCTCCCGACCAGCTGCGCGCTCGTGTTCGCCATGATGCGCTCGGCGCCCCAGACGTGGTCGAAGTGCGAGTGACCGACGACGATCCAGTCGCACTCGTCCACGTCGTCGGCGGTGAGCCCGGTACCCTCGGCCTCGGGTACGCGGTCGATATAGGCGTCGAGGAAGATCGTGAGCCCTGCCGTGCGCAGGCGGAACGTCGCGCAGCCGTACCAGTCGAGCGTGGTGGTCATGGCGCGAGCCTACCACGCTCTCGACTCGCCTCCGCCTGCGCGCGACGCTCGGCCGCGCCCGGGCGCCGGGGGCCTAGCCGATCCCCTCGGCGTCGATGCCGCGCTCGCCGAGCAGCGCAGCCAGGTCCCCGGTCAGAAGCTCCGCGGCCTCGGCGTCCCCGCGCAGGTGTGCGTCCATGTGCGCCAGCCCCAGCCCCTGGATCATCGCGTAGGCGTGGTCTCCGGGGCAGAGGTCGGCGCTCGACTTCATCGACTCGAACATGCCCGTCGTGTCTACGCCCGCGGCCGAACCGCTGGCCGCCATCAGCGGCGCCATGGCCTTGAACATGTCGTGCGTCTGCTCGACGTTGTCGCAGAAGTGGAAGTGGTCCGAGTTGCGCAGCACGACCGCGCGGCAGGGGGCGGGGGTGCGCGCGATCAACCCGCGCATGCCGTCGAGCGGTAGCAGCGTGTCGAACTCCGCCACCAGGTACAGGGTGGGGACCTCGCGGTCCCACTCGAGCGACAGGCTCTCCTGCAGCGGGTTCCCGGCTCCCGCAGCCTCGGTCAACCCCGACGCGCCGCCCGCGGGGGCCAGCGGCAGCGCCGCGCGGATGCGGCGGTCCCGCCCCGTGGTCTCGAGCGTCGTCCAGCCGCCGAAGCTGTGGCCGGTGATGCCGATGCGCTCGGCATCGACCTGGACGGCGCCGTCGCCCGCCAGCACGCGGTCGATCACGAAGCTGGTGTCGGCGGGCCGATCCTCGATGAACCTTGCGATGGTCTCGGCCAGATCCGGCATCGCCTCGCCCGCCTGGCTCTGCATCGCGGCCTGGAAGGTGTCGGCCATGGTATTGCCCACGTGGTCCATCGACGCCACGGCGTAGCCGTGGCTCGCCAGGTGCGTGCAGAAGTGCGTGGTCTGCCGCCGCTCCCCGCCGTAGCCGTGCGAGAACACGACGAGCGCGGGACGGGTACCGTCGTGTGGCGCCGCGTCGCGTACCGCGGCCTGCGACACCTCGGGCGCCATCGGCATGGGCTGGAATTTGTCCTGTGTCGCCTCGTCCAGGTCCTGGCCGGCGTGCGCGTCACTCGCCGGGTACCAGAACTCGACCGGCAGCGTGCGGTCGCGCGACGCGTCCTTGACTTCGAAGCTGCGGACGCCGACGGGAAGCGGACCGCGCGAGAAGGGGTCGTAGGCCACGTGTGTTCTCCCTGCGTTCTCCGGGGTGGAGTGGGGCGGCATTATGCACGAGCCGGGACTGGTACGATGCCGGCTCCAGACCCCTGCAGGAGGAACGCATGAAGGCAGCGGTGTTTCACGGCCCGGGGGACGTCCGGTTCGGCGAGGTCGCGACGCCGGAGCCCGGCGAGGGCGAGGCGCTCATTCGCGTGCGCGCCTGTGGCATCTGTGGCTCGGATCTGCACACCTACAGGCACGGCATGTTCCGGCAGCTCGGCCTGCCGGTGGACGAAGGGCTGATCCTGGGCCACGAGTTCAGCGGCGAGGTCGTGGAGACGCGCGGAACGATCGAAGGGCTCGCGGTCGGCGACCGCGTGATCGCCGCGGGCGTCGGCGGCAATGCCGAGTACTACGTCGCCCGCGCGCCTACGCTCCCGCTGGTGCTCCACGTGCCGGACGACGTCAGCTTCGAGGAGGCGGCGACGACCGAGCCTCTCGCCACGTCTCTGCACGCAGTGAATCTCGCCGAGCCTGCCGACGCCGAGACCATCGTCGTCCTGGGAGCCGGCATCATCGGGCTGGGTGTCCTGCAGACCATCCGGGCGCGGTGTTCCGCGAAGACGATCGTGGTCGACCTGTCGGATCGCCGACTGGCGCTGGCGGAGAAGCTAGGGGCCGCCGAGACGGTCAACGCGAGGCGCCACGACGCGGTGTCGAGGATCGGCGAGCTCACGGACTCCGGGCAGGCGAACGTGGACACGGTCTTCGACTGCGCCGGTGTCACGCGCGACTTCACGGGCGCGTCCCCGCTGGCTCAAGCGCTCTCGCTCGTGCGGCCGAACGGCAAGGTGCTCGTCGTGGCCGCCTTCGAGAAGCCGATCGAGGTGGACTTCAACCTCGTCATGGGAAAGGGGCTCCACCTGATCGGGTCGTTCGCCTGGTCCCCCGCGGAGTTCGCCCAGGCGCTCGACCTGCTGAGCTCGGGCAAGGTGGATCGCCGCCCCCTGATCACGCACGAGTTCGCGCTCGAGAACGCGAGCGAGGCCTACGAGACGCAGCTGCGGGCGGACGAGGCGGTGAAGGTGCTGCTCAAGCCCTAGTCCGGCGGCGCGACCGGTCCGCTGCTAGCCTTGCGCCATGCAGAACACCCTCGTTGGAGCGCTAGCGGCCCTTCTCCTCCTTGCGTCGGCCCCGCTCGTGGCCGGACCGCCGAAGTCGGGCGAGGACTTCGGTGGCGCGCTGACCCTGGACGAGCCGACTCCGCTCGCGGACGTGCTCTCGAACCCCGAGCGCTACACCGAGAAGCCCGTGCTGATCCACGGCAAGCTCACCGACGTGTGCCAGCGCAAGGGCTGCTGGACAGTGATCCAGGACGGGGGCGCTCAGGTGCGCGTCCGCTTCAAGGACTACGGCTTCTTTCTTCCCAAGGACTCGAGCGGACGCGAGGCCTTCGTCGAGGGCGTAGCGGTGGTCGAGACGCTATCCGAGGCGGACGCCCGGCACTACGAGTCCGAGTCGCGCCACGGGAACCCCGACTCGATCAAGGGCCCGCAACGCCGTATGGGTTTCACGGCGTCGGGCGTACGGCTCGTCGCGAAGTAGACGAACCCGGTCCGCCTCACTCGTTCCAGTCGAGGACCTCTCCGCGTCCCTCGAGTAGCACGGTTCCCGGGAAGACCCGCAAGCGCCAGGGATCCAGGCGCAGCGCCGCGAACGACTCCGAGGTCGGGCCGTCCCAGCCTGGGATGATGGCGGGGTCGTACCCGACCGGCTCGGGTCCGTTCTCGAACAGGTTCCAGACGTGCGCGCGCGTCTCGTCGTCGAACGCCCACTCTGCGCGGCACTCGGCCAGGCAGGTGTCCTGCGATGGCTCCCAGTAGTTGAGTGCGATGTGCGGACTGGCTTCGAGGTGCGCGCGCTTGTACGGGGTGGGCGCGGTGGCGATCCAGCCCTCGAGACGCTCTCCACTCCAGACCCAGATCGGGTGGAGTACGCGCGAGCGCGGCCGCCGCTGCGAGTCGACGGTGGTCGCGGTGCACCACACGGTGCGATGGGCCATCTCGAGGAATGCAGGGGCGACTTCGGTGAGCTTCATTCGGGGTCTTCCTTGTCAGCGTGCAGCGAGCGAGACGAGCCTCGGCTCGGCGATGCGGTTGTTGTCGACGATGGCGTGCGCCTTCTCACGCGGCCGGCACTCGTCTTCGTAGATCTCGTGCGAGGGGATCGACCGCTCGCGGTAGCGTCGCACGACCGCGTCCTCGTCGTGCACCCAGGCGATGTCCCGCTGGCGCGCACGTTCGACCATGGTCTCGTTGTCGACGTCGAGCCAGATGATCCAGTCCCAGTGTGCCTCGAGCTCCTCGCGCAGGATGTAGGCGCCGTCGATGATCGCCACGGCGTCGGGCGGCACCCGGTGCCACTGCTCGGGGATCGGCTCGTCGTGGTACGAGTCGAAGATTCCGGTGCGGCAACGGAGGCTTCCTCCGGGGCCGAGTGGCCCGAGCAGCACGTCGCGGAAGGCCGTGTAGTCGTAGCCCTCCTCGTAGTACGTACGCGGTGTCCACTCCTCTCGCATCGAGCGGAACTTGTGGCCGGGCCGGTGGAAGTCGTCGATGCTCGCGCGCAGCACCGCCCGTCCGCGCTCGCGCACGGCCGTCTCGAGCTCGTCGCCGAGGCTGCTCTTTCCGGCGGCGCAGCGGCCGGTCACACCGACGCGGACGGGGTGGGGAAGGGCGAGTCGGCACACGGCGTCTGCCAGACGCCCCACCAGCTCGGCGCGTGCCGCGGTCAGAGGGCGGCCCAGACGAAGCTCAGTCCGAGTGCGACGACCACGAACCCCCACGCGCGCACCAGCGACACGTCGAGACTCGCGACCCAGCCCACGAGCCGCTTGAAGCGCTCGAGTCCCATGAACGGGAGGACGGCGCCCGCGAGGATCGCCAGGACGCCGAAGTACCACAGGTACGCCGGGGACCGCGACTCGGGCGACGCCAGCACGAAGACGCAGCCGATCACGAGGCGCGCCGCGGCCGCGGCGTACAGGGCCCCGCGCGTCCGGAAGCGATCGACGACGAAGCGGATCATTCCCTGCGGCGACACCATCACCGCCACGCCGGCCGCGGTGAACAGGATCCCCAAGACCAGGACGGCCTGGATCACGCGTCTGTCCTCGCGACGCGGGCCTGCCCGTACTCCCCCCACCTCCCGTACGACATGCGGCGCCTCCCGGATCGGACGATCAGCAGCAGGGTACGCCCGCTGCGGCGCGCCGGCTAGCCGGGACTACGCAGCGCCCAGGAACTCGACGATGCGCGGGAACGCGCTGCGGTCCTGCATCAAGAAGAGGTGCCCGCCGTCGAAGAACTCGAGCGTCGCGTCCGGGATGCGCGACTCCAACGCCTTCTGGTTCTCGGGCGGGGCGATCCCGTCGTGGAGCCCGGCGGCGATCAGCACCGGCATCGACAGGCCGGACAGCCGGTCCGCCACGTCGTGCCCGATCCGTGCCTCGAGCTGGCGCCGAGCGCCGGCGCGGTCCTCGGGCCGGTCGTCTCCCGTCGCGGCGCGCTGGCTCATGAAGTCGAGGGCCGACGCCAGGTCTTCGGGATGCGCCGCGCGCCAGTCGGCGTCGCGGCGCACGTCGCTGAGCTCGAGCTGCCGGATCATGCGCTCGCGCTCCGGCAGGTCCGCCAGCTCGTGCAGCGGGTACGAGGCGCCGCCGGCGCCCCCGCTCGACGTGCAGGCCAGCACCAAGCGTGCGATGCGTTCGGGAGCGCGCACGGCGACCTGCTGCGCGACCATGCCCCCGAACGAGACACCCATGACGAGGCAGCGCTCCCAGCCCAGGGCGTCGAGCAGCCCCAGCGTGTCTTCGGCGTAGTCCTGCATCGAGTACGCGGTGTCGGGCTTGTCGGTCCGGCCGAGCCCGCGCTGGTCGTAGGAGAGCAGGTCGAAGTGCTTTCCGAGTAGCCCGTCGAAGACCGAGGGCTGCTGGCGCAGGTCGCCGCCGGAGCCCCCGATGTAGAGCAGGCGCGGCCCGCTGCCGGCCCGTTCGAAGTAGAGGTCGATGTCGCGAACGCGAAGACGAGGCATCGGAGCAGGGTACACCAGCCCCCACCCACCCCGGTGGGCCCCGGAGCCGATATGACCGCCGTCATGACGGCACACGCCCGAACCTGCCAGGGTCACCCCAACCGTACCCCACCCGTTCCCGATAGGCTGGAGGAAGAAGCGCATGGGGATCATCACCGAGGAGCACAGGAACCTGATCGAAGAGGTCGGCCTGTGCTACGTCGCGTCGGCCACGACCGACGGCGCGCCGAACGTCAGCCCCAAGGGGTCGATCGCCGTCCTCGACGAGGACCACCTGGTCTTCGCGGAGATCATGAGCCCGCACACCCGCGACAACCTGCAGCAGAACCCGCAGGTCGCCGTGTTCGTCTGCAAGCCCGAGAAGTTCCAGGGCTTCCAGTTCAAGGGCACGGCGGAGCTCACCTCCGAGGGCGTCGTCTTCGACATGCTCACCCAGACCATCAAGGACCAGAAGCTCCCGGTGCCCCCGCCGAAGCACGCGGTGACGATTCGCGTCGAAAGCGTTCGGGCCCTCGGCGAGAGCTGAGCGCCGGAGCGGGGAGGGGGTCGTGGAGAGTCCGAAGGAACGCAGCGAGTTCGCGATCGACTTCTTGAAGAGCCAGGGGGCCGTCGCGGTCGGCATCTCGACGGTCGAGACCCTGGCCGGCGGTCCGCCGTCGACCGACCTCGAGTACGTACTCGAGGGCGCGAAGTCGGCCGTCACTTTCGCGCTGCCGTTCGACCAGGAGAAGGTCCTCGCCTACTTGGCCAAGAAGGACCACGGCGCGCACCAGGCCGACAACTTCATGGTCAACAACGCCGCCACCGGACTCGCAGTCAACCTGGCCAGCTACTGGAGCCAGCGCGGCGTTCCCTCGTTCGGCGTCTGCTCGAATATCGTCTACCGCACGGACACGCCGGGCGGCATGCTGGACTTCAAGCCCGATCTCTCGCACCGCTACCTGGCGGCGCGTTCGGGAGTCGGCTGGTTCGGATTCTCCGGCAACGTCATCACCGAGACGCACGGTGCGGGGGTCATCCTCGGCACGACCGTAACCACGGCGGAGCTGGTTGCGACCGATCCTCTCCCCGCCGAGGACAAGTACTGCGACGAGTGCCAGCTCTGCCTGGCGAGCTGCAGCTCCGGCCTCTTCGGCAAGGACGAGACGTCGACGGTCACGATGGGCGGGCAGGACTTCAGCTACTCCAAGCGCAAGAGCTACCGCCGCTGCGACATGGTCTGCGGCGGGTTTACCGGCCTCTCGAAGAACGGCAAGTGGTCCACCTGGTCTCCCGGGCGCTTCCCGGTTCCCGATGCCGAAGAGGACTGCTGGCCGGCGCTGGGCCAGGCGGTCCAGGCCTCGGCGCCGCGTCCGGCGATCGACGGCGGTTTCTACCACCCGGCGATGCAGGCTTCGCGCAGGATCAACATCACCTGCGCGAACTGCCAGCTCATCTGCCACCCGGACCGCGACGAGCGAAAACGGCGCTACCAGCTGATCACCACCAGCGGCGTCGTCATCCAGCACGAGGACGGCTCACTCGAGGCCGTCTCTCCCGAGGCGGCGGAGAAGCACCTGGCCGCCATGAGCACGGAGCGTCGGGCGACGTACACCAAGGACTGAGCGCGCCGCGACAGCCATGCAGCCGGCGGCGCGCACTCCTAGCCTCGCATCTCCTTGGCCGAGATGCCGGCGGTCGACTCCACGATGCGGATCGCCGCGCGCGTTATCGCGAGCAGGCTCGGCCGGTGGATCTTGTCGAGCGTGTCGATGCGGTCGAAGAGGTAGAAGGGGGCCGTCAGGTAGTTGACCAGCGGGACGCCCTCGAGATGGAACGGCCCGCCGTCGGTCGTGGGCTGCGGGCCGAAGGCGTCGGGGCGCAGGATCAGGCTGCGGTCTACGCCCTCGCGTTCGAGTGCGTCGGCGACGGCGTTCTCGAGCCGCGGGATGCGGCTGGTGAAGAACCAACGCGGCTCGGGCTCGCCCGTGGGGACTAGCTCGCCATCGCGCTCGACGACTTCGTTGGCGGCGTGCTCCAGGTGGAGCTGGAGCACGATCCTCTCGAGCTCCGACGCGTGATCGGCGATGAAGCGATGGACGCCGGCGCCGCCAGCCATGTGTCCCGCGTTCAGCAGGAACACCATGTGGTGGGGACGCTCCTCCGGCTGCAGCTTCGACCAGTAGGCGGCCTGCGCGAAGACGAGTGACATCCCCGACGCGTCCTCCACCGCCGACGACCACGGGCCGTCGTGGTGCGAGCCGATCACGACCCGGTCGTCGTCGGCTCCCGGCAGCTCGCCGACCACGTTGTGGCAGGTGACCGTCTCGCGCACCGAGTCGACGCGCAGCCGCACGCGCACCGGACCGCGAGCCAGCAGGTCGCGCAGGCGCGCACCGTCGCTGCCGCGGAGCCAGACGCCGGGGATCGGCCGTTCGACGCCGTCGTACGGCACGTAGTACTCGAAGCCGTCGCCGGGATAGCCGCTCAAGGTGCCCAGGAACGCCGACGCGCCGGCCTCGATCGACGGCTCCAGGACCGCCTGGATCCGCGCACCGAACGGCAGGACCTGCTCCGTTCCTTCGAAGCTGCCGCGCGGGTCGACGATGCGGCCGCCCGGATTGATTCCCAGCTCGAGCTTTCCCTCGAGATCGTCGATCACACTGCCGCCGCCGACCGGCGCGGCGGGCGGGAGCCGGATCATCGGCACGTCGAAGAGGGAAGCCTTGCCCGCCACGTCACCGTCGCCGGCCACGCCGAGCTCTGCGAGCTCGAACTCCGTTTCCTCGCAGGGCGCCGAGTGCGGGAGCGGGAAGCACGGCAGCTCGAAGTCCTCGCCCTGTGCGCTCACGTGCAGCGACCACGAGCGCGGCTCCCAGTAGGGGAGAGGGACCGGCTCCAACCGCACGTCCTGCAATCCGAGCTCACGGAAGCGCTCGGCCGAGAACTGCTCTGCCTGGCGGTCCGCGGGGTAGCCGGGGCGCCTGACGCCCCAGTCGAAGATCTGCTCGATCCAGGCGAAGATCCGCTTCTCGTCGACGATCCACTCTTCGTGCACTCTCGACTCCTCCCTGCCCGAGCCTACGCCAGCAGCACCGACCGGCACCAGCGGTCGAGTGTGGGGTCGTCCATGGCCGCCGACCAGAACGCGGCGAGCCAGCGGCGCGCCGGCGTGTACAGGTCGTCGAGCCCCCGCTCGCCGAGCCACTCCTGCGCGATGTGCCGGTCCGCGTCGGTCGCGTACGGCGTGATCGGAGCGTCCAGGTAGGCGGCGGCGGCGAGGGGATCGATGCGGCGGTCTCCGGCGATCGAGACCGTGCCGAAGTCGATCACCGCGGTGACGCGTTCCGCCTCAACCAGCATGTTCCCCCCGAAGGCGTCCAGATGTACGAGAGCGGGGCCCATCGGCTGGGGCTCGGGTAGCGCGCGCGCAAGCTCGGCCGGGGAGAGGTGCGCGAAGTCGGCGCCCGCCCGGCGCAGGCTGGTGGCCGCCCGTGTCTCCAGGTACTCGCGGAAGGTCTTCGTGTGAAGGGGCGCCGGTGAGCACAGGTCTCCGTACGCGGTGCGCGCGAGCGCGATGTCTCCGATCCGCGCCGCCGCGTCGAGGTTCGCGCGGACGAGCGCCTCGCGAGCGGCTCCAGATGCCTCGCCGAGGAGCTCGAGAAGCGGGCGGCCGGGCAGGCGGCGCTCGAGGACCACGATGCAGCCCTCGCGCTCGAGCGTCTCGAGCGGAACGGGCGTCGCGAAGGGAACGCCGGACGCTCCCCGCGTGATCTCTTGGAGCAGCGCGTTGCGCCGGTCGACCGACGCTCGCTTGGTGCTGGGGTGGTGCACGCGCAGCACCCGGTCGTCATCGAGCGCGTAGACGCGCGCCTCGCCTCCGCGGCCGAGCAGTGCGTCTGCAGCGACGCCGAAGGAGTCGAGGACCCGCGCGACCTTCACCTCGTCGAGCCGGCTCACGGCGCGGCTGCCTGCAGCAGGTAGAGGCCGTCGGTCAGCACGAGGCCGCCTTCGCGTTCGAACTCGACGGACAGGCGGGCCAGCGGCTCGCCGTGCGTGTCGATCGAGAAGCCGGGCAGCGTCCAGGGTGCGGCGACCAGGTGGTAGACCAGGTGCCCCAGCTCGTGGAAGCGCACGGGGTGGCGGAACTCGCGCGCCTCCTCGATGGCGAGTCCCGCCTCTTGGAGCCCGCGCTGGTACCCGGCGTAGTGGTCGGGAAACCGCGTCATGTCCGGGAAGAACTCGCGAAGCTCGGGCCATGGATCCGGGATGACCTGCTGTGTCAGCAGGCGCCCGCCCGGCGCGAGCACGCGCGCGACCTCGCTCGGCGCGAGCTCCTCGTGGCGCGAGAGCACCAGGTCGAAGCGCGAGTCGGCGAACGGAAGCTCGAGGGAGCTGGTGCGCACCACCGGGGCACGTCCCGCGAGCCGGCGTCCGGCCACGGGCGCGTTGACGTGCCACCACTCGGTGGCGACGGCGCGGGCGCGGCTCGCGGCGAGCAGGCGCGAGAGCACCTCGCCCCCGCCCGTTCCCAGGTCGAGCAGCGTGCCCGCCCGCGCGCAGAGCTCGGAAGCCCGCGCCTTGTAGTCCCAGGGCGGTCCCGGGCGCAGCGGCTCGGGCTCGTACTCGAGCACCCAGCCCTCGAGGCGGCGCGCCGCGTCGGCGTAGCGCTCGAGGTCGCGCAGCAGGGCGTCTGTCATCAGAGGTGGGCTCCCGGATGGTGCGCGGCGGCGGTGCCGATATACTGCCGCGCAGAAGATGGCCACGCGAGAACTGCTCATCGTTCGGCGTCCGGGCGCGGGAGAGGGCGCGTTCGCGCTCGTCGATGGTTCGCTGCCCGAGGTGAAGGCGGAGTTCGGGGTCCAGGACTCGATCACGCCGCTCTGCCGCGAGGCCCAGCGCGTGTGCGGCCTGACCGGGAACGTCGGTGGGGCGACGCTGACGGCCCGGCTGCGCGACGGCGACCGGAACCTGAGCGTGTTCGACTGTGAGGACGCGCCGGGCCTTCGTGACTGGCGTCCGCTGGGCGATCTGTCCGAGCACGCCGATCCCGCCCTGGCCCGGGGGCTATGCGCCGGAGGCGGCGCACCCTGGTATCGGCTGGACTTCCACGCCCGACTGCTGGACTTCGCGCTCGCCGGGCTCGCAGACCGCGGCATCGCGCTTTCGGGCGCGCCAGAGCAGGTGCGCGTCTGGCCGCTCTCTTGCATCTACCGGCTCCCCTGCGAAGGCGGCGACCACTGGCTCAAGGCCACGCGCCCCGGAGCCTTCGTCCCCGAGGGGGCCGTCATGTCCGCGCTCGCGGGCGCCTTCCCCGACCTGGTCCCGGCTCCCCTCGCCTTCCGGGACGACTGCGCGCTCTTCGCGGACTTCGGTGAGCGGCTCGCGAAGGACGCGCCGGTCGCCGTGGCGCAGGAGATGCTCTCGCGCTTCGCGCGCATGCAGACCGAGGCCGACGCGCTGCTCGACACGCCGGGCCTCCAGTCGTGGCGGCTCGCCGACCTTCCCGATGCGCTGCCCGAGAGCCGCGCGCTGCTCGGTCCCGAGCCCGACGCGCTGCTGGAGAAGGCGCGCGAGGATGTCTCTGCGCTCGCGGAGTTCGGCATCGGGGACCACCTGGTACACGGCGACGTGTACTGGGGGAACGCCGCGCACGGGCCCGGCACCCTCTGGATCTTCGACTGGAGCGATGCGGGGGTCGGCCACCCGTTCTTCGACCCGATGGAGGCGTGGCTGGGAAGCGAGCCACGCCATCGCCAGCTGCGACGCGCGTACCTCGACGTCTGGCGCGAACGCGTCGAAGCCGATGTCGACGCCGCCTGGGCGATCGCGTCGCGGCTCGCTCCGGGCCACCACCTGGCGCGGAATACGCGGCTGCTCTCCTGCTTCGAATCGTGGGAGCGCCCGACCCTGGAGTCCGACCGGGGATTCTGGGCGGGACGTTTCCGTGCCGCCTACGCAGACGGCTGAGCAGAGTCACGGGTTCAGAGCGGTGGTGGCGCGCTCCGGCGGGCAGCGTCGGAGGGGCTCATCAACCCCACGTGGTTGCCGTCTGGATCCTCGACGATCGCGTGACGCGAGCCCCAGAAGGCGTCGTAGGGCTCCTGTGCGCTCGGGTGACCGGCAGCCAGGAGTTCTGCGTGGCGCGCGTCGACGTCGTCGCGAGAGACCGTGCGGAACGTCATCATGCACCGCCCGGCGCTTCGTGCGGCGGGTTTCCAGCCGGAGTCGTAGTGCGAGGCGAGGACCTCGCTGTCGAACGACAGGTCGAAGCCGCTCGGCATCGCGACCTCGACGTGGTGCGCGCCGCTCTCGGTCCCGAACACCGACTCTTCCGGGATGTCGAGCCCGAGCAGCCGGTAGAAGGCGAGTGTGGTGTCCATGTCGCGGACGACGAGGTTCAGTTGGTCGAGCACAGGAGATTTCATCTCTCACTCCATCAGGGCAGGCGGGAGTAGGATCAATCGCCGAGCCGCCGGGCCATGTGGTACTCGACGGCCGACTCGCCCTGGTGGCGCAAGGCTTCGGGCTCCGCGCCCCAGACCTCGAAGCCGGCCGCCTCGTAGATGTGACGCGCGGCCGGTGCGGTCGAGCTTACGCCCAGGTGGACCCAGGAGATGCCGGGCAGGGAGCGCGCGTGGTCGAGGGCTGCCGCCAGCAGCGCCGCGCCTACGCCACGCCCGCGCTGCGGGGGCGCCACGTACATTCCCCAGATGTGCGCCTTGTGCGCGGCCTTCGCGTGCGGGTCGCGGTAGACGCCGACGCCGCCGACCAGCCCACCGTCGAAGGCGCCGAAGATCGCGGACTCGGGGTCGCGGAGCATCTCGACCACCGCCTCGGCCGACGAACAGCGGTCGTCTTCGGGCGACGAGACAAAGGAGAGGGGCGCGCCGAGCAGCGCCTCGCGTCGCAACGAGGCGTAGGCCGCAGCGTCAGCCGGCTCCAGGGCGCGAATCTCGGATCCCGACATGCTGCCGCGATACTATCACCGGCAGCGGTTCCGCCGAGCAGGAGCGGGTACCCGCGACGCGCCGTCACGCGGGA